>NZ_JACCFP010000001.1:2654936-2974082 GCF_013410655.1 Nocardioides thalensis
GCGCGAAGTTCCCGATCCGGATCGGCTTGATCACCTTCCGGAGAGCCTTGATCGGCGGGTCCGTCACCGAGTAGACGACCTCGAGCACGACGAGCAGGAAGCCCCGCGGCTCCCACGAGCGGGCGAAGACCTGGATCCAGTCCACGATGAAGCGCACCCAGAGCAGGACGATGAACGCATAGAGCGCGTATTCGATGATCTGTCCGGCCAGGGTCACGCGGAGAACCTATCCAAGCGACCTAGGAGTCTGCTGCACCGGGCCCCACGCAGGGGCTGCGTCACGACTGGTTGAAGAAGCCCGCGTCGGCGATGCGCTGCTTGTCCTCGGCGGCGACGCTCACGTTGGGCGGTGAGAGAAGGAACACCTTGTTGGTGACGCGCTCGATGCTGCCGCGGGTCGCGAAGATCAGGCCCGCGGCGAAGTCGACGAGGCGCTTGGCGTCGGCGTCGTCCATCTCCGAGAGGTTCATGATGACCGGGGTGCCCTCGCGGTACTCCTCGCCGATCGCACGCGCCTCGTTGTAGGTGCGCGGCGTCAGCGTCGTGATGCGCGACAGCTCCGCGACCATCGGAGCGGACTGCACGGGCGTCGGGCGCCGGCGCTCGCTGATTTCGGCGACGGGGGCGGGCTGGGCGACGCGCGGCTGCCGGGCCGGGCGCGGCTCGGAGGCCGCTCCGCGTGCGGGCCGCGTCTCGTCGACGAGCTCGTCGTCGTAGTCGTCGTAGCCGGTGTCCTCGAGCAGGCCGAGGTATTCACCGATCCTGCGCATCGCACCGCTCATGAGACTTGCCTCCGCGTTTCTGCGCCCGGTGGGGCGACTGGTCGTGTTTCGGACATTACTGGACCGCAGGCCTCGATCCGAGGACCGCGGTGCCGACGCGCACGTGTGTCGCGCCGGCGGCGATCGCGGCTTCCAGGTCGCCGCTCATCCCGGCCGACAACCACGTCGCATCGGGGTGATCGGCGAGGAACGCGGCCCGTACGTCGGCGAGCCGCGCGAACGCTTCCTCGGGGTCCTCCCCCAGCGGCGCGACGGCCATCAGGCCGCGCAACCGGAGGTGGTCGGCGGCCTCGACGGCGTCGGCGAGCGCAGGCACGTCGGCCGGGTCGGCACCCGCCCGTCCCTCGCGGCCGGGCGGGTCGAGGCTGACCTGGAGGAGCACGTCGACCGCTCCCCCGCGCGCAGCGGCACCCCGGTCGAGGGCGCCCACGAGCTTGGCCCGGTCGACGGAGTGGACGACGCCCGCATAGCGGGCCACCGCGGCTGCCTTGTTGCTCTGGAGCCCGCCGATGAAGTGCCACGTGACGGGCACGTCGGTGGTCTCGGCGGCCTTGGCCTCCGCCTCCTGGTGGCGGTTCTCCCCGACGTCGGTGACCCCGAGGTCGGCGAGCAGCCGCACGTCGGAAGCCGGGAAGTACTTGGTCACCACGATGAGCGAGACCTCGGACGGGTCGCGTCCCGCCGCGCCGCACGCGCTCGCGATGCGGTCGCGGACCCGGCTCAGCCGGGCGGCGAGCTCCTCGGCGCGGCTCATGCCACGTCCCTCAGTCGCACGATCCCGGCGAGACGGCCCGCACCGACACCGTCGCGGCGGTAGGAGTAGAGGTCGGCCGACTCGCGCGTGCAGCGGGCCGCGTCGACCGCCTCGACGCCCGCGCGCTCGAGCTGGGCGCGCACGCCGGCGCCGATGTCGAGCGCGGGAGTGCCCCACGACGTCGTCGCCCGGCTCGCGGGCTCGGCGGCGGCGACCTCCTGCTGAAGCTCGGCGGGCACCTCGTAGCAGGCGCCGCAGATGTAGGGGCCGATCCAGGCCCGCACGTCGCCGGCGCCGAGCTCGCGCATCCGCTCCACCACGCGGGTGACGACGCCGGCGGCCATGCCGAGCCGGCCCGCGTGCGCCGCGCCCACCACGCCGGCCGCCGCGTCGGCGAGCAGCACCGGCACGCAGTCGGCGGCGCGGACCACCAGCACGGTGTCGAGCTCGGTGGTGACGATGCCGTCGGCCTCCTGGCGCACGCCCGCCCTCGCGTCGACGACGTCGGCGCCGTGCACCTGCAGGAGGTCGGCGATGCGGTCGACCCCGAGGTCGGGGGCGAAGTCACCGATCAGGAGCCGGTGGTTCTCGGCGGTCGCCTTCTCGTCGTCGGTGCCGGCGATCGACAGGTTGAGCTCGTCGTACGGCGCAGCACTGACCCCGCCGAGCCGGTCGGTGAACGCCAGCTCGACGGGGCCGAAAGTGGTGCGGAAGGAGTACACCCGGGCGGGAGTCGCTTACTTGAGGAAGTCGGGCACGTCGAGGTCGTCGTCGTCGAACGACATCTGCGCGCGCTCGGGGCGGGCGCCGACGGTGACCTCGGGCCGCGTCTCGGGGGCGAGCTTCTCCTCTTCCTCCGCGGGCTGCCGCACGCGGGTGGCGTCGTCGCGCTCCTCGCGCTTCGGCTCCTCGCGACGGGTGGCCACCTCGGCGTTGCGGGTCTGCTCCTGCGGGCGGCGCAGGGTCGCGCCCTCCGCCCGCTTCGGCGTACCGCCGTCGAAGCCCGCGGCGATCACCGTGATCCGGACCTCGTCTCCGAGCGCGTCGTCGATGATCGTGCCGAAGATGATGTTGGCGTCGGGGTGCACCGCGTCGGCGACCATCGCGGCGGCCTCGTTGATCTCGAAGATGCCGAGGTCGGAGCCGCCGGCGATCGAGAGCAGCACGCCGTGGGCGCCGTCGATGGAGGCCTCGAGCAGCGGGCTGCTCACGGCCATCTCGGCAGCGGCGACCGCGCGGTCCTCGCCGCGCGCCGACCCGATGCCCATCAGCGCCGAGCCGGCGTTGCTCATGACCGCCTTGACGTCGGCGAAGTCGACGTTGATCAGGCCGGGCGTGGTGATCAGGTCGGTGATGCCCGAGACACCCTGCAGCAGCACCTGGTCGGCCTGGCGGAACGCGTCCATCACCGACACGTTGCGGTCGGAGATCTGGAGCAGCCGGTCGTTCGGGATCACGATGAGGGTGTCGACCTCCTCGCGGAGCTTGGCGATCCCCTCCTCGGCGGAGTTGGCGCGGCGGCGGCCCTCGAACTGGAACGGCCGCGTGACGACACCGATGGTCAGCGCACCGAGCGAGCGGGCGATGCGCGCGACGACCGGCGCGCCACCGGTGCCGGTGCCACCACCCTCGCCGGCGGTCACGAAGACCATGTCGGCCCCCTTGAGGACCTCCTCGATCTCCTCGGCGTGGTCCTCGGCGGCGCGCGCCCCGACATCGGGGTTGGCCCCGGCGCCGAGGCCGCGGGTCAGCTCGCGGCCGATGTCGAGCTTGACGTCGGCGTCGCTCATCAGGAGCGCCTGCGCGTCGGTGTTGATCGCGATGAACTCGACGCCCTTGAGGCCGACCTCGATCATCCGGTTGACGGCGTTGACGCCACCGCCGCCGATGCCCACCACCTTGATGATGGCCAGGTAGTTCTGTGCAGCTGCCATGGCGGCTTCACCTCTCGTTGACTAGGACTGTGGTGTGGGTGCGGCGATGGGGAAGAAGTCCGGCGTGGTGATCAACTCTGACCCTCAGGCTGAGGGTTATAGTTATGTCAACCTCGTCGTGATGAAGACAGTAGGTAGGCCGCTGGGCGGGATGGCGCAGACACGCCGACCAATGCGTGGCTGGTGCGGGTGTTCGCCCTGTTCCGGCGGTCCGGTTCGCCGGCGTGCCGTCCCGGCTTGCTCGCTCCGCCGCGCGACGGCGCACTTCGGTTGGGCGCCGCTCGGCGCGGGGCGCCGGCGCGTCGTCGCGAAATCGCCGGGACGTCACCCCGTCGAACCGCACCGCCGGACCTGAGCGGCGCGGCGTGAAGCGGCCAGCGTCAGCGGGTCGTCGGCATCCCCGGGACGCTGACGTCGTAGATCTCCGCCTTGTGCTGGAGCAACGTGAGGAGCACCTCGGCCTTCTCCTCCGACTGCTCCGCGCTCCCCCACCGGACGCGGCGGCCGTCGCGGAGCTCGAGGAGGATCTCGTCGACGGTCTCGACCTCGACGTGGTCGACGAGGACTGCGACCTCGTCGGTGAGCGAGGAGACCACGAGGGCGGCCTCCTCGAGGGCGTCGGACTCGGCGCCCGAGCCGACCTCGACGCGCGGGAGGTCCGCGGGTGCCTCGTCGAGGTGGCCGAAGCGGAAGCCCTCGGCGTCGAGCTGGGTCAAGCCGTCCGGGGTGGCGACGACGGCGACCGGGGTGCGCTCGGTGACCTCGATGCGGATCTCGTGCGGCCACTGGCGGGAGACGTCGACGGACCTGACGGTGTCGAGGTCGTCGACGCGCTCGGCGATCTCGTCGAGGTCGACCCGCGCGAGCGGGACGCCGTCGGGCACCTCGGCCGCCTCGAGCACGTCCTCGTCGGTGAGCTGGGAGGTGCCGGTGACCTCGGCGCCCTCGACCCGCAGCCAGGGCGAGAAGAAGATGCCGTAGACGGCGAAGCCGATGCCGCCCACCAGCAGGAACGCGGCGAGGAGGTAGCGCCACGTGAGCCACCGGCGCGCCCACTGCCGGCGCGCGAACCGCTTGCGGGTGCGGTCCTGCGGGGTACGGCGACTCATCCGCGCGCCTCGAGGGCGGCGACGACCTGCGGCGCCAGTGCGGTGATGTCGCCCGCGCCCAGCGTCAGGACCACGTCACCCGGCCGGGCGACGGACACGAGAGCCTCGACGACAGCGGTGCGGTCTGCGACATACCGCACCCGCTCCGCAGGCAGAGGTACGGCGTCCGCGACCAGCGCGCCGGTGACGTCGGGGTCGGGCTCCTCGCGGGCGACGTAGACGTCGAGCACGACGACCTCGTCGGCGGCGCCGAGCGCCTCGCCCATCTCGGCGGCGAAGATCCGGGTGCGCGAGACCAGGTGCGGCTGGAACGCGACGATGAGCCGACCGGCGCCGGCGAGCGACCGGCCGGCCTCGATGTCGCCGCGGATCTCGCTCGGGTGGTGGGCGTAGGAGTCGTAGACGCGCACTCCCCCGGCCTCGCCCTTGGCCTCCATCCGGCGGCCGGTGCCGACGAAGGAGCCCAGACCCCGCGCCAGTGCGGCGAATTCGTGACCGAGCTCGAGTCCCATGGCGAGCGCGGCGAGCGCATCGGCGACGTAGTGGCGGCCCGGGATCCGGAGCGCGACCTCACCGAGCGTCTCGGTGCCACGAACGACGGTGAACGTGGTGCCGTTGCCCACCTTGCGCAGGTCGCGCGCCTGGAGGTCGGCCGTGCCTGCGTCGACGGCGACCGTCACCACCCGGCGGCCGGCCTCGCGCTGCCGGGCGGCGATGCGTGCGGCGCCCGGGTCGTCGACGACGCAGACGAGGAACCCGTCGAGGTCGATGCCGTCGACGAACTCGTCGAACGCGAGCGCGTAGGCCTCTTCGGTGCCCCAGATGTCGAGGTGGTCGGCCTCGACGTTGAGCACGATCGCCGCGTGGGTGTCGTAGACGAGGAAGGCACCGTCGCTCTCGTCGGCCTCGGCGACGAAGTGCTCCCCCGCGCCCAGGTCGGCGTTGCGGCCGGTGGCGGTGAGCACGCCGCCGACGGCGTACGACGGGTCGGCGCCGGCCTCGATCAGGGCGACCGCGAGCAGCGACGTGGTCGTGGTCTTGCCGTGCGTGCCGGCGACGGCGAGCACCCGCTGCCCGGCCATCACCGACTTCAGCCCGGCCGAGCGCGGCAGCAGGGTCTTGCCCGCCGCGCGCGCGGCGACGACCTCCGGGTTGTCGTCGCGCGCCGCCGTGGTGACGACCAGGGTGTCGGCGTCGCCGACGTGGGCGGCGTCGTAGCCGATCGAGACAGGGACGTCGAGCTCGCGCAGCGGCGCGAGGAACGGGGTGTCGTTGTCGTCGCTGCCGGTGACGGGCACGCCGCGGCGGGCCATGATCCGGGCGATGCCGGACAGGCCGGCGCCGCCGATGCCGACGAAGTGGACCCGGCCCAGCTCCTCGGCCGCGGGCACCACGTCGGGGACGGGCAGCCTCATCGGCGGCGTCCCTGGTCGAGGATGATCCGCGCGAGCTGCTCGTCGGCGTCGCTCGGCACCAGGTGGGCCGCGGCGGCCCCCATCCGGGCCAGCCGGTCGGGGTCACCGGCGAGCTCGGTGACGGTCGAGGCGACGTAGTCGGCGGTGAAGGACGCGTCGTCGACCATCAGCGCTCCCCCGGCCTCGACCACGGGCCGGGCGTTGAGCGCCTGCTCGCCGTTGCCGATCGGCAGCGGCACGAAGACGGCGGGCACGCCGGTCGACGCGGCCTCGACGACGCTGTTGGCGCCGGCGCGGCAGACCATCACGTCCGCGGCAGCGAGGGCGTAGTCCATGCGGTCGACGTACGGCGCGACGACGTAGGGCACGCCGGTCTCGACCGGCTCGACCCACTGCGGGTCCTCCTTGCCACGCGGGCCGACGACGTGGAGCACCTGCACGCCGGCCGCGCCGAGCGCGGCCGCGGCGCCCGCGACGGCTCGGTTGAGCCGCCACGCGCCCTGCGAGCCGCCGGTGACGACGAGCGTCGGCAGGTCGGCGTCGAGCCCGAAGAACCCACGAGCCTCCGCCCGGAGCGCTGGCCGGTCGAGCTGGGAGATCATCCGCCGCAGCGGCAGGCCGACGTACTCGGCGTTGCGCAGCGGCGTGCCCGGGAAGCTGACGGCGACCTTCGAGGCGAAGCGGGCGCCGACCTTGTTGGCGATGCCGGGCAGCGCGTTCTGCTCGTGGACGACGAGGGGCAGCTTGCGGCGGCGCGCGGCGAGGTAGACCGGCACCGAGACGTAGCCGCCGTAGCCCGCGACGACGTCGGGCCTGATCCGGTCGAGCACCTCGAGCGCGGCCTTCACCGAGCCGCGCAGCCGGGACGGCACCAGGGCGAGGTCCTTGCCGGGCTTGCGCGGCAGCGGGACCGGCGGGATCAGCTCGAGCGGGTAGCCCGCGGCCGGGACGACCGTGTTCTCGAGGCCGCGCGGCGTGCCGAGGCAGGTGACCTCGACGCCCGGCTCGAGGCGGCCGAGCGCGTCGGCCGTGGCCAGGAGCGGGGACGTGTGCCCCGCCGTACCGCCGCCTGCCAACAAGACCTTCATACTGCCGCCACTCCCTCTACCGCCCGACCTGTCCGCACTCTCGACAACAGGACGTTACCGACGGGCGGCCACGCCCCGACTGCGGGTACGGCGCCGCTGCGCCAGCGCGCGGGCGGCCGCCGGCTCGCGCCGGGCGAAGCCGATGACCAGCCCGAGCGCGGCCAGCGTGGGCAGAAGGCCGGATCCGCCGTACGACACGAGCGGGAGGGGGATGCCGATGACGGGCAGGAGCGCGAGCACCATGCCGACGTTGATGATCATCTGGCCGAGCAGCCAGATGATCACGCCGAACGTCGCGTAGCGGACGAACGGGTCCTTGGTCTCGCGCGCGACGCGCAGACCGGCGTACGCGATGACCAGGAACAGCCCGACGACGAGCAGGGTGCCGGCGAGGCCGAGCTCCTCGCCCAGCACCGCGAAGATGAAGTCGGTGTGGGCCTCCGGGAGCTGGCCCCACTTCTGCTGGCTGGCACCGAGGCCCTCGCCGAAGATGCCGCCGGAGGCGATCGCGTAGAGGCCGTGGGCCGGCTGCCAGCCGGTGCCGTGGAAGTCCTTGAACGGGTCGACGAACGTCGTGATGCGCTCGAGCCGCTCGGTGTCGGTCGCCGCGAGAGCGAGTGCGACGACGCTGAGCGCGCTCATGAACAGCACGAACAGTCGAACCGGGGCACCGACCACCCACAGCATCCCGACCAGCAGGGCGAAGAAGACGAGCGCGGTGCCGAGGTCGCGCCCGATCACCACGAGGGTCGTCGCGAGCACCATGCCCGGCACCACCGGGATCAGCAGCTGGTGGAGGCTGCCGAGGCGGCGCTCCTTGTTGGCGTAGATGTGCGCGGCCCAGATGACGATCGCGAGCTTCGCGATCTCGGACGCCTGGATCTGGATCGGGCCGAGCGCGAGCCAGTTGCGGTTGCCGTTGATGGTGACGCCGACGGCCGCGGTCGCGACGAGGAGACCGAGCGCGACGACGAAGCCGGGATAGGCCAGCCCGCGCACCCACTTCGTCGACACGCGCGAGGCGAGGATCGCGACCGGGATGCCGAGCAGCACCCAGATCAGCTGGCGCTTGACCCAGTAGAAGCTGGAGCCGTAGTTGTCGTAGCCGTGGACGCTCGACGCGCTGAGCACCATGATCAACCCGATCGTCAGCAGCAGCACGGTGGCGCCGACGAGGAGGTAGTAGGTCGTCAGCGGCCGGTCGAGCGCCTCGCGGAGGGTGCCGACCCAGGTGCGGGTCGCGGACCGCGACACGAGCGGGCGGAAGCGGGCGCCGCGCGTGCCCTCGGGGTTCGCGGTGGTGATGGCGTCCCCCTCGGTGCTCGGATGGTGCTAGTCCTCGATCGCCGCCCGCACGGCCGCGGCGAACGCGTCGCCCCGGGCGGCGTAGTCGGTGAACTGGTCCATCGACGCGCAGCCCGGCGCCAGCAGCACGGTGTCCCCCGCCTGCGCGGAGGCTCGAGCCGCGGCGACGACGCGTGCCATCAGGTCAGCCCCGTCTACGGGTCCAGTCTCGCCGGACGTCACCTCGATCACCGGCACATCCGGTGCGTGTCGCGCTAGCGCGTCGGCGATGAGCTGACGGTCCTGACCGATCAGCACGGCGGCCCGCAGCCGCTGCCGCACGGCCTGCACGAGGTCGTCGAACCGGGCGCCCTTGGCCAGGCCGCCGGCGACCCAGACCACCGAGTCGTAGGCGCCGAGCGAGGACTGGGCGGCGTGCGGGTTCGTCGCCTTGGAGTCGTCGACCCACGCGATGCCGTCGCGCTCGCCGACGAGCGCGATCCGGTGCCCACCGGGCACGAACGACCGCAGCCCGTCGCGTACGGCGGCCGCGGAGATCCCGTGTGCGCGCGCCAGCGCCGCCGCGGCCAGCGCGTTGGCGATGAAGTGCGGCGCCGTCGAGGCGAGGTCGGCGAGGGTGCCGAGCTCGGCGGCGCTGTGCTGCCGGTCGTCGATGAACGCCCGGTCCGCGAGCACGTCGTCGACCAGGCCCAGCATGCCGACGGACGGCGTGCCGAGGGTGAACCCGATCGCGCGGGCGCCCTCCTCGACGTCGGCCTCGCGCACCAGCGCCTCGGTGACCGGGTCGGCGACGTTGTAGACGCACGCCCGGCGGACCCGCTCGTAGATGCGCCCCTTGTCGGCGGCGTAGGCGTCCATCGAGCCGTGCCAGTCGACGTGGTCCTCGGCGACGTTGAGCACGGCGGCCGACTCGGCGGCGACAGAGTGGGTGTAGTGCAGCTGGAAGCTCGACAGCTCGACCGCGACCACGTCGTAGGGCTCGGGGTCCATGACGACCTCGGTCAGCGGGAGCCCCACGTTGCCGGCAGCGACGGCCCGCAGGCCCGCGGCGCGCAGCATCGACTCGAGCATCTGCACCGTCGTGGTCTTGCCGTTGGTGCCGGTGACGCACAGCCAGGGTGCCGGGTTGTCGGGGTCACGGAGCCGCCAGGCGAGCTCGGGCTCGCCCCAGACCGGCACGCCGCGCTCCTCCGCCTGGGCGACGAGCGGCGACCCGGGCCGGAAGCCCGGGGAGACGATCAGCACGTCGGCGTCGTCGGGCAGCGTGTCGGTGGCCCCGGTGTGGATCTCGATCCGGGCGCCGAGCACCTCGAGCAGCTCGGCGCGCTCGAGGATGTCGGGCTTCGCGTTCTCGGCGAGCGCGACGACGTCGGCGCCGAGGTGGAGCAGGTTGTCGACAGCGGCCGCCCCGCTGGCGCCGAAGCCGCCGACGACGGCCTTCACGCCCTCCCAGGAGTCCTTCCGACCGAGCCCCGTGACGTCGGGCTTCGTCACAGGCGGGACACCCACTCGGCGTAGAAGACGCCCAGGCCGGTGGCGACGAAGAGGCCGGTGATGATCCAGAACCGGATGACCACGGTGACCTGCTCCCAGCCGAGCATCTCGAAGTGGTGGTGGATCGGTGTGATCCGGAAGATCCGCTTGCCCGTCCCGGTGAGCTTGCGGGTCGTCTTGAACCAGGTGACCTGCAACATCACCGAGACCGTCTCGAGGACGAACAGGCCGCCGAGGATGACCAGCAGCAGCTCGGTGCGGGTGAGGATCGCGAAACCGGCGAGCGCGCCGCCGAGAGCGAGGGAGCCGGTGTCGCCCATGAAGATCTTGGCGGGCGAGGCGTTCCACCACAGGAAGCCGAAGCAGGACCCGGTGATCGCGGCCGCGATGACGGCGAGGTCGAGCGGGTCACGTACGTCGTAGCAGGTCGCGCTCGGGGCCTCCTGGCAGAACTGGTTGTTCTGCCAGATGTTGATGAGCGTGTAGGAGCCGAAGACCATCACGCTCGAGCCGGCCGCGAGGCCGTCGAGGCCGTCGGTGAGGTTGACCGCGTTGCTGAAGCCGGTCGCGATGAGCCAGATCAGCAAGAGAGCGAGCGGCCACCACAGGTCGAGCCAGTCGACGTCGCGGAGGAAGGAGATCTTGTCCGACGCCGGGGTGCGGCCGTTCTCGTCCTCGAGCCACGGCGAGAGTGCCAGCGCGCCGAACGCCAGGGCGATGACGGTCTGCCCGATCATCTTCGCCTTGCTGCGCAGACCGAGGTTGCGCTGGTTGCGGATCTTGATGAAGTCGTCGAGGAACCCGACGAGTCCCATCCCCACGAACAGGAAGAGCAGCAGCAGCCCGGACGCCGAGGGGGCGTCGAGCGTCAGCAGCTTGCCCGCGAAGTAGCCGATGGTCGCGGCGACCACGATGACCACGCCGCCCATCGTGGGCGTGCCCCTCTTCGTGTGGTGCGTCATCGGGCCGTCCTCGCGGATCTCCTGGCCGTAGCCCCACCGGGTGAAGAGCCGGATCGCCACCCGGGTGCCCAGCAGGGACACCATCAGCGCGATGCCACCACCGAAGAGGATCGCCAGCACTACGGAGTTCCACCCTTCACGTCGAGATCAGACCCGAGGAGCCGCGCCGCCACCCACTCGAGCGCGGCGCCGCGCGACGCCTTGACGAGGACCACGTCCCCGGCCCCGGCATTCTGCCGCACCCAGGCGGCGGCCTCGTCGCGCCCCACGGTGCGGACGACGAGCGGTGCGGAGCTCACGTCTGCTGTGACGGACGCGGCGCCCTCGGCGATCCCCGCCGCCGCGTCGCCGACGACGATCACGACGTCGACGCCCGCCCGGGCCGCGTGGGCGCCGACCGATCGGTGGCCCTCGTCGTGCTCGGGACCGAGCTCCTTCATCTCGCCCAGCACGGCGAAGGTACGGCGGCCGCTGCGCTCGCCGATCGCGACCAGCGCGTCGAGCGCCGCCCGCATCGACTCGGGGTTGGCGTTGTAGGCGTCGTTGAGGACGACCAGCCCGTCGGCGCGCTCCCGGAGCTCCATCCGCCACGGGGAGGCGGCCTCGAGCGTCGCCAGCGCCTCCGCGACCTCGGCGACGCCGGCGCCGCCGCCGATCGCCATCGCAGCGGCGGCCGCGGCGTTGAGCACCTGGTGCGCGCCGGTCTGGCGCAGTCGGACGGGGAGCCACTCACCGCCGTGCCCGAGCTCGTACGACGGCCTGCCCAGCTCGTCGAGCTCGACCCCGCGCCACGCCACGTCTCCGTCGGTGCCGAACGTGAGGACCCGGGCCTTCGTGCGCGGTGCCATCGCGGCCGTGTAGTCGTCGTCGGCGTTGAGCACCGCCACGCCGTCGGGCCCCAGCGCCTCGACGATCTCGCCCTTCGCCTGCGCGATGGCCTCGCGGCCGCCGAACTCGCCGACGTGGGCGGTGCCCACGTTGATCACGGCCGCCACGTCGGGCGGCGCGATCGTGCAGAGGTAGGCGATGTGGCCGATCCCGCGGGCGCCCATCTCCAGCACCAGGTGGCGGGTCTCGGCGGTCGCCCGCAGCGCGGTGAGGGGCACCCCGAGCTCGTTGTTGTTGTTGGCGGTCGTCGCGACCACGTGCTCGTCGCCGGCGAGGACACGCAGCACGCCCGCGAGGTAGTCCTTGGTGCCGGTCTTGCCCTGCGACCCGGTCAGCGCGTAGACCGTGGTGCCCGCCGCGCGCAGCCGGTCGACGACGTGGCGCGCGAGGCGCCCGAGAGCGGCCACCGGGTCGTCGACCACGACCGTCGGCGCCTCGGTCGGCCTGCTGCCGAGCACCACGTGGGCGCCGGCGGCGTACGCATGCCCGTCGACGCGCTCCCCCACCACCGCGACGAAGAGCCCGTCGGCGACCGGGCTCCGGCTGTCGACGTACGGCGCCCCGCCGACCAGCGTCTCGCCCGGCCCGTGGACCGAACCCCCCACCACGGCGGCGATCTCGTCGAGCGTCATCGGGATCATGCGGAGCCTCCGAGCAGCTCGCGGGCGACCTCGCGGTCGTCGAACGGGTGCACCACGCCGCCGACCTCCTGGCCGGTCTCGTGGCCCTTCCCGGCGATGACGACCAGGTCGCCGGGCCGGGCGCGGTCGAGCGCCTCCGCGATCGCGGCGCGGCGGTCGCCGATCTCGACGACCTCGGCAGCGCCGGTCGCGCCGCGCAGCACCTCGTCGCGGATCGCGGCCGGGTCCTCCGAGCGCGGGTTGTCGTCGGTGACGACGACGACGTCGGCGAGCTCGCTCGCGATCCGTCCCATCACCGGTCGCTTGCCGCGGTCGCGGTCGCCCCCGGCACCGATCACCAGGACGAGCCGCCCGGTGGTGACCGGCCGCAGCGTGCGGAGCACCGCCTCGAGGGCGTCGGGCTTGTGGGCGTAGTCGACGTAGACCGGCACCGGTCCCCTGTCGTCGACGCGCTCGAGGCGTCCGGGCACACCGCCGGCCACGGCCAGCCCGGCGGCGACCGCCTCGAGGTCGTGGCCGGCCTCGGCGGCGGACGCGATCGCGGCGAGGCCGTTGGCGACGTTGAAGTCGCCCGGCAGGCCGACCGAGGTCTCGACCGTCACGCCGCCGGGACCGCGCACGGTGAACCGGGAGCCCGTCGGGCCGGCGACCACGTCGGTCGCGGTCCAGTCGGCCTCGCCGCGGGCCGACAGCGTGCGGACCGGGATCGTGGCCTCGGCCGCGAGCCGGCGGCCGAACTCGTCGTCGACGTTGACCAGCGCGAGCCGTGCCCGCTCGGGCGTGAACAGCGACGCCTTCGCGGCGAAGTAGTCCTCGACGTCGGCGTGGAAGTCCAGGTGGTCGCGACCGAGATTGAGGAAGACCGCGACGTCGAACACGACGCCGTCGACCCGGCCCAGCACGAGCGCGTGGCTCGACACCTCCATCGCGCAGCCGACGACCTCCTGCTCCTTCATGGCGGCGAAGAGCCCGTGCAGGTCGGGCGCCTCGGGCGTGGTGAGCGCGGTCCTGACGTCGGCGCCGCCGATGCGGGTGCCGACGGTGCCGATGACCGCGGACCGCACTCCCGCGGCGCCGAGGGCGCCGTCGATCAGCCGGGTCACGGTGGTCTTTCCTTGGGTGCCGGTGACGCCGATCATTCGCAGCGCCCCCGCCGGCTCGCCGTAGACGCCGGCGGACACCGCACCGAGCACGCGGCGCGGGTCGGGGACGACGACGGTGGCCAGGCCCGCCGCCCGGGACCGCTCGAGCCCCGCGGGATCGGTCAGTACGGCGACCGCGCCCGACGCCGCCGCCTGCTCCACGAACTGCGCACCGTGCGCGCGCGAGCCGGGCAGCGCCGCGTAGAGGTCGCCCGGCTGCACCCGCCGCGAGTCGAGGGTCACCCCGGTGATCGGCACCCGGCCGGCGTCGGACGGCTCCGTCGTCGCACCCTCTCCCGCAAGCTCCACGACCCGGGCGAGCGCGACCGCGACCGGGTGAGCCGGGCGGGGCGCTGCCATCACCACTCGACGGGGATCTGGGACGGACGGGTGTCGGACCGCGGCACGGCGTAGCGCCGCAGCGTGTAGCTCATCAGCTTGGAGAACGCCGGGCCGGCGACCGAGCCACCGCCACTGCCCTCGCGGGGGTCGTGGACCACGACGTAGATGGTGAACCGCGGGTCCTCGGCGGGCGCGAACCCGGCGAAGGAGACCGTGGTCGAGTCGTAGACGCCGCTCTCGCCGACCCGCTGCGCCGTACCTGTCTTGCCGGCGACGCGGTAGCCGGGGACCGCGGCGCCGGGGGCGACGCCTGCCTCGGGATCGATCACACGCTCCATCATGAGCGTCGTCTGGTGGGCGGCGTCCTCGCTGATCACCTGGCGCTCGGTGGCGTCGTCGGTGCCGACCCGGGTGCCGTCGTCGAGCGTCGCGCTGCCCTTGATCAGGCTGGGGTCGACGCGGACGCCGCCGTTGGCGATCGTGTTGACCGCGGCGATCATCTGGATCGCGTTGACCGACAGCGACTGGCCGAACGCGATCCGGTCGTCGACCTGCGGCGTCCACTCGGCGCCGTTGGGCAGGATGCCGCGGGTCTCGCCGCCGATGCCGATGCCGGTGCGCCGGCCCAGGCCGTAGGCGGTGAGGTACCGCCGCAACTCGCCGCGCTTGAACCGGTCGGCGGCGATCACCGTGCCGATGTTGGACGACTTGGCGAGCACGCCGGCGAGCGTCAGCCGGAGCGTGCCGTGCTCCCAGTAGTCGCCGATCGGCCGGTCCTGGCGGTTGAGCACCGGCGGCACCGTGATCTTGGTGCGGTTGGTGGCGTAGCCCGCGTCGATCAGCGAGGCGAGCGTCAGCACCTTCTCGACCGAGCCGGGCTCGTAGACGTCGGTGAGCGCGGACGACTTGAAGAGGTGCTTCTGGTCGGCGAACTCCTGCGGCTGCGACGCGTCGTAGGACGGGTAGTCGGCGACGCTGAGGAGCTCTCCCGTGTGGCGGTCCATGATCACGGCCATGCCGGAGCTGCCGCCGGCGCCCTCGACGGTCTGCTGGAGCACCCGCTGGGTGTACCACTGCAGGTCGCTGTCGATGGTGGTCTGGAGGTCGGTGCCGTCGACCGCGGGGGTCACGGTGTTGTCGCCGAGCGGGATGGTGTTGCCGGCACCCACCTCGTAGCGCGCCTCGCCGTCGACTCCGGCGAGGAACTCGTCGAACGACGCCTCGAGGCCGGCGAGCGCGCGGGCCGATCCGTCGCGGCGCGGGGTGCCGAGGAAGCCGACCAGGTTGGCGGCGGTGTACTTGCCCGGGTAGACCCGGAGCGGGTCGCGCTCGGTGAACAGCCCGCTGTAGCCCTGCTCGCGGGTGTCGGCGACGACGTCGGCGGCCAGGCTGGCCGGCACCTGGCGGGCGACGTACTGGAACCGGCTGTCCTCGACGCGGAGCCGCTCGAGGGTGCGGATGTAGTCGATGTCGAGCCGGTTGGAGAGGATCCGCGCCAGGTCGCTCGCGTCGTCGGACGTCAGCGCGGGGTCGGCGACGATCATCAGCGCGTCGACGGACTCGGCCAGCGGCTCGCCGTTGCGGTCGAGGATCTCGCCGCGCTCCGAGGGGATGATCACCGACTCGGTGCCCTCCGCGGCGGCCATCTCGGCGTACTGCGCCGGGTCGATGCCCTGCAGCTGCACCAGCCGGGCAGCGAAGATCGAGAGCACGATCGCGATCCCGAGGAAGCCGACGCGCAGGCGCACGTTCGGCGATCCGCGACGCGGCGCCCGCGCGGAGGCGGGGCGGCGTGCCTGGGTGCTCGGTCGGCTCAACGCGGGGATCCTGGGTGTCGGCGGCGGGTCGGGTGGGCGTCAGCGACGGGCGCTGCGACGTCCTTCCCTCAACCTAAGCGCCCCACGGTCCTGATCCCGGTCCGGCACGCCGGAGCGGTCGGTCTGCCGCGGGTCGACGACGACCGGGTCGGGGTCGAGCGCGTCGGGGCGCTCCGGCGCCGGCGGGTAGAGCGGCAGCGCGCCCTCGCGGGTGGCGGGCTCGGGGTCTCCGTCGATCTCGCCGGTGGCGAGGTCGACCACGCCGGCCGGGGTGGTCGGGATGACCATGCCCAGGGCCTGCGCGAGCCTGGCGATCCGGGTGTCGTCGGACAGGTCCTGCACCTCCAGCTGGAGCGCCTGCTGCCGCGCGCTGAGGTCGCGGGCCTGCGCCTCCAGAGCGGTCTCACGGAACGACGCCTGCTGCATGGACGTGTTGAAGAGGAGGAGGCCGATGATGCCGGCCAGCAGGATGGCGCTGACCAGGGTGATGAACGGGACCTTGGGAGCGCGGACCGCCCGGGGCCGCGGGACCACCGCCAGCCGGGCCCGTTGCGCGGTGAGCTGGTCCAGCCGCGACGCGACGCGGTGGCGGAGCTGGGGTGCGGTGCTGCTCATGCGGCGGCTCCCTTGCCGGGTCGGATGCGCTCGATCGCTCGCAGCCGCACCGAGGCGGCCCGGGGGTTGGTGGCGGTCTCCTCCGCGGGCGCCTGCTCGGCACCTCGCGTGACCAGCCGCAGCGCGGGCTCGTGGCCCTCGGGGACGAACGGCAGGTCGTCGGGGACGTCCGTCGCGACCGCCGCTGCGAACGCCCGCTTGACGAGCCGGTCCTCCAGGGAGTGGTAGGACTCGACCACCACCCGGCCGCCGACGCCGATCGCGTCGATCGCCGCCGGGATCGCACGCTCGAGCACCCGCAGCTCGTCGTTGACCTCCATCCGCAGCGCCTGGAAGGTGCGCTTGGCCGGATGGCCGCCGGTGCGGCGGGCGGGTGCCGGGATCGCCTCGTAGAGCAGCGCGACGAGCCGTTCCGAGCTGGTGAACGGCTCCTTCGCTCGCTCGCGGACGATCGCGTCGACGATGCGGCGCGCGTTGCGCTCCTCGCCGTACTCCTTGAGGATCCGCACGAGCTCGCGCGGCTTGTAGGTGTTGAGCACGTCGGCCGCGGTGAGCCCCGCGTCCGGGTTCATCCTCATGTCGAGCGGGGCGTCGACGGCGTACGCGAAGCCCCGCTCGGGCAGGTCGAGCTGCATGGACGAGACGCCGAGGTCGAACAGCACGCCGTCGACCTCGTCGAGGCCGAGGTCGGCGAGCACGTCGGGGATCTCGTCATAAACCGCGTGCACGGCGGTGAACCGGTCGCCGTACGGCGCCAGCCGCTCGCGGCTGAGCTCGAGCGCGTTGGGGTCGCGGTCGATGCCGATCACCCGGGCGAGGCCGCAGCGCTCGAGGACCGCCTCGCTGTGGCCGCCGAGGCCGAGGGTGCAGTCGACGAGGACCGAGCCGTCGTGGTCGAGCGCAGGCGTGAGGAGAGCGACGACCCGGTCGAGGAGGACGGGGACGTGGCGTGGGGAAGTCACGGTCGTCGGCCCGTCAGCGCCCGAGTCCGGTGGCGACCAGCAGGGCCGCGGTGGTCGCGATCGAGACTCCGGCGGAGAAGGCCATCACCACGAACGCGGCGCGCGCCTGCTCTCGGACACGGGGCGGTGCCGGCGGTGCCGGCGAGGTCGCCGCCTCGCTCACGCGCATCACGCTCATCGGTTCGACCCCCATCGAAAGTTGCCCTGCTGCCCTGTCACTGCTGGTCCTGCTCGTGGTTCTCGGTGCTGCCCTGGTGGTGCTGTGTGGTTCGGGATGCCGCAGGACCAGGTCCCTGCCCGCTCCGCCCCCGCGTTCTGGGACCGGGGAAGGTGTCCCAGACCGCGCGAGCGCGGTTGCCGTCCGGAGCCGGGGAAGGTGCCCCGGAAGGCGTGGAGCGGGCCAGAGGCCTGGCCCTGCGGTGATCCCTGTCGAGTTGTCGTTGCTGGTGGCTAGTCGTCGTCCTCGTCGAGCTCGGTGAACTCGGCCAGTGCGGCCTCCTGGAACTCGCGCCACTTGGCCGGGTTCCAGATCTCGAGCCGGTCGCGCACGCCGATGACGACCACGTCGCGCTCGAGGGAGGCGTACTCACGCAGGTGCGCCGGGATGCCGATGCGGCCCTGCTTGTCGGGGGTGCCCTCGTCGCCGCCGGCGAAGAGGATGCGTGCGTAGTTGCGGGCTGCCCGGCTGGTCATCGGCCGCGCGGCGGCCCGGTCGGCCTCCTGCGCGAAGACGTCAGAGGGCCAGACGACGAGGCAGTTCTCCTGTCCCTGCGTCACCACGAGGCCCTCCGCCAGTCGATCCCTGAACTTTGCCGGGAGGAAGAGGCGCCCCTTCTCGTCGAGCTTCGGGGTGTAGGTGCCCATGAAGAGCATCTGCAGCCTCCGATCTCCTCCACTTTCCCCCACAGTACTCCACTTTCCCCCACCGTCAACCACATCCGGGCATGTTGCGCGCCCTTCTCGCCGGAGGTACGGCGTCGCAGGCGCGCCGTCCCTGTGGGTGAAAGCGCAGGTGAGCGCCCGTTTTCGCCCGCCCGGCGCGCGAAGTGGAGCGGGGTGGAGCGAAAGGTGGGGGACGGTGGAGCGGAACGTGGTGGGCGGTGGAGGACCCAGTTGGTCACGGCGCGGACACAGTTCGCCCGGGGCGCCTATCGTTTGACCAGCGGCGTCGTACTGTGGGCGCCCTCACAGGACGGGACAGGGAGAGCACGTGGAGTCGCAGGAGATCGGCCAGAGCGCCGACGTGGCGTCAGTCGCCAAGGTGGCCGGGCGGATCCGCGCGAACGTCGAGAAGGTGATCGAGGGCAAGAGCGACGTCGTCACCGCGACGCTCGTCACCCTCCTGGCCGAGGGTCACCTGCTCCTCGAGGACGTGCCCGGCGTCGGCAAGACGATGCTGTCGAAGGCGCTGGCCCGCAGCATCGACTCGACGGTGCGACGGATCCAGTTCACCCCCGACCTGCTGCCGTCCGACGTGACCGGCGTGTCGGTCTACAACCAGAACACCCGGGAGTTCGAGTTCCGCCCCGGCGGCGTCTTCGCCAACATCGTGATCGGCGACGAGATCAACCGGGCTTCCCCCAAGACGCAGTCCGCGCTCCTGGAGTGCATGGAGGAGCACCAGGTCACCGTCGACAACGTGACCTACCACCTCGAGGCGCCGTTCATGGTCATCGCGACCCAGAACCCGGTCGAGATGGAGGGCACCTACGCACTGCCCGAGGCGCAGCGCGACCGGTTCATGGCCCGCGTCTCGATCGGCTACCCGCCGGCGGCCGCGGAGATCGCGATGCTCGACGCCCGCGACCGGGTCAACCCGCTCGACGACCTGGAGCCGGTCACCGACGGCGCCGAGATCCGCAAGCTCTGCGGCATCGTCCAGCAGGTCCACGTCAGCCAGGCGGTGCAGCGCTACGCCGTCGCGCTCACCGCGGCGACCCGCGAGACCCCCGAGCTGCTGCTCGGCGCGTCCCCGCGCGCGACGCTCCACCTGGTCCGCGCGGCCAAGGCCTACGCCGCCATCCAGCAGCGCGACTACGTGCTGCCCGACGACGTGCGCGCGCTGGTCCACCCCGTGATCGCGCACCGGCTGCTGCCCAGCGCCGAGGCAGCGGTCTCCGGCCGCCAGGTCGGCACGGTGCTCGACGCCGTCGCCGCCCGGGTGCCGGTGCCCGAGCGCTCCGCCTGAGGGGCGGGACAGCACGGTGCGCGACGCGCTCGCGGGCCTCACCCTCCGCGGACGGGCCTTCCTCGCCGCCGGCGGCACGGCGATCGTGTGCGCCATCCTGCTCGGCCAGTCGGCGCTGACCCGGGTCGGCGTCCTTGTGCTGGTGCTGCCGCTCGTCGCCGCGTTCGTGATCGGACGCGGTCGGTTCGACCTCGGTGTCTCCCGTACGGCGACGCCGCGCCTCGTGGCGGCCGGCCAGCCTGCGCGGATCGACCTCTCCATCTCCAACCGGGGCCGCCGCTCGACCGGCGCCCTGCTTGTCGAGGACCTGGTGCCGTACGCCCTCGGCACCCGCTCGCGGTTCGTGCTGCAGGGCCTGGGGCGGGAGTGGGAGCGGGAGGTCAGCTATCAGGTGCGCTCCGACGTGCGCGGCTGCTTCGAGATCGGGCCGCTGGCACTGCGGGTGGCCGACCCGTTCGGGCTCGTCGAGCTGCGCCGTACCTTCCCCGGCACGACGACGCTGGTCGTCACGCCCCGCACCGTGCCCCTCCCCCAGATCCCGCTCGGCGGCGGCTGGAGCGGCTCCGGCGAGCACCGGCCGCAGGCGTTCGCGGCCGGTTCGGCCGAGGACGTCAGCGTGCGCGAGTACCGCCGCGGCGACGAGCTGCGCCGCGTGCACTGGCGCAGCTCCGCGCGCGTCGGTGACCTGATGGTGCGGCGCGAGGAGCAGCCGTGGGAGGCCAAGGCGACCGTGCTGCTCGACAACCGGCTGCGGGTGCACCGCGGCCACGGGCTCGCCTCCAGCTTCGAGGCGGCGGTCAGCGTCGCCGCGTCGATCGTGGTCCACCTCGAGCAGATCGGGTACGCCGTCCGCCTGGTCACGGCCGAGGGCGGCGGCGGAGGTGGCGAGCACGGCGGTGCGGAGCACCACACCGAGGGCATGCTCGAGCGGCTGGCGCTGCTCGCGCCCACGCAGCGTGCGCTGCTCGACGCGGGCTGGTCCGGCGACCAGAACCGCGGCGGCACCGTGTTCGCGGTGCTCGGGAGCATGGAGCCGTCGGACATCCCTGCGCTGCGCCGGATCCGGCACGACAGCTCCAGCACGATGGCGATCGTCCTCGACGTCGAGCAGTGGGCCGGCCGGGCGCCGTCCGCCGACCTGCCGTCGCCGGAGGCCGCCGTGCGTGGTCTCGGTTGGCGCGCCGTCGGCGTCGGACCGCGCGATCGCCTCGACACGGCGTGGCAGGACCTCGGTCGTCACGCGGAGCGCGGCGCGAAGAGCGGTGCCCGATGAGGCCCGGCCGTCCCGCGCTCCCCCTGGCGCTGCTGTCCGCGCTGGTCTCGGTCGGCACCGCATGGGCGGCGCTCACGTCGTGGCGCGGGTTCGTCACGATGCCGTCGGAGTACCTGGTGCCGCTGCTGGTCTGCGGCCTGCTCGTCGCCGTGCCCGGCGCGCTGCTCCGACGCCTCGACACCCCGCGCGTCGTGGTGGTCCTGGTGCAGGTGCTCCTCGTCGCGGCGTACGTCTCCATCGAGGTCGTCGGGTCCGCGCTGCCGACCGGCAGCACCATCGACGCGCTCGGGCGATCGCTCGAGATCGCCGCCGAGTCGGCGCGCACCTACGAGGCGCCGATCGGGCCCGACGCACCACCGGTCACTCCCCTGCTCATCTGTTCGGGCGCGTTCTTCGTGCTCCTGGTCGACCTGGTCGCCTGCACGCTGCGCCGGGTGCCGGTCGCCGGCCTGGCGCTGCTCGCGATCTACTCGGTGCCGATCGGGTTGACGGGCAGCGGCGGCGGCTGGATCACCTTCGTCGGCACCGCGATCGGCTTCCTGGTCATGCTGCACCTCGACGCGCGCGACCACCTGCTGCGGTGGGGCCGGCCGCTCGGTCCGGTCGACGGGTCCCCGTGGGCCGAGACCAACCCGGTCGCCGACGCGGTCCAGGCAGGAGCGGGCCGCATCGGCGTCGCCGCCACCGCACTCGCGCTCGTCGTACCCGTCCTGGTGCCGGTGCTCGACCTCGACGTGTTCGGTATCGGTCCCGGTGACGGCGACGACGACATCGAGATCCACAACCCCAGCGTCGACCTCCGCCGCGACCTCGAGGACACCGAGGACATCCCGCTCCTGCGGGTGACCACCGACGACCCCAAGCCCGAGTACCTGCGCACCGGCGTCCTCGCCCTCTTCACCGGCGACATCTGGACCAGCGGCAACCGCGACGTCTCCACCGAGGACCGCGCGACCGGCGAGATGCCCGAGCCCGAGGGGCTCTCGGCGTCCGTGCCGACGGTGGAGTACGAGTCCCAGATCGAGACGACCGACGAGTTCGACTCGTGGTGGCTGCCGACCCAGTACCCGGCGTCGTCCGTGGTCGCGGAGGGCGACTGGCGGTTCGATCCCGACACGATGGACTTCCTCGCCTCCGACGAGGACGACGAGCTCACGGCGGCCGACATCTCCTACTCGATGACGGCGATCGAGCCCGACTACGGCCTGACCGGCACCTTCTTCAGCAACGCCACACCGGGCTCGGTGGCCGAGGAGTTCCTCGAGGTCCCCGGTGGCCTGCCGTCCGACGTCCGCAACTACGCGCAGGCGGTGACGGGCACCGCCACCAGCGACTACGAGCGGGCGCTCATGCTGCAGAACTGGTTCCGCGACGAGTTCACCTACAGCCTGCGCAGGGCACCCGAGGGCGTGGGCGGCGGGACGTTCGAGACGTTCCTCAACGAGGGCCCGGAGGGCCGGATCGGCTACTGCGAGCAGTTCGCCTCGGCGATGGCCGCGATGGCTCGCACGCTCGGCATCCCGGCCCGGGTCGCGATCGGCTTCCTCTCCCCCAGCCCGATCGGCGACGGCGTGTGGGAGTACAGCTCGAAGGACCTGCACGCCTGGCCGGAGCTCTACTTCGAGGGCGCCGGCTGGGTGCGGTTCGAACCGACGCCGTCGCGCCGCGCCCGCACCGTCCCCGACTACACCCGGGTGCCGGTCAACGAGCCGAACGACCTGCCGACCGACGGCCCGACCTCCAACCCGTCCGACGAGCTCCCGCCGAGCGACCGGCCGTCCCAGGCCGAGCCGACCGCGGCCCCGGAGGACGAGGCCCAGGGCGACGGTGCCGACGGCGACGGCGGCACGGACCTCGGCCAGGTGCTGACGATCGTCGCCGTGGCGCTGCTCGCCGCGGTGCTCCTGGTCGTGCTGCTCATGACGCCACGCACGCTGCGGGCCGGGGCGCGGAGACGACGCCTCGCCGGAGGACCCGACGACGTGTGGGACGAGCTGCACGCCACCGCGATCGACCTCGACGTGCCGTGGCCGAGTCATCGTTCGCCGCGGGAGGTCGGCGCCGCGCTCGTCGAGCACGTCGCCGACGACGTGGTCGCGCTGGAGCGGGTGCTCGACGCCGTCGAGCGCGCCCGCTACGCGCGCCCCGGTGCGCCCGTCCCCGCCGGGCTCGCCGAGGACGGCGCGACGTGCGTCGCTGCGCTGGAGGCCGGCGTCACCCCGCGAGTACGACGCCGCGCGAAGTGGCTGCCGCGGTCACTGCGGCGCGCGGGCCTCCGGGCGCCGTACGAGAACAAGGCGACGGTGGGGGCGGGGCGCTAGCGGGCTTCGTGGTCGCCACCGCTGCGCCTGGAAGGGCCGAACTAGGAAGGTCTTGCCGCCGAACAGCAGCAAGCCGAGATCACCTCGACTGCGGGGCCGGCAGCGTGGCGCCCCAGCCGCGAAGCGGCACGGCGCGAACCCCGCGGGGCCGAGCTTGCGAGGGCCCGTGCGGCGAGCGGCGTCGGGCGACACGCTCGGCCAGAATCAAATCAGAACCCGCCGCCCTCGCGGCGGCGACGCCACCGCTCCTCGACGCGCTGCATGAACGAGCCGGAGCCGCGCGACGGGCGGTGGTGGTGGCTGCGCCTGGAGGCCTTGCCGCCCTGGATGACGCCGAAGCCGGACGGGTGGCTGCTCTCGGCGGCGGCAGGCTGCGCACCGGGCCGCTGGCCGCGCAGGGCGCTGAGGGCCACGGTCGCGGAGACGAGCATGATCACGAAGCCGACGATGCCGATCTGCCACCAGCCGCTGATGGCGCCGCCCATGAGGACGGCGATGCCGATCGCGAAACCGAGGCCGGCGAGGATCGCGCGGCGGCGGGCCGCCTGGCGCATCGTGGTGCCGCGCAGGGTGGAGGCGAACTTCGGATCCTCAGCGACGAGGGCGCGCTCCATCTGCTCGAGCAGTCGCAGCTCCTCTTCTGAGAGTGGCACCTGTTCCTCCAAGCGTCCTTCGGTCTTCAACCAAGTGTAGGCAGCCGTCCCCGCCCGCGGTAGACGGTACGGACAAATCGTGTCCGGTTGGGATCGATCATGCCCGGTCGGTGGTGCAGCATGCCTCGTGTGGGCCAGTACCCATCCCCGCTCAGAGCAGGCTGCCCCGCCTGACAGCGGTGTGGCCGAACCTCCCGGTCGCCCGGTCGATCGCCCGGTCGGCGTCGGGCCAGCCGGGGTCGCGCTCGCCGAGGGCGAGCTGGCGGCCGGCCTCGGGCACGCGTCGCCGCAGTCCCTCGACCCGCACGCCGACCAGGCGGACGGCGGGTGGGCGGGACACGTCGGGAGCCCAGTGGCCGAGGGCGTCGAGCAGCAGGACCGCGGTGTCGTAGACGTCCTGGGTGACGTCAGTGGGCTCGGGCAGCTTGCGGGAGCGGCTGATCGTGCGGAAGTCGGAGTAGCGGATCGTGATCGCGACCGTCGTGCCGATCTTGTCGGCTGCGCGGAGCCGCGCGGCCACCCGCGACGACAGCCGCAGCAGCTCGCGAAGGAGGTCGTCGCGGTCGCGCACGTCGGCGGCCAGCGTGTGCTGGGAGCCCATGCTCCCCTCGGGCGTGCCCTCGCCGAACCCCCAGGTGCCGGCGCCGCCGGGGTGCAGCTCGGTGCGGTCGGTGCCCCACACGAGGGAGTGAAGATGGCCGCCGAGATGACGGCCCAGCATCCGGCGCAGCTGGTCGACCGGGAACTTGGCGACGTCGCCGACGGTGATGAGGCCGAGCTTGTGCAGTCGCTCGCGGGTGGACTCCCCCACGCCGTACAGCTCGCCGACGTCGAGCGGGTGCACCATCTCGACGAATCGCTCGGGCGGGATCGTGAGCACCCCGTCGGGCTTCGCGCGCCGGCTCGCCAGCTTGGCGACCGAGACCGAGCGGGCGATGCCCACCGAGCACGGGATGCCGTGCTCGGCGCGGATCCGCGACCGGATCCGCTGGGCGATCGCCTCGGGCGGCCCGAACAGCCGCGCGGCCCCGCGCACGTCGAGGAACGCCTCGTCGAGCGAGACCACCTCGACCACGGGCGTGAAGGAGCGGAACGTCTCACGGATCGCCTTCGAGACCGGCACCAGCAGCTCGAAGTCGGGCGGCATCACGACCGCCTTGGGGCACAGCCGGCGGGCTTCGTAGCCGGACATGCCGGAGCGGACGCCGTAGGCGCGGGCCGGGTAGTTGGCGGCGAGGACGACGCCTCGGTGGCCGCCGCCGACGATGACGGGGACGTGGTGGAGGTCGGGGCGGTCGCGGATCATCACGGAGGCGTAGAAGGCGTCCATGTCGACGTGGAGGAGGTTGGTGGGTTGGGTCATGGCCGGTCGCCCGGGTCCGTGGGTGCCATAGGGCCCGAGGTGGTGGGTGGGTGCTCCGGGCTTGCTCGCTCCGCCGCGCTGCGGCGCTCTGTGGCTGGGCGCCGCGGTGGTCGGGGCGCCGGCGCGTCGTCGCGAAATCGCCCGGATCCCCCACCCACCACCTCGGGTTCTGGCGCCCGCGCGCCCGGCTTCGGCCGGGCGGTCGGGCCGCGGCGGATGCGGTGCTGGGGGTGGTGGTGGGGGTTGGGGTCAGCCGGCGAGGACGTGGAGCTGGGTGGCGAGGGGGAGGAACTCGGGGCGTTCGGCGACGGCGCGCTCGAGGTCGGTGAGGGCGGCGGTGGAGCCGGGCTCGAGATCGAGGACGGAGCCGGGGACGAGGTCGGCGAAGACGCGAACGGCGTGGGTGGCGCGGACGTCGAAGCCGGCGGTGGCGAGGAGGTCGCGCAGCTCGTCGGCGGTGTAGCGGCGGGCGGCGGGGCCGCGGCCGCGGGCCGCGGGAGCGGCGTCGTCGATGAGCTCGTGGGCCTGGTGGAAGTGGCCGGCCATCGCGCGGGCGACGACGGCCGCGTGGCGGTTGGCGACGAGCAGGCTGAGGGTGCCGCCGGGGCGGAGCACCTCGCGGATCCGGGCCAGAGCGTCGGCCGGCTCGACCACCTCGAGGACGCCGTGGCACAGCACGACGTCGGCGCTGTCGGCGCCGACGAGCGCCGGGAGGTCGGAGACGTCGCCCTGGTGTCCGACGACGTCGACACCGGCCTCGCGGGCGCGGCGGCCGAGGGCCGCGAGCGCGTCGGGGCTGGGCTCGACGACGGTGACCCGGTGGCCGCCCTCGGCGATCCGGACGGCGAACCCTCCGGTGCCGCCGCCGATGTCGACGACGTGACGGGCGCCGCCCTCGAGGATCGGGCCGAGGGCATCCCACACGACCGCGGTGCGGGCAGAGCCGCGGCGCTCACCGGTGACCATGGCAGCCACCTTAGGAGACTGCTGAGCACCGCCACGACCGACGCCCCCCAAGCCCGCTAGCCCGCGGCGCGCCCGGCGAGCCGGTTGCCGAGCGGGACGTGCGGCGTCAGGCCGAGCGACTGCTCGACCACCGCGAGGAAGCGGTCGGCCTCCCGCACCAGGTCGTCGGCCTCACGCTCGGTGACCGCACGGGTCGAGCCGGCCTCGGCCGCGGCGCGCTTGGCTGCGCCCGCGGCGAAGTAGACGGCCCACTCGCTGAGCTCGGGCGCGACCTCGGTCAGCAGCACCCACGCGTTGCGCTGCGGGCGGCGCCGCCCGCCCGGTCGGCTGGGCTCGGGCCGCGCTCGCGCAGCGAGCAGCGCGGCGGCGGACCTCAGAGCGGCGACGTGGGCGCACGCGTAGCGGGTGGGCACGTCGCGGGCGCCCACCGCCTCGCTGAGCGATTCTGCCGCCCGCATGAGGTACGAATGCGTGGTCGCGGGCAGGGCGTGCGGCCCCGGCTGGGCGGGTGCTGCGGTCGGCGGGAGGACGGGCTGGTCCATGACGGTTCCCCTTCGTCGTGTTCGAACATTTGTTCGAACACCATCAAGGTACACCGCTCCCCCGACACGACGTCAAGGGTCGTGCCGGAGCCGGGTGCGTCCGCCGTCTCAGTCGTCCTGGTCGTCGTCGCCGGCGCTCAGCGCGAACCGGCGGCTGTCCGGGTGCCAGAGGAACACCACGGTGACAGCGGCGATCGCGGCGGCCGCGATCGCGCTTCCGCGGACCATCGGCGGCGGCCCGGTGCGCACGGTCGCGGCCGTGGACAGGAAGATCCCGATCGACATCAGCGCCAGCGAGTGACGGGCCCAGTTGTGGCCGTGCCGCATCAGCGGGATCAGCGTCAGCGCCGTCAGCGCGACGACGAGGTAGAGCACGAGGATGACGGGCACGAAGTCGACGGGCTGGAGCGCGCTGTCGCCCGAGGGCTCGGGGGCCCAGGCCTCCGCGAGGGTGTCACGGCGTACGACGACCAGGATGCTGACCACCAGGCCGGCCGCCACGAGCAGCCAGAGCAGGTAGCACGCCAGGTCCACCGTTGCCGGTCGCTTCGTCATCCACACCCTCCACTGCAGCCTGTGCCGGCGAGACCCCCGATAGGGTCGGCCCATGTCGGCCGACCACCCCTCGATCACCCTGTTCCGTCAGGAGCACCAGCGTCTCGGCGGGACCGGCGAGATCGTCATTCTGCCCGATGCCGTCCACACCGCCGCACTGGCCGCCGAGGCGCTCGGCTGCGAGGTCGGCGCGATCGCCAACAGCCTGCTCTTCGACGCCGACGGCTCCCCCGTGCTGATCCTGACGTCGGGCTCGCACCGCGTCGACGTGCCCGCCACGGCGGCGCGCATCGGCGTACCGACCCTGAAGCGGGCCAAGCCCGAGTTCGTGCGCGCCCACACCGGTCAGGTGATCGGCGGCGTCTCGCCGTTCGCGCACCCGGCCCCGGTGCCGACGTACCTCGACACCTGGCTGGAGCGGTACGACGTGATCTGGGCCGCCGCGGGTCACCCCGCGGCCGTGTTCTCGACGACCTACGAGGAGCTCCAGAAGCTCACCGGCGCCACCGCGATCAACGTCGAGGCCGACGCCTGATGCGGATCGTCGTCGTCGGCGGCGGCCTCGGAGGTACGGCGGCCGCGGCCCGCCTGGCGAAGCTCGGTCACGAGGTGACCCTGCTCGAGGCGAGCGACCGGCTCGGCGGCGCGCTGGCGCCGGTGAGCCAGGACGGCTTCACGTGGGACGCCGGGCCGACGTACACCCTGCTGCCGGCGGCGCTGCGCGACCTGTTCCGCAAGTCCGGCCGGCCGCTGGAGAACGAGCTCGGCGGCGACCTCGAGCCGCTCACCGTGATCCGCGAGCACCGGTTCGCCGACGGCACCTCCGTCTCGCTGCCCGGCGGCTCGCGCGCCGCGCAGATCGAGGCGTTCGACGCCCTCGACCCGGGGCTCGGCGAGGCCTGGACCAAGCACGTCGACACCTACGCACCCGTCTGGGACCTGCTGCGGCGCAACTACGTCGAGGCACCGTGGGACCGCAAGGATCCCGGCCGCGACCTGCTCTCCCTGTTCAAGACCCGCGAGACGCTGCACAAGCGACTGCGGCGCGACCTGCGCGACGACCGGCTCGGCCTGGTCGCCGCGCACCCGACGGTCGCCGAGGGCCACGACCCCCGCAATGTGCCGGCGTGGGCAGCGGTGCACCTCTACCTCGAGCAGTCCTTCGGCGCGTGGCGGCCGCCCGGCGGCATGGGCCGCATCGCCGAGCTGCTCACCGCGCGGCTCGAGACCCGACGCGTCACCGTGGTCACCGGCACCGAGGCGACCGACCTGGTCGTGCGCGAGGGCAGAGTCGTGGCGGTCGCGACCGCGGCCGGCAGCCACGACGCCGATGCGGTCGTCGTGGCCATCGACCCCCGCTTCCTGCCGACCCTGGAGAAGCACGTCGAGCGCACCATGCCGGCGATCCCCCCGGTGATCACGCACCTCGGGCTGGAGGGCCCGCTCCCCGAGCTGCCGCCGGAGCTGGTGATCCACGCCGACCCGCTGCTGACCATCCGCACCGGCGGCACCGCCCCCGAGGGCCGGACGGCGTGGACGCTGCACGGCCGCGGCAAGCTCGCCGAGGACATGACCGACGCGCTCGCCCGCCACAAGATCGACGTCCGCGAGCAGATCGTCACCCGGGTCGACCTCTCCCCCCGCCAGCAGGTGGAGCAGTGGCGCGGCTCCCCGATGGGCGTGCTGTGGCAGGGCCGGGGCACGATCTTCGACCGGCTCGGCCCGTCCACTCCCGTGCCCGGGGTCTACGTCGCCAGCGCGCACGGCGCGCCCGGCGCGGGCGTGCCGTACGTCGCGCAGTCGGCGGCCCTGGTGGCGCAGCTGATCGGGCCGGCCTAGGTTTCGAGGCTCGTCACTTCGAGGCTCGCAAGCTCGCACCTCAGTACAAGCGCAGCGCTCCTCGCACCTCAACCACCGCTAGACGGTGATCCGGAGGGCCTCGAAGATCTCCAGCGTCGCCTTGGAGCGGTTGAGCGTGTAGAAGTGCAGGCCGGGCGCACCGCCGGCGAGGAGCTCCTCGCAGAGCTCGGCGGCCAGCTTGATGCCCTCGGCGCGGACCGCGGCCGGGTCGCCGTCGTAGGCGCTGATCCGGGCGACGATGTCGTCGGGCACGCTCGTGCCGATGAGCTCGCCCTGGCGGCGGATGGCCGACAGGTTCAGGATCGGCATGATGCCGGGGAGGATCGGGATGTCGACGCCACGGGCACGCACCCGCTCGACGAGACCGAAGTAGTCGGAGGCCCGGAAGAACATCTGGGTGACCGCGAACTCGGCGCCGGCCCGGGCCTTCGCGACGAGCACGTCGGCGTCGTGGTCGAGCGACTCGGCGGACGGGTGCCCCTCCGGGAACGCGGCGACGCCGACGCGGAAGTCGCCGCGACCACGGACGAGCTCGACGAGGTCGACGGCGTAGTTGAGGCCGCCCTCGGTCGGGGTCCACTCGGCACGCGGGCCCTCCTTCGGGTCGCCGCGCAGGGCCATCACGTGGTGCACGCCGACGGCGCCGTAGGAGTCGAGGATCTCCTCGAGCTCCTCCCGGGTGTGGCCCACGCAGGTCAGGTGTGCCATCGGGATGAGCGAGGTCTCCTTGGCGATCCGGCCGGTGATGCCGATCGTCTTGTCACGCGAGCTGCCGCCGGCGCCGTACGTCACGGAGACGAAGGTCGGCTGGTAGGGCTCGAGCGCGCGGATGGCGTTCCAGAGCTGCTCCTCGCCCGCCTCGTCCTTGGGCGGGAAGAACTCGAAGGAGAAGGAGCGATCGCCGGAGCGGATCAGCTCCCCGAGCGAACGTCCGCGACCGGTAGCCATGCCCGGAAGTCTAGGAGCCCGAGACCCCGCAGACCGCAATACGGACCATCCCGCCGGGTGAGGTCCTCCACACGGTCGATAGCCTCGCCGCCATGACGGAGGCGTGGGACGCAGCGGCCCAGCAGGCGTTCCGCGACGGCGTCCAGGCCGAGCTCGATGCGTTCCTCGACCGCCAGGCCGACGTGCTCGCACCGCTCGGGCCCGACGCCGAACGGCTCGTGGCGGGCGCGCGGACCATGGTCTCCGGCGGCAAGCGGTTCCGGGCGGCGTTCTGTCACTGGGGCTACCTCGCCGCCGGCGGCGACGCCGCCGACGAGATCGCCGTACGGCGCGCCGCGGCCTCGCTGGAGCTGCTGCACGCCAGCGCCCTGGTGCACGACGACCTCATGGACGCCTCCGACACCCGCCGTGGCCTGCCCGCCACCCACCGCGCGTTCGAGGCCGAGCACGCAGGCGCCGGCTGGCGCGGCGACGAGGAGCAGTACGGCGCTGCCGCCGCCATCCTGATCGGCGACCTGCTGCTCTCGTGGTCCGACGAGCTGCTGCGCCGCTGCGGCCTGGGCTGGGACCGGGTCGGCCCCACCCTCGAGGTGTTCGACCTGTGCCGCACCGAGGTCATCGCCGGGCAGTTCCTCGACGTCTCGGTGCAGGCACGCGGACGCGCCGACGTGGCGACGGCGATGACCGTCCTGCGCTACAAGTCGGCCAAGTACTCCGTCGAGCGCCCGCTCCACGTCGGGGCGGCACTCGCGGGCGCAGGCGAGGCGCAGCTGGCCGCGCTGACCGACTTCGGCCTGCCCCTCGGCGAGGCGTTCCAGCTGCGCGACGACCTGCTCGGCGTCTACGGCGACCCGGCGACGACCGGCAAGCCCGCCGGCGACGACCTGGTCGAGGGCAAGCGCACCGTGCTGGTGGCGCTGGCGATCGAGGGCGCTCCCGCCGACGAGGCCGCGCGGCTGGACGCCGCTGTCGGCACCGAGCTGACTGAGGCGGAGGTCGAGGACCTGCGCGGCATCATCGACCGCTCCGGCGCGCGCGAGCAGGTCGAGACGATGATCGCGGACCTCGCCGCCCAGGCCGTCGCGGCGCTCGCCGCGGCCCAGCGGGCCGGCACCCTGGACGGGCCGGCGTGCGCCGTGCTGGAGTCGCTCGCCGCGGCCGCGACCCAGCGCGCCCTCTGACGAAGTCAGTCGAGACCAGTCGAGGTCAGTCGAGCGACTCGAGGCCGGTCTCCGGCCCCGGTCCGCGCAGCAGGACCTCGAACGGCGGGCCGCCGTCGCGGTTGCCGAGCACCCGGCACACCTTCTCGAACACCTCGGGCTCCGCGCGGGCCAGGCTCCCCCAGCCCTCCCACAGCAGCACCGTCGGCTCGGCGACGTCGCGCAGGCAGTCGCGCAGGGCGTCGAAGTTGGCGCCGTAGTGGTCGGGGAACGACAGCGCGTCGCCGATGGCGCGCAGCACCTCGCGCTTCTTCTCCAGCGCGACCCCGTCGACGTACCCGAACGTCCAGCCCGCGTGCTCCACGCTGTGGCGCACGTCGGCGACCTCCAGCCCGGAGTGCCAGTGGTGGACGCCGGGACCATGCTTGCCGGCGATGACGGCGGCGAGTCCGCTCATCGACCTACCTCCAGATCCGCTCGAACGACTCGTAGTGGTCCTCGGTCCAGTAGAGCTCGCCCTCCGACCCGGCCACGATGCGCCGGGCGCCCCGGTCGTCGGAGCCGGGCGTCTCGACGGTGTACTCGCTGTAGTAGCCGTCGGGACGGTCGGGCAGCAGCCCCTCGTAATTGCCGAAGGTACTGCCGTCCTTGTCATAGGGGAACGGCCCGCCGGCATCGATCAGGTCGACCGTCTGCGCCGCCTCCGGCGGCAGGTCGCCGAGCGCGACGTAGGGCAGCCCGCTGTCGGGGTCGGTCGCCGGCATGTCGTCCGGCGCCTGCGTCGTCGGGGAGGTCGTCGGGGAGTACGACGGACTGGGGGCGTCCGACGCGGTCGGCTCCGCCTCCGTCGGCGACGGGGTGGGCGTGAGGGTCGGCGCCGGCTCGGCCTCGGCGGTCGCGCTGGTCTCGGGCACCGGCGGCGGCTCCTCCGAGGCGCCCGGCCCGTCGTTGAGCCACCACACCGCCAGGGCCGTGATGACGGCCACGACGGTCGATCCGATTCCGGTCAGCTTCCCCCGAGACATGGCCGTGAGCGTAGTGCGTCAGAAGGCCATGGCCTGCGCCCGCCGCTTCACCTCGGACCCACGGTTCTCGCGCAGCGCGTCGATGGGCCGGCCGGGCAGATCGGCGTCGAGGAACAGCCAGGCGATGCACTCGCGGTCGTCGTACCCGTTGTCGTGCATGAGCGTCAGCAGCCCCGGGAGGCCCTTGACCGGCAGGCCCTCCTCGTCGATGAAGAGGGCGGGCACCATCGGGCGACGCTCGCCGCTCCCGGGGACCGCTGCGGCGAGCTCGTGCTCGCGCACCATCGTGCGGACCTTGGCCGGAGTCACCCCGAGCAGCGCACCCGCGGCGTCCCAGTCCAGCCACTCGTCGACGAGCGCCGCGAGGTCCCGGTCGGCGAGCCGGATGTCGTCGTTGGCGTCCATGGGTCCATCCTCCCCCACCCGGCAGCCACTATGACCCCCGCCTCCGCGCGGCGGCCGTCCACGGCGCGCCGACCGGCCACGAGCGTCCCGCCACGTACCATGAGGCCTTCCGGACACTTCCCCGCCCGGTTCACCGCATGACCGCACAGGAGGGTCGGCTGTGCACGAAGACACGCCTGCGCGCGCGCCCCGGCGCCCCGCCGACGGTGAGCGTGACCCGCTGGTCGGGCGACTCCTCGACGGCCGCTACCGGGTCGGTCCGCGCATCGCCCGGGGCGGGATGGCGTCGGTCTACGAGGCCCACGACATCCGGCTCGACCGCACGGTCGCGGTCAAGATCATGCACGCCGGCCTCGGCGACGCGACGTCGGGCGACGAGGCGTTCGCGATGCGCTTCGTGCGCGAGGCACGCGCCGCCGCGCGACTGTCGCACCCCAACGTGGTGGCGGTCTACGACCAGGGCGGCGACCACGCGGCCGACGGCACGGTCTACCTGGTCATGGAGCTGGTCACCGGCCACACGCTGCGCGACACGATCACCAAGGAAGCGCCGATGTCGCCCGAGCGGGCGCTCGCGATGCTCGACCCGGTGCTCTCCGCGCTCGCGTCGGCCCACCGCACCGGGCTGGTCCACCGCGACGTCAAGCCCGAGAACGTGCTCATCGCCGACGACGGCCGGATCAAGGTCGCCGACTTCGGGCTGGCGAAGGCCGTGAGCGCCGAGACCCAGCACACCGCCACCCAGGGCGTGCTGATCGGCACGGTGTCCTACCTCGCGCCCGAGCTGGTCACCGACGGCAAGGCCGACGCCCGCGCCGACGTCTACGCCGTCGGCGTCATGCTCTACGAGCTCCTCACCGGCACCAAGCCACACACCGGCGAGACGCCGATCCAGGTCGCCTACCGTCACGTGCACCACGACGTGCCGGCACCCTCCGCCACGGTGCCCTCCCTGCCGGCGTACGTCGACGCGCTCGTCGCGCGCGCCACCTGCCGGGACCGCAGCCTCCGCCCGGCCGACGCCGCGGTGCTGCTCCACCACGTGCGCCGGGTGCAGGGCGCGCTCCACGAGGGCGTGCGCGAGGACCCCGAGCTGTTCGCCGACCTGATGCCCGTGGGTGCCCACGCCGGCGCCGACATGACCGGCAGCGAGGTCACCGACGACACCACGCCCGAGCCGATGGACGTGCGGTGGATCGAGGAGCCGGTGCGGCCGCACACGACCGCGCTCGAGGTGCAAGCGCGCCCGCCCGCGCCCGAGCGCGACCGGCCGGCGCCGCCCCCGCCACCCCAGGCCGCACCGGGGCGTCCACGACGCGGCCGTCGCCCGCTCGTCCTGCTCCTGCTCGGCGTGCTCGTCGCCGCGGCGATCGGCGGCGGCGCGTACTGGTACGGCTGGGCCCGCTACACCACGACCCCGAGTGTGCTCGGGCTCGAGAAGACCGCTGCGGAGACAGAGCTGGCCGACGCCGGCCTCTCGGTCGAGTACGGCGACGCGGCGTACTCCGAGAGCGTGCCGAAGGGCGAGGTGATCAGCAGCGAGCCCGGCGCCGGAGAGCGGATCCTGCCCGACGACGTCGTCACCCTGGTGCTGTCGCTCGGCCCGGAGCGCTACGACGTACCGAAGCTCGAGGGCACGACGCTCGACGAGGCCGAGGCCGCGCTGGCCGACGTGCAGTTCGTGGTCGGCAAGGTCAGTGAGAAGTGGTCGGAGACCGTGCCCGAGGGCCAGGTCATCAGCTCCGATCCCGGCTTCGGCACCAAGGCCGGCAAGCGGCTGCCCGTCGACACCGTGGTCGACCTCGTGGTCAGCAAGGGCCGCCAGCCGATCAAGGTCAAGGACTTCACCGGCAAGGACTCCGACAAGGCGATCGATGAGCTGGAGAGTCGCGGGCTCGACGTCGAGGTCGTCGACGAGGAGTACAGCGACGACGTCGACGAGGGCGACGTGATCAGCCAGGACCCGGCCGACGGCAGGCTCTACAAGGGCGACAAGGTCGAGCTCGTCGTCTCGCTCGGTCCCGAGCTGATCGAGGTGCCGCGGGTCTTCTTCGAGTCCACCGACGACGCCGTCGCGATGCTCGAGGATGCCGGCTTCGAGGTCGACGTCGAGCGCGCGCAGATCTACTTCGACGGGTCGCGCGCCTACAGCACCAACCCGCCTGCGGGCGAGATGGTGCCGAAGGGCAGCACCATCACCCTCTACGTCGTCTGACCGTCGCCGCTGGTGGAGGCAGGCCGCCCGCGGCCGAGCCTCGACACGAGGGCGACTAACGTCTGCACAGTCATGCGGAACCCGATCGGCACCCACGTCCTCGTCGGCAAGAACCTGATGGACGGCGCGTTCCGGACGGCCGTCGAGCTCGGCTGCGAGGCGGTGCAGGTCTTCGTCGGCAACCCGCGCGGCTGGGCCCGCTCCCCCGGCAACCCGGCCGTCGACGAGCGGTTCCGCGTCGCGACTGCCGAGGCCGGGATGCGGGTCGTGATCCACACGCCCTACTTGGTGAACCTCGGCTCCCCGACCCCGTCGACGTTCGAGAACTCCGCGGCTCTCGTCGCCCACAACCTGCGCCGCGCCGTGCAGATCGGCGCCGAGGGCGTCGTCGTGCACACCGGGTCCTACGTCGACCCCGATGGCGGCCGCGAGGGCTACGACGCCGCGATGCGCCGGATCCGCGACGCGCTGATGCCGGTGCTCGACGCGCTCGCGCAGGACGCGGCCGCGCCGTACCTCCTGCTGGAGCCGACGGCCGGGCAGGGCCGTTCGCTCTGCGCCGGCGTGGACGACCTCGAGGGCTACCTCGCCGCGCTCGACTTCCATCCGAAGGCCGGGATCTGCCTCGACACCTGTCACGTGTTCGCCGCCGGCGCGCCGCTCGACGAGCCGGGCGGCACCACGGCGACGATCGACCGGGTCGTCGAGATCGGCGGGCCGGGGCGGCTGCGGCTGATCCACGCCAACGACTCCAAGGACGTGCGCGGCGCGTTCAAGGACCGGCACGAGAAGATCGGAGAGGGCCACATCGGCACCGAGGCGTTCGCCGAGCTGCTGGCGCACCCCGCGACCGAGGGCGTGCCGTTCATCCTCGAGACTCCCGGGTCGCGCACCGCCGACGACCCGGACATGGCGCTGTTGAAGGCGCTCCGCGGCTGAGGCTTTGCCTCTGGATCGCGGCGCTCGACAGGAGCATCATGGGTCGTGGGGAGGCGATCCGAGGAGAGCCCCATGGCAGGTCACATCATCTACGTCCACCGGACGATCGCCGCCACGCCCGAGCAGGTGTGGGAGGTCATCACCGACGTCGCCGCGTTCGACCGGATCTTCCGCAGCGTCAGCGACAGCCGGCTGATCAGCGAGGGCCCGTTCGGCGTCGGCACGACCTGGGAGGAGAAGCGCACCCTCTTCGGCCACCACGGGTCCGAGGAGCTGCACGTCGTGGAGTGCGAGGCGCCGCTCTCGCTCGCCGTCGAGACCCGGCTCAAGCACGACGTCGTCCGCACGTCCTACCGCCTGACGCGGTTCGGAGCCGAGAACCGGACGCGGCTCGCGATGACCACGTCGGTCCACATGGAGGAGCGCACTCCGGTCGAGAAGCTCGCCTGGAAGTTCTTCGGCGGGTTCAGCTTCGAGCACACCCACAAGATGCTCGAGCACGACCTCGAGGACGTCGCCGAGGAGGTGCGTCGGCGGGTCGGTGTGGCCGCGTGACGTTTCCGCAACTTCTCACCCTGAGGCCCTGACCCATTACCGTGACCCCTGGTTAGTCACCGACATGGGACCTGGGGCATGGGCTACTGCACGAACTGCGGACACGAGCTCGGCATCGGGCGGTTCTGCACCAACTGCGGACAGCCGATCGCCGGCCGGCACTCGGGCGTGCCCGCATCCCCTGCTCCCGAGCCGGTGACGACACCCGGTACGCCGGCCGCCGCACCTCCCACGGCGCCTGCGCACGCCGTACCTCCTGCGCCGCAGCTGCCGGGTGCCACGCCGCCTCCGGCTCGCTTCCCGCTGTACGCCGACTCGGTGACCGGGCCGAGGCCCAGCGCTCCCCCGCCCCCGCCCACGATGGCGGCCCCGCCGCCGTCCGAGGAGCCCGACGGCGATCGCACTCGGGGCAGCATCGGGTGGCTCGTGGCGATGATCGCCGGGGTGTCAGCGGTCATCGCCGTCGTCGTCGGCCTGGTCATGGTGCTGGACGGCGACTCCGACCGGGCCGCCGACCGAGCCGCACCCGCCAGCTCGATCAAGGAGGACCGCGGCGAGCGCCGCAACGGCGACGGCAGGAAGCCGGACGACGCTCCGGCCCCGTCCGCCGAACCCGGGCCCGTCGGCGACGTCACGCCGCTCATCCGCAAGATCAAGGTGCCCGGCGAGGCTCCCCCGAGCACCGACGCCCAGACCGGCGAGCCGGTCACCTTCGAGGCCGCCCACCTCAACGACGACGACGAGACCACCTGCTGGCGCGTGGCGGGCGACGCGTCCGGAGAGTCCGTGACGGTCACCTTCGACGAGCCCGTCCAGGTGAGCGAGGTCGGGATGGTCAACGGCTACGCCAAGTCCTACCCGGGCTACGACGGCTACGCCCTCAACCGGCGCGTGCTCGCGGTGAGCTGGGTCTTCGACGACGGCACGAGCGTCAGCCAGGAGCTGGGTGACGACCGCGCGATGCAGTCGATGACGGTCCCGCCGACCTGGACGAAGAAGCTGACCATCGAGATCGTCGAGGTCTCGCCCCCGGGCGAGGGACCGCTGGGCAAGGACTACACAGCGATCAGCGAGCTGATGATCTCCGGCGCTACCGCGGCGGAGTGAGGTCCGCGGCTGCCGCCTGGACGCGCCCCGGCATCTCCCACCCGGCCGCGAGCCGCGACGGCACGAGCGGCTGCCCGCCGCCGAAGAAGTCGCAGAACTTCATGATCAGCGGGTCCCACGCCTGCGGGTCGACGTAGTCGGTGCCGGGCAGGCGTACGGCGTCCGCCACGTGCGCGCGCAGCACGTGCACGTGGATCGCGTGCGCGTACGTCCGCTCGTGGCCGATCTCGTAGTGACCGGAGACCCGGCACTCCAGCTGGATCGGGCACTCGGCCACGCGGTCGGGCGCGATCAGGTCGGACGGCGCCGGGGTGAGCCCGGCGGCCTCGAACTTGCGCGGCTCGTAGCGATAGCCGGTCTGCCGCTTGTGCGGCGAGAGCTCCGGCGAGCCGGTGAGAAGCGCGAGCCGGTCGACGTGCTGGACCAGGTCGGAGGAGGCGAGGTTGAGCACGGCCTCGCCGGTGCGGAGCAGGTTGTGGGTGGTCCGCGACGACGCGGCCAGGCCGAGCATCGCGTCCTGCCCGAGCCACCAGGCCGAGGACATCGGCGCCAGGTTGGTGGTGCCGTCGCGGTTGGTGGAGGAGATCAGGACGACGGGCGTGCCGTAGTAGTGGACCTTGAGCGGTACGACGCTGTGCATGCCTCGATCCTGTCGGGCCGAGGCGCGCCGTTCTGGCGGGAATCGGACCCGTCAGTGGGCGCCGTGCAGGTTGAGCACGACCACGCCGACGACGATCATCGCCAGCGCTGCCGCCTTCACCGCGTCCATCGACTCACCGAGCCACATCACGCCGATCACCGCGATGGCGGCGGTGCCCGCCCCCGACCACACCGCGTAGGTCGTGGACACCGGGAGGTGCTGGACGACAAGCGTGAGCAACCAGATCGAGACCGCGTAGCCGCTGATCACCACGACGCTCCAGAACGGGTCGCGGAAGCCCTCGGCGCGCGGCAGCGCCGAGGTGGCGGCGACCTCCGTTGCGATCGCCACGATCAGCAGGCCGAATGCGACGTACATGGGATTTCCTCAGTTCTGTAGCAGTTGCTACAAACGAATGTAGCACTTGCTACAGTAAGATCGAAGCCGAACCGAGGAGCACGCCATCGCCAAGGACCCCCAGCGCCGAGCCGCCTGGACCGAAGCCGCCACCGACTACGTGCTCGAGCACGGCCTGATCGGCCTGAGCCTGCGGCCGCTCGCCGCTGCCCTCGGCACCAGCGACCGGATGCTGATCTACCACTTCGGGTCCAAGGACGAGCTGGTCGTCGACGTCATGCGCTGCTCCAACGACCGGGCCGTCACCCAGATCGCCGCGCTGCCGGCATCCCGCGGGATCCGGGCGGCTGTCGAGGACCTGTGGGCAGCCGTCCAGACCGACCCGACCAACCGGTGCACGCGGATGTACATCCAAGCGGCGGCGCTCGGCCTCCTCGGTCGCGAGCCCTACTCCTCGGCGGTTCGCACGGCCAACGCGGTGTGGATGGCCGCGCTCGTCGCCCACCTGGTCGGCTCCGGCGTCGACCGGCCGATCGCCGAGCGCGCCGCAGCGATGATCGACGCGGCATTCATGGGCTTCCAGCTCGACCAGCCGCTCGACACAGACCCGACGGCCCGGGATCGAGCCGTCGCCGACCTCGGCGTAGCGGTGGCGGCACTCTCGTCCTGATCAGCGGTCGCCTCTTGCGCCGGCCTCGACGATGCGGGCCGCCCGACGGAGGTCGGCACGGATCGCGGGTGGAGCCAGCTGGCGCGTCACCGCCGCCGGTCCGCGCCACAACCCGGCGCCACTGATGGCGACCACGATGCCGAGATCGGTCGCACCGGGGTCGGCAGCCACCGCATCGAAGGTCAAGGTCAGCCGGGCCGTCAGTCCACGCCATCGACCGACCTCGGTCCAGGCACCGGCAGTAGCCCCATCGGCAGCGGGTGGGGTCATCTCGACGATCTCGAGGCGCGGTGCGGCCCCGATCGTCGTGCGATCGATCCAGCGCGTGCCGACGCGTGGCGGCCCGTCTGTGAGCAGCTCCACCGACCGAAGGCTCGACTGCCACTCCGGTCGGTTGCGCGGGTCCGCGAGGTAGTCGAAGGTCGCCCGCGGGGCCGCCGCGATCCGCAGTGTCGTGTCGCTCATCTGCTCGCCTCCCCCGCTCGTGCATCGACCTCATTGGCGTGAAGCTCCTGAGACCGATCGTCCGACCCGTCCACTATCTCGGCGGTGAGGCGACAACCGTTCGGTCTCCCTCGACGTGTACCCGACAACCGGTGAACGACGAAAGGAGTGGGCAATGAGAGCAGCTGCAGCCGGCGCCGCCTTCTTGGGCGTCGTCGTGTTCGGAGCCTGCGGCGCCCACGATGTGGACCTCCGGATGTTCGTCGGGCCGGTCCTCGAGGTCGACGGGGAGCTTGTCTGCATAGGAGCTGACAACGCCACCGGGGAGTGTTTCGTCCAGGACGAACGTACGAGCGACCTCGCAATCGGGGATTGCGTGCGGGTCTCGTACAGGACTGACGTCGGGAAGCCTGGGTTGTCAGTCGAGGATGTCGAGATGGTCGTCGCTGACGCGCATGACGTGTGCACAACCAAGTAGGAATCCAACGGCGCCGACTCATCTGCGTGAGCCGAACGCCCGTCCGATCATGCCGATGAGCGGGCACATCGGCCAGCCTCGTGGGATCGTTCAGCGTGACTCGAACACCTACCTCCGGCGGCACTCCCGGGGTCGCCTACGGCCTGCTTGGGGCGATCCTGCTCGGGATCGGCGGCGCGATGCTAGAAGACGCCATGGGCAGCGACTGGTTGACATTCTTCGGCGTCACGTCACTCGGCGCGGGTCTTGTGGGGATCATCGCTGGCGGTGTCGCCCTCGGAACGCAGGCGCTCACCCGCCGCGACTGACCTTGTCTGCCGTCCGCTCACGCCGCATTGAGGTCGGAACGCCGGAGGCGTGCTGTGGGTCAGCCGCGGCCGAAAAGTCTCCGCTTGCGAGCCTCGGCTGTCAGGCGGAAACCGGCCAGCGTGATGTCGAAGGGATCGGCGGAGTCGTCGTCCGGCATGTCCTCGTAGCCCTCGAACACGAAACCGAAGAGATTGTCGAGGGCAGCCTCGGCAAGCTCAAGTGGATGAAACGGAAACGGGTATTCCTCGTCCTCCTCATCCTCGATGGCGGGGTACTCGCCGGCCCAGAAGGGTTGCTCGAAGCTGAGGTGTTCGCCGACGTCCTCGATGAGCTCTTCGTTCCCACCGCTGAGACTCAAGGATCGCCGCAACTGGCCCCCTGGGCCCCACACCCCAAGTGCAAACCAATCGACGACGCTGTGCATTGCATGCACGTACACCGTGCGGTCCGCTCCCTCGGCGAGGAAGCGGGCATCGATATCGGAGGGCCGGTCCAACGCAACGGCGCTCGTGCACACGATCGTCATTCGTGGCCAGACGGCCGCGTACACCATGTCGTCGTCAGGACTGGCATGTTCGGCGAGCGTCCCGTCGGCGGCGGAGACAACCGTGTGACCTGCGAACAGCCTTCGGATCAGCGCCTCGGTGGCGGCGCGGTCGATCTCAGGTCGTGTCGCGAGCAGACTCGAGACGTCGCCGTCGGCGTAGCAAACGAACCAATCCTTGGCCCCCATGAGCGCGACCCTATCGATCCTCCGAGGATGTGAGGGCCGAGATTCGCCCGCACCTGCCGCTGTCGACGGAGAGCGCACGAATGCCGCTTCGGGGGCGAAGCCGCTACCGAGGTCCTGATCCTGCTGGTGCCTATCGTCTCCGTCGGCAGATGAGCCCGGGTCAGTCGATCGCCAGCGTCCGCATCGGCGACCACGACGACTCGTCCTCGTCGACCAGGTTCGATGTACGCGCCCGCACGACGTAGCGGCCGTCACGCGTCGGGTTGAACAGGCCGGTCGCCTTCGCGGTGTCGGTGCGGAGGCTCCGCCAGGTGCTGGTGCCGCTGCGCTTGTATTGGACGTCGTACGCCAGGCCCTCGGGAGCGACGCCTGTGGCCCACCGCAGCTTCCAGCCGTCGATCTTGGAGCCGCCGGTGACCTTGAACGGGACGACGACCTTGGCCTTCATGTGCGGGTGCGGCGTGCAGTGGTAGGGGAATGTCCCGGCCGACCCGAACGTGAGCGACCACTCGCCGCCGCTCGAGTGCGAGCCGCTGTCCCAGAAGCCCTGGTCGGACGTCGCGGTGTGGGGCGTCGGGTCCTCGAACACCCACGTGACGGACTCTCCGAGGCCGACCGACACGGCCGACGGCGAGAACGTCATGCTCGCGACGGTGACCGTCGTCGATCCCCCAGCCGCGACCGGTGCGGGCGGAGCCGCGGTGCTCAGCAGCGCGGTTGCGAGGACGACGACGAGAAGACGGACCACCCGCATGGCAGCAGGCTAGGCCCGATCGGGCCGCCCGGGCCCGATCTTTCGGCTCAGGACTTCCGGAGCATCTCCGCGACCTGGAACGCCATCTCCAGCGACTGCACACGGTTGAGGCGCGGGTCGACCACCGACTCGTAGCGGTGGGCGAGGCCGTGCTCGTCGAGCTCCTCGCCGCCGCCGATGACCTCAGTGACGTCGTCGCCGGTGTTCTCGACGAGCATCCCGCCGGGCACCGTGCCGAGCGCGCGGTGCACGTCGAAGAAGCCCTGGATCTCGCCGAGCACGTCCTCGAAGCGTCGGGTCTTGTAGCCCGTGGACGCCTCGAAGGTGTTGCCGTGCATCGGGTCGCAGATCCAGGTCACGTCGACGCCCTCGGCGGTGACCTTCTCGACCAGCGGCGGCAGCCCGTCGCGGACCTTCTCGGCCCCGAACCGGGTGATGAACGTGAGCCGGCCGGGCTCGTTGGCGGGGTTCAGGGTCCGGGCCAGGGCCAGCGCGTCGTCAGCCGTGGCCGTCGGGCCGAGCTTGCAGCCGATGGGGTTGCGGATGTGGCGGAAGTACTCGACGTGCGCGCCGTCGAGCTGGCGGGTGCGCTCGCCGATCCAGACGAAGTGGCCCGAGACGTTGTAGGGCTGCTCGGTGCGCGAGTCGATGCGCGTCATCGCGTGCTCGTACTCGAGCAGCAGCGCCTCGTGGCTGGAGTAGAAGTCGACCCGGTGGAACTCGTCGGGGTCGGCGCCGATCGCCTGCATGAACGTCAGCGCGCGGTCGATCTCGGCCGCCATCGCCTCGTAGTGCTGGCCCACGGGCGAGTTGCGCACGAACTCGGAGTTCCAGGCGTGCACCTGGCGCAGGTCGGCGTAGCCGCCGGTGGTGAACGCCCGCACGAGGTTCAGCGTGGACGCGGACGCGTGGTAGACCTCGAGCAGCCGCTGCGGGTCGGGGATGCGCGACTCGGGGGTGAACTCGAAGCCGTTGACGGCGTCACCGCGGTAGGCCGGCAGGGTGACCTGCTCGCCGTCGATCACGCGGGTCTCGGAGTCGCTGGACCGCGGCTTGGCGTACTGCCCGGCGAGGCGTCCGACCTTCACCACGGGCACCGACGCCGCGTAGGTCAGCACCACGGCCATCTGGAGCAGCACCCGCAGCTTGTTGCGGGTGTTGTCGGCGGTCGCGCCCGCGAACGTCTCGGCGCAGTCGCCGCCCTGGAGCAGGAAGGCCTCCCCGCGGCCGGCGGCCGCGATCTTCTCCTTCAGCTCGTCGCACTCCCCCGCAAACACCAGCGGGGGAAGCGTGCGCAGTCGGTCGACGGCCGCGGCGAGGGCCGCCGGGTCGCCGTACGACGGCTGCTGCTTCGCGCCGATGGCGTGCAACTGCTCGAGGGAAGGAATGCTCACCGGACAAGGGTACGGCGCACCGCGCTCCCCCGCCGATTCACGCCCCTGCGATGGACTCCACCCGCGCCGTCCGCGGCGCGTCGAGGGGAATGGGGCTGCCCTCGCCGAGGATGCCCAGCAGGTCGAGCAGGTAGAGGAACGCGACGGCGAACGGGTTGTCCCGGGTCTGCTCCGCCACGTAGGTCCAGTCGACCTGCTCGCGCACGGCGCGGGCGACCGGCAGGATCCGGCCGAAGTCGCAGGCGTGCTCCTCGAGCGCGCCGAGCTTGTCGGACATCAGCACCGTCGTCGACTGCACCGGCATCAGCACGGACTCGACCTCGATCTGGTCGACGTCCTCGAAGCGCGCGCGGTCGATCGGCTCGCTGCCCGCCCGGTGGATGACGTCGACCATCGCGTCGTCGACGTAGACCTTGAACAGCCAGTCCTCGGGCGGCTGCACGACCTCGAGGCCGCGGTCGGCGAGCAGGTCCTTGGCGCGGGCGGCGTCCTCCTCGGCGATCATGAAGTCGACGTCGTGGTCGGGCTCGGGTCCGCCGTGCGCCCACAGGCCGTAGCTGCCGGCCAGGGCGAACGGCAGCTCGCCCTCCTTCAAGGCGACGGCGACCAGCTTGAGGGCCTCCCGCAGGCCGTGCTGGAGGTGACCGTTGGTTCCGTTGGATGCTTCGCTCATGGTGCTCGGGAAGTACCCCCGGTCCGGGCGGGCATGCAGACCGGTCCGGCGGGTACCGCGCAACCGATGCGGCTGGTGACCTTCAACATCCTCAACGGGCGCTCCCTCCACGACCACGAGGTCGACGTGGCCGTCCTGACGGCGGCGATCAAGGAGCTGGACCCCGACGTGCTCGCTCTCCAGGAGGTCGACCGCAACCAGCCCCGCTCCCAGCGGGCCGACCTGACCGCGGTGGCCGCCGACGCGATGGACGCACCCCATCACCGCTTCGTCGCGGCGCTGCACGGCAGTCCCGGCGCCACCTGGACGGCAGCCACCGGCGAGCTCCAGCCGGACGCCGCGGCGTACGGCATCGCGCTGCTGAGCCGCTACCCCGTGTCGGGCTGGCAGGTCGTGCAGCTGCCGGCGATCCCGGTGCCGGTGCCGATGCGGTTCCGCGGCCAGCTGCTGCCCACGCTCGTGCGGGACGAGCCACGGGTCGCGGTCGCCGCCGAGATCGAGTCGCCGCTGGGCGCGGTCACCGTCGCGACCACGCACCTGTCCTTCGTCGACTGGTGGAACGGCCGGCAGCTGCGCCACCTGCGCGCCGCCACGTGCGACGTGCGCCGCCCGCTGCTGCTGACCGGCGACCTCAACATGGGTCCGGAGCGCGCCGAGCGCATCACCGGGATGCGGTCGCTCGCCACCCACCCCACGTTCCCGGCGGACGCGCCCGTCGAGCAGCTCGACCACGTGCTGGCCGAGCCCGACCTGGTGGCGCGCTCAGCGGCGTACGAGATGCCGCTGAGCGACCACCGCGCCCTCGTGGTCGACCTCGACTCGCTGTAGCCGTCAGCGCGGGTCGTCGGTCGGGTCGATGTCCATGTGGTCGATGTCGCTGAAGTGCGGCGGCTCGTCGTCCTTGTTGGTCACCCGGTTGAGGAGCCAGGTCACCAGCCACAGGCCCACGCCGATCGCCATCAGGCCGCCCGCGATCTTGTAGACGATCCCGTCGCGGTCCACCCACGGCCCCGCGAGGTAGAGGCAGAGGACCGCCGCGAGGGGCGGGAGCCACACCGGAGCCGTGAAGAACGTCTTGTCGTGGTCGGCCCGCTTGCTCTTCAGGACCGAGCACGCGATGTTGACGATGGCGAAGACGCACAGGAGCAGGAGCGCCGTGGTGCTGCCGAGGTTGATGACGATGTTGCTGTCCGGGTCGCTGGTCACGTACCAGATCAGCAGGATCGCGAGGAGCGTCGTGAACCCGATCGCCACCCAGGGCGTACGCCGCCGAGGCAGCACCGTTCCGAGCTGCTTCGGGAGCACCCGCTGCTTGGCCATGCCGTAGATGAGCCGGCTGGCCATGAGCATGTTGATCAGCGCGGTGTTGGCGACGGCGAAGACCACCAGGAACGGGAAGACCTTCTCGACCGGCAGGTCGGAGCCCTCGTCGACGACCGTGACCAGGGCGCGACCACCCTCCTCGTAGATCGTCGTCGCGCGCTCCGGGCCGATGACCGAGATCACCGCGACGGCGACGAGCATGTAGAGCACGACCGCGATGCCGAGCCCGAGGAACATCGTGCGCGGGAAGATGCGCTCCGGCTCCTTGGTCTCCTCGACCATGTTGACGGAGTCCTCGAACCCGACCATCGCGAAGAACGCCACCGAGGTGGCGGCGGTGACCGCGAACAGCAGGCCCAGGTCGGAGCCGTCCTGGAAGTCGACCAGCTCGCTCATGTCGGCGTCGCCCTGGGCGATCACCGAGAACCCGATGCCGATGACGATGCACAGCGCGGTCGCCTCGACGAGCGTCAGCACGATGTTGAACTTCACGCTCTCGCCGACGCCGCGCAGGTTGATGATCGCCAGCAGGACGATGAAGGCCATCGCGACGAGCGTGATGGTGGCCTCGCTCGGAGCGTCGGACCACCCGTTGGCCTCGAGACCGGCGTAGAGGTTCTGCGACAGCGTCGCGGCGGACGTGGACGCGCTGGTGATGCCCGAGCACGCGACCGCGAACGCCACGATGAAGGTGAGGAAGTGGACGCCGAACGCCTTGTGCGTGTACAGGGCCGCTCCCGCAGCTGCGGGGTACTTCGTCACGAGCTCCAGGTAGGAGAACGCGGTCATCGTGGCGACGACGAAGGCGAGAAGGAACGGCAGCCAGAGCAGGCCGCCGACGTAGCCGGCCATCTGTCCGGTGACGGCGTAGACGCCGGCGCCGAGGATGTCTCCGACGATGAAGAGGAGCAGGAGCCGGGGACCCATCACCCGCTTGAGCTCCGGCTGGTCGTGGGACCCGGTGGATCCCCCGACGTCCGTGGTGGAGGAGGTCATGGGGCCGTCCCCTTCCCGAGTAGAAGTGCGCTGGCCCGATCACCTTCTCTCATCGGCGCCCGCGAAGCGAGGACCTCGACCCTCAGAGCGACACGCGGGCACCGCGGACGAACACGTCGACCGGGCGGCCGAGGGCTGCCATGTCGTCGCGCACGTCGCCGTCGACGACCAGCACGTCCGCGGAGAGGCCCGGCCGTAGGACGCCGGTGACGTCGTCGACGCCGCAGGCGCGCGCCGCGGCGGACGTGCCGGCCGCGAGCGCGTCAGCCACCGGCCAGCCGGCGACGACGAGGTCCTTCACCGCGAGCCATGCGTTGCCGTGTGCCTTCAGCGGCATCGCGCCGGCGTCGACACCCGGCACCACCCAGACGCCGTGCTCCCGCATCCGGCCGAGGTCGGCGTACCGCTGGGCGAAGAACTCCATGATGTCGAGGCCGAGGCAGTCCATCACCTCGCGCACCTGCGGCGGTGGCGGCGGCAGTGTGTCGACCAGGGAGAAGTCGTTGCCCATGGTCGGGTCGGCCTGTACGCCGGCCGCGGCCACCCGGTCGAGCAGGTCGTCGCTGAGCACCGACCCGTCCTCGCAGATGCCCGTGAAGTGCTCGATGCTGTCCACGCCGCCGGCGAGCGCGGCCTCGATGCCGGCGACGGAGTGGGCGTGCGCGACCGCGGGAAGACCGGCGGCGTGGGCGGCGTCGACGAGCACGCTGATGTCGTCCGCGAGGTACTGCGCGCCGAGCATGTCGGTGCCGGGCGTCAGGAAGCCGCCACTGGCCATGACCTTGATCGCGTCGACGCCGCGATCGACGTGCTCCGCGACCGCGTCGCGCAGGGCGCCGGGCTCCGGCGGCGCCGTACAGCCGAGGAAGTGGCAGTGGCCGCCGGGGATCGTGACCGGCGGACCGGCGGCGACCACGCGCGGCTGCCCGATCGCCGCGGCGCGGAACGCAAGGGTGCGGTAGGAGCGGTCGCCGAGGTCGCGGACCGTCGTCACGCCGTGGGCCGCCTGGGCCTGCAGGGAGCGCTCGATCTCCGCGTCGATCTCGGCGTCGGTCGCGGTGCCGGCGCGTTCGAGCGACCCGACCGAGCCGTCACTGACGAGGTGGACGTGCGCGTCGACCAGGCCGGGAAGGACCGTCCCGTCGTAGGTCGTGACCGGACAGTCGGCCGGCACGTCGTACGACGCCGGCTCCACCCCCACGATGGAACCGGCGTCGACGAGCACCGTGGCGCCGCCGGACAGGAACCGGTGGCCGTCGAAGACCACGTCGGACCGGAGCGCGTGCATGCGATCAGTGCATACCCCGCGGCGGCGCCGGGCCAGGGTGTCGGCGCAGTGTTGCGACCGGGTTGAGACCCGGCCCTCAGCCGAAGAAGACCTGCGCCTCCGCGTACTCGGCCGGGCTGACGACCTTGAGCTCGCCGGTGCCCTCGATCAGCGGCACACGCACGATGTCGGTGCCGCGCAGGGCGACCATCACGCCGTACTCGCCGTCGGCGACGGCGCCGATCGCCTGGAGGCCGAACCGGGTGGCGAGCCAGCGGTCGAACGCGGTCGGCGTGCCGCCGCGCTGGATGTGACCGAGCACGACCGCGCGGGCCTCCTTGCCGGTGCGCTGCTCGATCTCCTTGGCCAGGCGGTCGCCGATGCCGCCGAGCCGCACGTGGCCGAACGCGTCCTTCTCGCCGCTCTGCAGCGTCATGCCCGAGCCGTCGGCCGGGAGCGCGCCCTCCGACACGACGATGATCGGGGCGTACTGGGTCTGGAACCGGGTCTCCACGTGGTCGCAGACGGCCTCGATGTCGAACGGCTGCTCCGGGATGAGCACGGCGGACGCGCCGCCCGCGATGCCCGCGTGCAGGGCGATCCACCCCGCGTGGCGGCCCATCACCTCGACGACGAGCACGCGGTGGTGCGACTCGGCCGTGGTGTGCAGCCGGTCGATCGCCTCGGTGGCGATGTTGACCGCGGTGTCGAAGCCGAACGTGAAGTCGGTGCCGGAGAGGTCGTTGTCGATGGTCTTGGGCACCCCGACGACGTTGACGCCGAGGTCGGCGAGCTTGGTGGCGACGCCGAGGGTGTCCTCGCCGCCGATCGCGACCAGCGCGTCGACGCCGGCCGCCTTGAGGTTGTCGGTGATCTTCTGGACGCCGTCGTCGACCTTGAACGGGTTGGTGCGCGAGGAGCCGAGGATGGTCCCGCCGCGCGGCAGGATGCCGCGGCACTGCTGGATCCCGAGCTCCATGGTGTGGCCCTCGAGCGGACCGCGCCAGCCGTCGCGGAAGCCGACGAAGTCGAACCCGAACTCCTTCACTCCCCTGCGGACCACCGCGCGGATGACCGCGTTGAGCCCCGGGCAGTCGCCCCCACCGGTCAGCACGCCGACGCGCATGTCTCTCCCACTCTCGCTCGCCCAGCCTTGGATCGATCAACCGTGGTCGACCCTAGCGTGACGATGTGAGCCGGGTCACCGGCGAATATGACCGGTGCCCGTCACTAGCTCGTCACTAGGGTGACGGCATGACGTACTCGATCGTGGCCCGCTCCGCCGACGGTGAGTCCTGGGGCGTGGCCGTCGCGTCCAAGTTCCTCGCGGTCGGCGCAGCAGTCCCCGCCGCGGTGGCGGGCGTCGGGGCCATCGCCACCCAGGCCGACGCCAACGTGGCCTACAAGGGGATCGCGCTCGCGCACCTCGACGAGGGCGCCACCGCGGGGGTCGCCCTGCAGCGGCTGCTGGAGGAGGACGACGGCCGCGAGCACCGCCAGGTCGGCATCGTCGACGTCGACGGCGGCGCGGCGTCCCACACCGGCCACGAGTGCATCGACCACGCCGGCGGCGTGATCGGCGAGGGCTACGCGATCCAGGGCAACTGCCTGGCCGGCCCCGAGGTCATCGAGGCGATGGAGGCGGCGTGGAAGGCCACGCCGGTCGACGCCGCGTTGGCCGACCGGCTGATGACGGTGCTGCTCGCCGGCGAGGAGGCGGGCGGCGACAAGCGCGGGCGGCAGTCGGCGGCGCTCCTCGTCGTACGAGAAGGAGCCGGGTACGGCGGCCGCGACGACGTCGCCGTCGACCTGCGCGTCGACGACCACGAGGCCCCGGTGCAGGAGCTCGAGCGGCTGCTCGGACTCAACGACCTCTACCTGACCGCCACCACCGACGAGGAGAAGGTCGTCGTCGACGACGCCCTGCGCGAGGAGCTGGAGTCCTTCGCCCGCGACGCCGGCCACCCCGACTTCGCCACCTGGGTCGGCACCGAGAACTACGAGATGCGCGTCGCCGCCGACCTCTCCTGGATCGACGAGCGCATCCTCGCCATCGTCCGTCGCTAGGACAGCCGGTCGAGGGCGGCCTGGGCGGCGTCGCGCTCTGCGGTGGCGGTCCGGAGGGTGGCGGAGGCCTCGTCGCGGACCTCCTCGGCATCACCGAGCTCGTCGTCGACCTCGTCGAGCTCCGACTCGAGGTCGGCCAGCTTGCGGCGCAGCTCGTCGAGCTCGGCCTGGAGCTGGAGCGAGCGGGCCGAGAGGCGCTCGACGTCGTCGACGGCCTCCTGGTGGGCCTCGGCCGCGGCCTCGTGCTCCTCGGTCGCCGCGGCGAGGCGCTCTTCGGCGGCGGCGCGGGCCTTGGCGTCGGCGTCCGGGTCGGGGACGACATGCAGATCGGGGCGGCTCGGCTCCGGGGCCTCGCGAGCGGTGGCGGTGAACCCGATCGCGGCAGGTACGGCGAGAGCGGCGGCCAGCGTGTCGGGGTCGACCGGCTCGAGCCCGGTCGTGCTGAGAGCCGCGACGAGGAGCCCGCTGCGCACCGCGCGACCGCAGTCCTCGTCGACCATCGCCGCGGTCATGGTGGCCTCGACCTGCTCGGCGACCGCCTCGGTGACCTTGAGCCCCTCGTCGCGCGCCAGCCGGCGCGCCTGCTGGGTGATGGCGGCGGTCACCTGGCGGCGCTGCTTGGTCAGCGCCCGCAGCTCCCCGGCCGACATGGCGGCCTGCGCCTCCCGAAGCGCCGCGCCGACGCTGAGCACCTGCTCGACCTGGGCCGACTCGCGCCGTACGAGCAGGTCGACGACCCAGGCGGCGGTGCTGGGCTTCTTCAGCGCCTTGACCTCCGCAGCGAGCGGCGACTTCGCCGACTTGAGCTCCTTGGCCTTGGCGTCGCGCGCGGGCGTGAACTCCGCGAGCGGCAGGCCGTAGAGGTCGTCGGCGATGCGCAGCAGCTCCATCACGGGCAGGTCAGCCATCGAGGCCCTGCTCGATCGCGTAGCGGGTCAGCTCGACCCGGTTGTGCATCTGCAGCTTGCGCAGCGTGTTCTGGACGTGGTTCTGCACCGTGCGGTGGGAGAGCACGAGCCGCTCGGCGATCTGCTTGTAGGAGAGCCCCTTCGCGACCATCTTGAGGATCTCCGTCTCGCGCTCGGTCAGCTGCTCCCCCGGCGGCGTCGTCGGCTGCTGGATGCGGCGGAACTCCCCCAGCACCAACCCGGCGAGCCCCGGCGTGAACACGCTGTCGCCGGCGGCGACCCGGCGGACCGCCTCGACCAGCTCCTCGCGGGACGCCGACTTCACCAGGTAGCCGGTGGCACCGGCCTTCACCGCCTCGAGCACGTCGTCCTGCTCTCCGGAGGCCGACAGGATCAGCACCCGCGCCGACGGGTCGGCCTGGAGCACCGTCGCGGTGACCTCGACGCCGTTGGGCGGCGGGATCTGGAGGTCGAGCACGACGACCTGCGGGCGAGCAGCGGCCGCCCGGTTGATCGCCTCCGTGCCCGTCGCCGCGGTCGCGACCACGGTGAACCCGGCCGCCTCGAGGTCGCGCTCCACGGCCTCGCGCCACATCGGGTGGTCGTCGACCACCATCACCCGCACCCGGGCCGGCGCATCCGTCATGGGCCGACCCTATCGAGGAGCGGGACTCCTCAGACCAGGTTGGCGCGCCGCGCGATCGCGGCGGCCTCGGTGCGGTTGGCCGCGCCGAGCTTGGCGATGATGCGCGAGACGTGCACGCTCGCGGTCTTCGGCGACATGAACAGCTCGCCCGCGATCTGCTCGTTGGTGCGTCCCTCGGACAGCAACGCGAGCACCTCGGTCTCCCGGGCGGTCAGTACGCCGGCCGCGGCTTCCGCACCACGAGGGCCCGACGCCAGCCGGCCGAGCCGGAGGAGCTCCTCGACCTGCGCGGCCAGGGGCGCGGCGCCCAGCCGCCGCGCGACGGCCGCGGCCTCCTGCCCCGTACGGCGGGCCGCGTCGCGCTCGCCCGCTGCCAGCTGTGCCTCGGCCAGCCCGACGCGGGCGACGGCCGCGTCGTGGACGTGGTCGATCCTCTCCCAGGCAGCCACGGCGCCCTCGAACAGTGACAGCGCCTCCTCGCCGCGGAACCGCGCGACCTGGGCGTCGACCTCCACGCTCCATGCCTCGCCGAGGCCGCCCCAGCGCTGGAGCCGCGCGGCGATCGCCTCGATCGTCGCGACGTGCTCCTCGGCGGCGGGCCGGTCGGCCGGATCGGGCGAGCGGACGGCCGCGTCGGCCTCCACCCGGATCGCGCTGACCACGATCGGCCAGAGCCGGTCGGTGAAGCCGACGGGGTCGGGGTGTGACCAGGGCTCGGCCAGGAGGCGGCGCATCTCGGTGAGGTCGCCCTGGTGCGCCGCGTGCACGGCGAGCAGGTAGCACAGCGACACCGCGTCGGACCCGCCCGGCGTGGGGTGAGCCAGGTCGTGGCGGAACACCTCGGGGTCGTCGAGGCGTCCGGTGGTGAGCAGCTGGAGCTCCCCGAGGCGCACCTCGCCGAGCGTCACGCCCGGACCCCAGAACGGACGACTGGTCGTGATCAGCTCGCGCACCCGCTCCCACTCGCCGGTGCGCAGCCAGGAGTAGCAGGCGTTCTCGACGATGTGCTCGAACGCGGGCCCCACGCTGCGCGGGTCGGCGACCCGCGCCATCGCCCGCTCCGCGGCGGCGAGGGCCTCACGGTGCCTGCCCTGGATGGCGAGGCAGTAGACGAGGTTGCCGTCGAGCCGCCACACGCCGTAGGACATCGCGACCGGCCGGCGGAGGAACCGCTCCAGCCCGTCGCTGGCGCCCGCCGGGTCGCCGCGGGCCGCCATCCGCCACGACCAGATCGCCCAGGCGTTGACCAGGCCGTGCTCGTAGCCGAGCTCCTCGGCGGCAGCCGTCATGTCCTCCAGCAGAGCGTCGGCGACCGGGTCGTCGGCGGCGTAGAAGCTCGCGATGGCGGCGATCGCGTCGATCGTGAGCCGGTCGGGCGCGATGCTGCGCAGCGCGACGAGCCACTCGTCGCGGAGCTCGGTGCTGAGAGCCTGCATCGACGGCAGGTCGCCCTTCGCCGGGAGCAGCGAGAGGCGCGCGAGCTCGATCGCGGCGGTCTCGGCCTCGTCCTGGGCCGTCGCCGCCCAGCCATCGAGCCGCGCGATGTACTCGCCGGTCTCGAGCGCGCCGTAGCCGACCTGGATGGCCTCGGCGAGCACGTCGTGCCGCGTGAGGCCCATGGCCTCGAGGCTCTCGGTGGCCCTGGGCCACAGCTCGAGCATCCGCGCCCACAGGTCGAGCTCGACGCGGGCCGCGCCCGCGCGGGCCGCGGCGCCCGTCGCCGCGGCCGCCGCGACCGCCGCCTCCTCGGGGTCGTCGGCCTGCGCCCAGTGGTGGGCCGACGCGAGCAGCGCCGGGTCGGTCGCGATCAGCCCCGCGTGGTCGCGGATCGCCTGCGCCCACCTCCGGTGCCAGCCGCGGCGCGCGACCGGTGGGATCGAGCGGTCGGCGGCGTCGCGCAGGAGGGCGTGCCGGAAGCGGAAGCCGTCGCCGCCGCGGTCCTCCTCGAGGATCCCGGCGGAGATCGCGTCGAGCACGGCCTCGTCGAGCTCCTCGGCGGGCAGGTCGAGCACCGTCTCGAGGAGCACGTGGTGCAGGTGCCCGTCGCCGAGCGCGGCGGCCTCGACCAGTCGGCGGCCGGACCCCGAGAGCGACCCGAGCCGGGCGCCGGCCACCGACTCCACCGTCGAGAGGCCGGAGCGGCCGCGCGCGGCGGCCAGCTCCTCGACCACGAACGGGATGCCGTCTCCGACGTCGATGATCTTGCGCGCCACGTCGACAGGCAGCGGCTCGTCGACGAGCGAGGCGAGCTGCCGCCGTACGTCGTCGTCCCCGAGACGGTCGACGCGCACGACCTCGGTCGCGGGCAGCCGGACGAGCCCGTCGACGTACGCCGTCAGCTCGGCGACCCGGACCGCGGGCACCGCCGGGTCGTCGGTGCGGACCGTCGTCACCAGGAGCAGGCGCCCGCCGGAGCCGCGGGCGAGGATGCTGACGAGGTCGCGGGTGGCGGCGTCGGCCCAATGGAGGTCCTCGACCACCCAGCAGACCAGCTCGTCGGCCGCCAGCCGCTCGACGAGCGCGATGACGCCCGACATCAACCGCGCCCGGTCGGAGGTGCCGTCGTCCGCCACACCGGGCAGCAGCGGCGCGAGCGCCCGCTGCTCGCCGGCGCCGAGCGCGTCGGCGCCACGCTTGCGCCGAAGGTCACGCAGGGTGTCGGCGACCGGGCCGAAGGGCAGGTCGCCGGAGGACAGGTCGACGCCGTGCCCGACGAGCACGAGTGCGTCATCGAGCCGGTCGGTGAGCTCGCGCACCAGTCGGCTCTTGCCGATGCCGGCCTCTCCCGTCACCAGCACGAGGACCGGGTCGCCCGAGCGCGCACGATCAGCCGCGTCGAGGAGCCTCGAGATCTCCTCGTCGCGGCCGACCATGACCTGGCTGCGGTTGCGTGCCACGCGCCGATCGTCGCAGGTGCGACCGTCCGCCGCATGGGGTTCAGAGGTCCGCGGCGGCGCGGTTCGCCCGGGGCGTGCGCCGCGACAGGCGGCGGGCCAGCCGCCGCTCGGCGGAGGCGCGGACGAGCTCCTCCTGGCGCTGGGCGGCGATGACCTGGGCGACGTACGGCGAGGTGGCGTGCATGGCGGGCTCCTGGTGCAGGTGATGGGTCGTTCTCACACCAGGGACGTTCGTCGTAAGAGCCGGCTGAGGAATCCGCCGAACTCCTCATCTTGCGGTCTTATCCCCGCTGGAACCGCCCGCGCCGGTGCAGCAGCGGCGCCTCGTCGTCGCCGACCTCGACGCGGTCGATGCGGCAGGTGACCTCGACCGACCAGCCGACGTCCCGCTCGTCGACGAGGGTGACGCCGGCCCAGGTGTCGGCGGACGCGAGTCGCGGCCCCCACTCGGTCTGCTCGAACGCCGCCTGGCGGAACGGGCCGCCCGGCGCCGGGGCCGTGCCGGCGAACGCCTCGGCCAGCTGCCGGTGGCCCCACGACAGCAGCTGTACGACGCCGCGGCCGCTGTCGCGAAGCTCTTCGGTGAGGTCCGAGTCGGGGTCGAGCAGGGCGAGCACCGCGGGATCCGGCCCGAGCGCCACCATCAGCGAGGTGACCGTGAGGCCGGCCCGGGTCGCACCGTCGCCGGCGGCCCAGAGCGTCACCGCTCCCCCGGTGCGGCCGCGGAACCGCCGTGCGGGGTCGGGCTCGGCGTCGGCGAACGGGTGGGAGCTGTGGATCGTCACCGCGCTCCTCCTGCCCGCGGCACCACGATCTGCCACTCGGTGCCGAACGATCCGGTGAGCAGCGTCGCCGTACCGCCCAGGTCACGGACCCGCCCGCGCACCGACTCGCTCACGCCGAGCCGGCCGTCGGCGGCGGCCTCGTCCAACCGGCCCTCGGGGATGCCCGGTCCCTCGTCGCGCACGGACAGCTCCACGTGGTCGCCGAGGTCCTCGACGAGGACCCACGCGGGTGCGCCCTCGCCGACGTGGCGGGTGACGTTGTCGAGGCAGGCGGTGACCGCGGCAACCACCTCGTCGACGGTCGACGCCGGCAGCATGACCGGGCCGCCGGGGACGACGACCTCGACCCCGGGCCGGGCGCCGAGCACGCCGACGGCCGCGGCGAGGTCGGCCTCGCCCGCCGGACGCGACGCGGCCACGGAGTCCTGGGTGCGGATCAGGGTCCGCAGCGCCTGCTCCTGCTCCCCCGCCAGCCGACCGAGCTCGGCCGCCTCGCCGCCGAGCTCGCCGCCACGGCGCTGCACCAGGGCGAGCACCTGGAGCACGCCGTCGTGCACGACCCGGGCGAGCCGGGCGCGCTCGGTGGCGGCCGCCGCCTCCCGCTGGGCGAGGTCGCGCTCGCCGGCCATCTGCTGGAGCGACTCGCACACGAAGCCGACCATGGTGCCGGCGAGCAGGATCAGGAAGACGTTGCCGAACTCGTGCTGGCCCGGGTCGGAGCGGACCAGCAGGTCGCAGCCGCCGAGCAGCACGCCCGCCACCGCTCCGCCGCGCCAGCCGAAGCGGATCGCCCACGCGATCAGCGCGCCGTTGATCCAGAAGCCCGGGATCGAGGCGTTGAAGTCCGCGCCCTTCACCACCGGCGTGAGCAGCAGCATCGCGAGCGCCAGCCCGAGGTCGACCACGAGCACGGTCGGCGTACGGCGGTGCGGGGCGCGGTAGAGCGCGATCGAGCCAACGGTCCACGCCGCCATGACCGCGACCGCGGTCCAGCCGAGCGCGGCACGGTCGAAGCTGTCGCGGTAGATGCTCCAGCCGACGGTGTTGACGAGCACCACGACGCGCAGCACCGCGAGCGCGCGGAACATCCTGCTCTCGACGGCGACCGCCGCCGGGGACGCCGTCATCGACCCGTCGGGACGGTCAGGACGCGAGCTTCCGCGGCTCGTCGCCCTCGCCCTTCGAGGCGGCCTTCTTGGCCTCCTCCTTCGCACGGGTGGCGTACATGTCGACGTACTCCTGGCCGGAGAGCCGCATGATCTCGTACATGATCTCGTCGGTCACCGAGCGCAGGATGAAGCGGTCGTTCTCCATGCCGGCGTAGCGGCTGAAGTCGAGCGGCTCGCCGAACCGGACGTGCGGCCTGGTCCAACGGCCGAACTTCTTGCCCGGCGGCGCGACCACGTCGGTGCCGACGACCGCGACGGGGATGACCGGGACGCCGGTCTCGAGGGTGAGCCGGGCGATGCCGGTCTTGCCCCGGTAGAGCTTGCCGTCGTGCGAGCGGGTGCCCTCGGGGTAGATGCCGAAGACCTCGCCCGCGGCCAGCACCCGCTTCGCCGAGATCAGCGCGCCGGCCGCGGCGTTGGCGCCGGAACGGTCGATCGGGATGTTGCCGGTGCCGGAGAAGAACGTCTTCTGCAGCCAGCCCTTGATGCCCGGGCTGGTGAAGTACTCGGCCTTCGCCACGAAGCTGACCTTCCGCGGCACGACCAGCGGCATGAACAGCCAGTCGGCATAGGAGAGGTGATTGCTGGCGAGGATCGCCGGCCCCTCGACGGGGACGTTCTCGACGCCTTCTGCGCGCGGCCGGAACACCAGCTTGAGGAACGGTCCTAGCGCGATGAACTTCAAGAAGTAGTAGAACAACGCAGCACCCTTTCCCCGAGACCACCTGGAGGCAGCCTAGTCCCTCACCCCGCGGGTGCGGCACCGGCCGACGGGTGGACGAGACGAACCTCTGGTGCACAATCGGCGCCATGACCGACGTCAACGCGCCGCTGTTCGCCGACGCCCGCCCGGAGCTGACCGGCGGACGCCGGATCGGGGTGCTGCTCAGCCACGGGTTCACCGGGTCTCCGGCCTCGATGCGTCCGTGGGGCGAGCACCTCGCGGCGCAGGGGTACGGCGTCGCCGTACCCCTCCTGCCCGGGCACGGGACCACGTGGCAGGACCTCAACCAGCACACGTGGGCGGACTGGTCATCAGCATTGGACGAGGCGTTCGTGAAGCTCCGCGCCGAGCACGACGCCGTCGTCGTCGGCGGCCTGTCCATGGGCGGTGGCCTCGCGCTGCGCGTCGCGGCTGACCACCCCGACGAGGTCGCCGGGCTGATGCTGGTGAACCCCGCCGTCGCGACCGAGCGGCTCGACGTCAAGCTGCTCCCGCTGCTCAAGCACCTGGTGCCGTCGTTCCCGGCGATCGCCAACGACATCAAGAAGCAGGGCGTCGACGAGCACGGCTACTCGCGCACGCCGCTGAAGGCGATCCACTCGCTGATCCGCGGGTGGAAGCCGCTGCGGGCCGACCTGCCGCGCGTGACCGCACCGGTGATCTACTTCCGCTCGACCGTCGACAAGGTCGTCGACCACGCCTCGCAGCCGCTGATCGTCGACGGCGTCTCCTCCACCGACGTCACCGTCGTCCCGCTGGAGGACTCCTTCCACGTCGCGACCCTCGACAACGACGCCCCGATCATCTTCGAGCGCTCCTCGGAGTTCGTCGCGCGGGTCACCCACGCGGACGCGACGGCCTGACCCCACGACGTACCCTGAGAGGGTGCAGCGGGACGAGGACCGCGACGACGCCGCGTGGCGGGCGATCGTCGACAACTACGGCGACCGGGCCGAGCTCGGGCCGGAGCATCCGGCCGCGCCCACGCGGCCGGAGCCGGAGCCGTCGTGGGACGACGACCACGACGAGCCAGAGCCTCTCCACGACCCGGACGACGCGTTCGTGCCGCCTCCGACGCCGCCGATCCCCCGGCCGCCCAACGACCGGCTGCTCGCCTGGATCGGGATCTTCGGGACCCCGGTCCTCGTCGTCGTGCTGGTGGCGCTGCGGATCACCATCCCCGGCTGGGCCGGCCTTCTGCTCGCCGTCGCGTTCGTCGGAGGCTTCCTGTACCTGGTGACGCGCTCGCCGCGGTCGCCCAGGGACCCCTGGGACGACGGCGCCCGCGTGTGACGGCACGCACCAGCAGCGCTGCGCCCACCGCCCCGGCCTCGGGCCCGAACTTCGCCGCGACGATCGGCGGCACCGCGCGATAGGCCGTGCCCTGGAGCGACTCGGCGAGCATCCGGCGCGCGGGGTCGAGCAGCAGGTCGCCGTCGCTGGAGACGCCGCCGCCGACGATCACCCGCTCCGGGTCCAGCGCGGAGACCAGGCCCGCGAGCCCGGTGCCGAGCCACTCGCCGATGCCGGCGATCGCGTCGCGCGCGGTCTCGTCGCCGGCGCGCGCCATCGCGGCGACGTCCTTGCCGACGACGTCGGGCCCCAGCGTCAGCCGTACGGCGCGCTCGAGTGCCCGCCCGCTGCAGTACTGCTCCCAGCAGCCCCGGAGCCCGCACTCGCACGGCCGTCCGTCCGGCACCACCCGCATGTGGCCGAACTCCCCGGCGAAGCCGTGGTGGCCGTGGACGACCTGCCCGCCGATGATGACGGCGCCGCCGATGCCGGTGCCGACGGTGACCATCAGGGCCGAGGAGGCGCCACGGGCGGCGCCGGCCACGATCTCGGCGTACGCCGCGCAGTTGGCGTCGTTGTCGATCACGACGCTCGGGCCGTGCCGCAGCAGCGCCGGCAGCGGTGTGCGGCCGGCCCGCTGGGTGCCGAGCCCCGGCTTTCGGAGGTGCTCGGCGAGCCGCGACTCCAGGCGGTCGCGCACGGGGGCGTCGCGCCAGGGCACGTGCGCGCCGAACATCACCCGGCCGCGACGCGCGTCGACGAGGCCGGCGGCGGAGACGCCGACCATCTCGATGGGTCGCCCGTCGGCGAGGTCGAGCACCGCACCGACGACGGCGTCCTCGACCGCGGTGTCGGAGGCCTCGCGCCCGGGCATCGGCCGCTGCGCCGTACGGACCGGGGCCACGTCGGGCCCGGCGAACGGGAGCTCGACCGCCAGCACCTTGGTGCCGCCGACGTCGACGCCTACGAGCACAGCGACGGCTCCGTCAGACCCGCGCCAGGTCGGCCGCGCCGATGACGCCCGCCCGGTTGCCGAGCTGGGCCCTGCGGATCTCGGCCTGGGGGCGGAAGCCCCGGCCGGTGAGCTCGCGCTCGAACGTCTCACGGATCGGGTCGAGGAGCAGGTCGCCCGCCTCGCTCACGCCGCCGCCGATGACGATCACGGCGGGATCGAGCACGGCCACCAGCGAGGCGATGCCGTGGCCGAGCCAGTGCCCGAGCCGCTGCAGCTGCTCGATCGCGAAGCGGTCGCCCTCGCGGGCGGCCTCGGTGATCAAGGGGCCGGTGATGCCGGCCGGGTCTCCCCCGGCGCGCTCGACCAGGTCGCGGGCGAGCAGCGAGCTCGCCGCCGCCGCCTCCCGGGTCTCGCGCACCAGCGCGCTGCCGCTGGCGTACTGCTCGAAGCAGCCGCGGTTGCCGCACCCGCAGATGCGTCCCTCGGGCACCAGGCACAGGTGGCCGATCTCGGCCGCGACGCCGAACGCGCCGCGCAGGAGGCGGCCGTCGATGATGACGCCGCCACCGACGCCGGTGCCGACCGTCACCATCAGCTGGTCGTCGACGTCGCCGCCGGCGCCGTACCGGAACTCGCCCCAGGCGGCGACGTTGGCGTCGTTCTCGACGACGACCGGCAGCCCGATCCGCTTGGCAAGGTCGGCTCCGAGCGGCTCCTCCCGCCACGCGATGTTGGGCGCGAACAGCACGGTGGACCGGTCGGAGTCGATGTAACCGGCCGCGCCGACGCCGACGCCGCTGACCGGGTGGGTCTTGGACAGCTCGCCGACCAGGGTGGCGACGGCGCTCTCGATCGCCTCCGGGTCGGTCGCCGGCGACTCCACCCGTGACTCGGCCAGGATCGTGCCGGCAGCGTCGACCAGGGCGCCGGCGATCTTGGTGCCGCCGATGTCGATGCCGCAGGTCACCGCCGAGGGGTCGGGCGTGGTCATTCGGTCACTCCGTCGTCGTGGCCCTCGTCGTCGAGGTCGATCCGCTCGACCTCGGCACCGCGGTGGGGCGACCCGGGTGCGTCCTTGGGGGGTGTGGACTCCATCAGAGCGGCCGCGGCCTGGAGGAGCGAGGACGCCGCGACCATCAGGTGGGCGCGGACCTCGGGCGAGGTCTCGCGGACCGCGTGGACGACGCGACAGACCGGGCAGTAGCGGCACTCCTCGGCGCCGGTCGCGAAGTGGCCGTCGACGTCCTTGGCCATCGCCGCGGCGTGGCCGGCGAGACCCCCGAGGCCGTCGCCGATGTCGGAGCCGCGCTCGCGTGCCATGTCGGCAATCGCGCCGAACAGCTTCGCTGCCTCCTCGCCGACGCTGCCGATCCCGTGGTCGTCGGGGCCGGGCGCGCCGGGCTGGTCGTGCTCGCTCATCGGTGGGCCTCTTTCGCGGTAGCGACGTGCCCGGGCTCAGCAGCCTCGCGGAAGCGGACCCGGAGCTCGTTGTCGACGACCGCGGCACCGGCGACGCGGAGCCGGGAAAGCCCGGCAGGAAGGGTCAGGAGGCGGCGGTGCGAGCCGACGGTCAGCACCAGCTCGTCGCCGTTGCGCGCGAGATCGACCTCGGCGCGGGTCACGAACGGCAGCGCCAGGTGGAGCACGGCGTCGCCGTCCGCTGTGGTGGCGACGCGGAACGGCCCCTCGCCCTTCGGGGACGCAAGGGCTCCACCGTCGGCACCGTCGTCGCCGTACAACCGCTCGGCGAGGTCGGCGAGCGCGGCGACGCCGACCGGCTCGCCCGGCAGGTACTCCGACGTCCAGATCGGCAGGCCGGAGAAGGACTGCTCGACCTCGGTGAGCACCTCCCGCTGGGCCGCCACCCAGGCCGAGCGCCACGGGTCGGCGTCGTCGGAGGGGAAGACGCGGTTGGCCACGACCCCGTCGACGCGGTAGCCGAACAGGCACAGGCTGGTGTAGGCACGGCGGGCCTCGGCGAGGACGACGTTCTCCGGCGTCAGAACGAGGCGCACGCTCGCGTCGGGCCCCGAGAGCAGCTCGCGCACGTCGTCGAGCTCGCCGTGCAGGCGCTCGATCGCGTCGAAGACAGTGTCGCCGGGCATCGGGACGCCGGCGGCACGGTTGAGGACCGGGCGGAGCGCCTTCACCAGGCGGCGCTGGATGGGCAGCAGCCGTTCGAGGTACCAGCCGAGCGCCTCCGGGAGCGCGAGCAGGCGGAGGGTCTCCCCCGTCGGCGCGCAGTCGACGACGATGACGTCCCAGCGGCCGGAGCTCGCCTGGAGCCGCAGCTCGAGCAGCGCGAGCACCTCCTCGGCGCCGGGGACCACGGTCATCTCCTCGGCGGCGACCGGGTCCATCCCGGCTGCGTCGAGCACGGAGAGGAGGTAGCGCTGGATGTCGGCCCACGACTGCTCGAACCGCAGCTGGGCGTCGACCTGCTGGACGTAGAGGTGCTCGGCGATCTGCGTCGGCTCCGGCGTCGCGCCCGGGGCGCCGTACGCGTCGGCGAGGGAGTGCGCGGTGTCGGTCGAGAGGATCAGCGTGCGCAGACCACTGCGTGCGGCGAGCGCCGCGGTGCCGGCGGCCACCGTCGACTTCCCCACACCGCCCTTGCCGGTGAACAACACGATGCGCACGGCTCTCGCTCCACCTGTCCTCTCGACCACGCGGCCGGGCTCAGGCGCCGGTCTCGACGCGCTTCTTCAGACCCTTCAGCGCCGTGTCGATCAGGATCTTCTCGCCCTTCCGCTTGAGCATGCCGATCAGCGGGATGGAGACGTCGAGCGCGAGCCGGTAGGTCACCTCGGTGGTGCCCGGCGCGGTCTCGCGGAGGACATAAGCGCCGTCGAGCGACTTCAGCATCTTGCCGCTCACCAGCGTCCAGGTGACCTGGCGGTCGTCGTCCCACTCGTAGGCGAGCGTGTACTCGTCCTTGATGGGCGAGACGTCGAGGGCGAAGAACACCTCACGCGCCCGGCCGCGGGCGGCGGGATCGGAGTCGTCGTACGACGCGACGACGTCGGCCGTCGTGACGCCCTTGGCCCACTGCGGGTACGCCGCGAAGTCGGCGATCACGGCCATCACGTCCGCCGCGGGAGCGTCGATCGTGATCGACGAAGACGTCTGCTCGGCCATGGGCCGCAGGCTACCGGATCGCGCCCGCCCTCTGACCGGCCCGGGGGTGGCCCGGACGGCGCCCGGTAACCTGCCGTGCGGCCCCCATCCCACCAGGAGGAACGGTGCGCGAGTACTCCACGCCGCAGACGGTCGACGTCCCGACGACGGGCAACCTGACCGACGACGTCGTTCGCAACGCGGCGGAGGCCCGCGACACGGTCGCCTTCAGCCGCCCCACCGAGGACGGATCGGGCTGGACCGACGTCACCTGCGGCGAGTTCCACGACCAGGTCACCGCCGTCGCGAAGGGACTCGTCGCCTCCGGGATCGACCCCGGCGACCGGGTCGCCCTGATCTCGCGCACCCGCTACGAGTGGACGCTGATGGACTACGCCATCTGGTTCGCCGGCGCGGTGACGGTGCCGATCTACGAGAGCTCCTCCGCCGAGCAGATCGCCTGGATCCTGGAGGACTCCGGCGCCAAGGCAGTCATGGCCGAGGACGCCGTCCACCTCGGCAAGATCGCCGACGTGCGCGGCGGGCTCGACGCGCTCCACCACGTGTGGGCGTTCGGCGACAACGGCATCGACGTGCTCGTGCGGCTCGGCGCCGACATCGCCGACGACGAGCTCGAGAAGCGCCGTACGGCGGCCGGGCCCGGCGACCTGGCGACGCTGATCTACACCTCGGGCACGACCGGCCGCCCGAAGGGCTGCATGGTCACCCACGGCAACTTCGAGACCGAGCTCGGCGTGGCCGTGCACGAGCTGGACCGCCTGTTCCAGGCCGATGGCGCCTCCACCCTGCTGTTCCTGCCGCTCGCCCACGTCTTCGCGCGGATCATCCAGATCGGCTGCGTGAAGTCGCGGACCCGGATGGGCCACAGCGCTGACATCAAGACGCTGCTTCCCCAGCTCCAGACGTTCAAGCCGACCTTCATCCTGGCCGTGCCGCGGGTGTTCGAGAAGGTCTTCAACACCGCGTCGCAGAAGGCGACCGCCGACGGCAAGGGCAGGATCTTCGACCGCGCCGCCGAGACGGCGATCGCCTACTCCCGCGGGCTCGACGCCGGCCGCCCGTCGCTCGCGGTGCGCGCCCAGCACGCCGTCTTCTCGCGGCTCGTCTACGGCAAGCTCCGCGAGGCGCTCGGCGGCGAGTGCGCGTTCGCGGTCTCCGGTGGCGCGCCCCTCGGCGAGCGCCTCGGCCACTTCTACCGGGGCATCGGGCTGACCGTGCTCGAGGGCTACGGCCTGACCGAGACCACCGCCGCGGTGACCGTCAACCTCCCCGACGCCCTCAAGATCGGCACCGTCGGCCGGCCGCTGCCCGGCACCGCCGTACGGATCACCGACGACGGGGAGCTCGCCTTCAAGGGCGGCCAGGTCTTCATCGGCTACTGGCAGAACCCGGAGGCGACCGCCGAGGCGATCGACAGCGACGGCTGGTTCCACACCGGCGACGTGGGCGAGGTCGACGACGAGGGGTTCGTCCGGATCACCGGCCGCAAGAAGGAGATCCTCGTGACCGCCGGCGGCAAGAACGTCGCCCCGGCGGTCCTGGAGGACCGGGTGCGCGCGCACGCCCTCGTCAGCCAGTGCCTCGTCGTCGGAGACGGGCAGCCGTTCATCGCGGCCCTCGTGACCATCGACGCGGAGGCGTTCCCGGCCTGGGCGGAGCAGCACGGCAAGACCGGCGACGTCGCCGACCTGGTCGACGACCCCGACCTGCGCGCCGCGATCGAGGTCGCGATCGAGGACGCCAACCAGGCCGTGTCGAAGGCGGAGTCGATCCGCAAGTTCGAGATCCTCCCCTACGACTGGACCGAGGAGGGCGGGCAGATCACGCCCAGCCTCAAGCTGAAGCGCAACGTCGTGCTCCGCGAGTGCCGTGACGAGATCGCGGCGCTCTACGAGCGCTGACATCCGGTGGTCGAGGAGGTCGCCCCGCGACCGTCACGAGACCCCTACCGGACTAGCGGTCTAGTCATTCCTGACCAGGACAACATCCCGGCCGTCCAGAACTTGCGGTTTCGGTCACTTCTGAGCGGCCGGAACGGCTAGCCTCGCCGGTGCGCCGCGGAGGGTGGCGCGTGGTCGTCGGTGAACGATGCGACCCCCTATCGGGAGGCGGGGGGCGTCGGTCCCGGACATGGGGATCGGGAGGGTTCCAGATGGACCGCCGTAGGTTGTTGCTCGTCGTCGCAGCGGTGATCGCCGCACTCGGCGTGGGCGTGGTGTTCGTGTACGCGCAGGGCGCGGAGTCACGAGCCGCGGAGAAGTACGAGACCGTCGACGTGCTGATCGTCGCCGATGGCAAGACGATCCTCCCGGGCGAGAGCATCGACTCGGCTCTCCAGGCCGGCAAGATCGTCAAGGCGCCGGTCTCCAACGACCAGCTGCTCGAGGGCGCCAGCGCCGACACCGCGGCGCTCCGCGACAAGGTCGCGCTCACGACGCTGTACGCCGGGGAGCAGGTGATCCCGACCAAGTTCGGTGGCGTGGGTGACCCGATCGCGACGGCCGCTCTGCCGATCCCGGCGGGCCTGGTCGGCAAGTTCGAGCAGTTCAACCTGCCGGTGGGGTCGTTCATCCTCCCGGGGTCCGAGATCGCCGTGTTCGTGACCGTCGGCAACGAGACCTGCCTCCTGCTCGATCGCGTCTCGGTGATCGCCGTCGGCGCCAGCACCGGAGGGACCGAGACCGAGGCGACCGAGGAGTCGGGCACGGCACCGCCGCTGACCCTCGCGGTGTCGCAGAAGCAGGTCGAGCAGCTCCAGACCGCCAAGACGCTCGGCACGCTCGACGTCGCTCTCCTCAACTCGGAGAGCAAGGTCAAGCGCAACAGCTGCGCCGAGGGCCTGATCCCGGGCCTCGAGGGCTGAGGCCGACATGCCCGTCCTCGTAGAGGCAGCCGCACCCGCCGTCGCCGCGCTGCAGCGGGCGATGCCCGCCGGCTCGCACGCGGTTGCCACCACCGACCGCATGCACGCCTGGCTCGACCAGCACCCCGACGAGTACGTCGCCGCCCTCGGCCCGTCCGTGCCGTTCGAGGTGGCGCTGTCCACGGCCGAGGACCTGCGGGTCAACCGGCCGACCGTGAGCGTCGTGCTCGTCCGCGACCAGTTCGACACCGACATGCTGACCCGGGCGATGCACGCCGGCGTCCGCGACGTCGTGGCGAGCGAGGACGAGAAGGGCCTGACCCAGGCCGTCGAGCGCGCTCACCAGCTGCACGAGGCGCTGCGCGGTCCCGCCGGCGCCCGCCAGCAGGGTCGGATCGTCACCGTCTTCTCGCCCAAGGGCGGCGTCGGCAAGACGACGTCTTCGGTCAACCTCGCGCTCGCTCTGAGCGACAAGGGCGCACGCAAGGTCTGCCTGGTCGACCTCGACCTCGCGTTCGGAGACGTCGCGATCACCATGCAGCTCTTCCCGACCCACTCGATCGAGCAGGCCGTCGGCTCGGAGGACTCCGTCGACCTGTCGATGATCGAGGGGCTGCTGACCCGGCACGAGGACGCCCTCATGGTCCTCGCCGCCCCGGCGCACCCCGACGTCCGCGAGCGGGTCACGCCCCTGCTGATCTCGCGCATCCTGCGCGCGCTGCGCGACGGCTTCGACTACGTGGTCGTCGACACCTCGCCGTCGTTCGACGACGCCACGCTGACCGCGCTCGACGAGACCGACGAGTGCGTCGTCGTGGCGACCCTCGACGTGCCGACGCTGAAGAACGTCAAGGTCGCCCTCGAGACGATGGACGTGCTCAACATCGCCCGCGGTCACCGGCACCTCTTCCTCAACCGGGCCGACCCCGAGATCGGCATCAGCATCGAGAAGGTCGAGAGCATCCTGGGGATGCCGGTCTCGTCGCGGGTCGCGAGCGCGATGGACGTCGCGGCCTCGACGAACACCGGCACCCCGATCGTGGTCGCCAAGCCGGGTCACCCGGCGAGCATGGCGTTCTACAGCCTGGCGTCCTCGGTGACCGGTGAGCCGGTGGCCCCGCCCGCCGGCACCGTCCCGACCGCCTCCGAGCCGGGACGGCGCGGGCTCTTCCGGCGAGGGAGGTCCTGATGTCCAGCCTCGCCGAGCGGTTGGCCGCCGCACGCCGGGAGGCGGCGGTCGCAGGCAAGCACGCCGGTGAGCCGGCGGCAGACCACGTCGGGCGCGCCGAGGAGTCTCCGGCCGCTCCGATGACCGCGGACGCCGTACCGCCCGCGCCGAAGCCGGGTCCGTTGGCATCGCGTGCCGCGGCCAGCGGTGCCGAGATGACCCCGCAGCGCCGGATGATGGCCTCCCAGGAGGACCGCATCGACGACCTCAAGGCGAGCGTCCACGACGAGCTGCTCAAGCAGCTCGGCCCGCACCTGTACGACGCCGACATGGACCAGGCCGAGCTGGAGCAGAAGGTCCGCACCGTCCTGTCCGAGGTGCTCGGCGCCCAGGAGGCGCCGCTCAGCAACGCCGACCGGCTCCGCGTCACGACCGAGATCAGCGACGACATCCTCGGCTACGGGCCCATCGACCCGTTCCTCCGCGACCCGGAGGTCTCCGAGGTCATGGTCAACGGCCACAACGACGTGTGGCTGGAGAAGAGCGGCCGGCTGATGAAGGCCGACGCCCACTTCGCGGACGAGGCCCACCTGCGCCGCACGATCGACAAGATCGTGTCGCGCATCGGCCGCCGCGTCGACGAGGCCAGCCCGATGGTGGACGCTCGCCTCCCCGACGGGAGCCGCGTCAACGCGATCATCCCGCCGCTCGCCATCGACGGCGCCGCGCTCACCATCCGGAAATTCTCGACCGACCCGCTGACGGTGCAGGACCTGATCAGCTTCGGGTCGCTCTCCCCCGCCACCGCGGACTTCCTCGACGCCTGCGTGCGCGGCCGCCTCAACATCATCGTCTCGGGCGGCACCGGCGCCGGCAAGACGACGACGCTCAACGTGCTGTCGTCGTTCATCCCGACCGACGAGCGCATCGTCACGATCGAGGACGCCGCTGAGCTCCAGCTCAAGCAGGAGCACGTCGTGCGCCTCGAGTCGCGCCCGTCCAACATCGAGGGCAAGGGGGCGGTGACCATCCGCGACCTGGTCCGCAACAGCCTGCGCATGCGGCCCGACCGCATCGTCGTCGGCGAGGTCCGCGACGCCTCCGCGCTCGACATGCTGCAGGCGATGAACACCGGTCACGACGGCTCGATCTGCACCCTGCACTCCAACGGCCCGCGCGACACGCTCTCCCGGATGGAGACGATGGTGCTGATGGCCGGCATGGAGCTGCCGGTGCGGGCGATCCGGGAGCAGGTCGCCTCCGCGGTGGACCTGATCGTGCACCAGACCCGTTTCAAGGACGGCTCGCGCCGGATCACCCACATCACCGAGGTCGAGCGGATGGAGGGCGAGATCATCACCCTCCAGGACATCTTCGTGTTCGACAACAGCCCCGGCTTCGACGAGGCCGGCCGGGTGCTGGGCCGCCTGGTGTCGACGGGCCTGCGCCCGAAGTTCCTGGAGAAGCTCTCCGACCAGAACGTCCGGATCGACCCGACGATCTTCCGGGTCGGTGGCTGACGTGCGCGCCGTCTCGGTGGTTGAGGTGCGACGAGCGCAGCGAGGAACCTCGAAACCACTGATGGTCGCGCTCCTCGGCCTGCTCGCGGCTCTGCTCCTCGCCTCTCCCGCCCACGCGGCCGACGAGGCGTCGGTCGCCCACGTCGAGAGCACCGGCGACGGGCTCAACGTCCTCGTCAGCCTGCCGCCGGGCGCCGACGTGAAGATGCGCGGCGTCACCGCCACGCTCGACGGCGACGCCCTCGAGGCCACCGCAGAGCACGCCGGCACCGGTGCGGTCGTCCAGCGGACTGCCGTGCTCGCGATCGACACCAGCTCCTCCATGCGCAAGGCCGGCCGCTTCGAGGCGGCGAAGGAGGCGGCGGCGACGTACCTCGACGCCGTCCCGGCCGATGTCGCCGTCGGCATCGTCACGTTCGACAGCGACGTCACCGAGGCGCTCGCGCCCACCACCGACCGAGCGGCCGCGACCACGGTCATCGATGATCTCGAGCTGAGCAAGGACACGCTCCTCTTCGACGGCGTGATCGCTGCGGTCGACGCCGCGGGCAGCGACGGCCAGCGGTCCGTCCTCGTGCTGTCCGACGGCGCCGACACCGGCGCCGACACCACCGTGGACGACGTCACGGCCGCGATCGCCGACGCCGACGTGCTGGTCGACGTGGTCTCGATGGGTCAGCGCGGCGACGCGCTGGACGTGCTCGCGCAGATGACCGACGCCGGCGACGGCGAGGTCATCACGGCCTCCGGCGACGCGTTGGCCGAGACCTTCGCCGCCGAGGCAGACGTGCTCGCGAGCCAGGTGCTGGTCACCGCGCCGCTGCCGGACGGCTTCGCTGCGACCGAGGCGACGATCGAGGTCACCCTGCCGACCGCCGGAGGCGACCTGGTCGCCTCCGCGTTCGCGACGATCGCCGCGTCATCGACTCCCGCCGACGAGACGCTGACCGTGCCAGAGACCACCACCCCGACAGGCATCGAGGTCCCCTCCTGGGCGCTCTACGTCGGCATCGGAGTGCTCGGCCTCGGTCTTTTCATGTTCGCGTTCCTGCTGGTGCCGGGTAAGCCCCGGCCGCTGAGCATCGCCGACCGGGTCGCCGCCTACAGCACCGCGACGCGTCGGCCCTCCTCCGAGTCCGCGCCCGAAGCGGCAGCCGCGGATCCGGTCCTCGACCAGGCGAAGGCCGCGGCTCAGGGCCTGCTCGAACGCCACAGCGGACTCAACAACCGGCTGATGCGGCGCCTGGGAGCCGCGGGCAGCGAGTTCAAGCCCTCGGAGTGGCTGCTCGTGCATGCAGGTGTCGTGATCGTCGCGGTGCTCCTTGGCCTCCTTGTGGGCATGGGGAACCTCATCGTCGGCCTGGTCTTCGTCCTGCTGGGCCTCGTCGCTCCCCCGCTCTATCTGAGCTTGAAGGTGAGTCGTCGCAGGAAGGCGTTCGACGATGCGTTGCCGGAGGTGCTCCAACTGCTCGCTGGCGCGCTCAGCGCGGGCCTGTCGCTCAACCAGGCCGTCGACACCGTCGTCAACGAGGGCCCTGAGCCGATCGCCTCCGAGTTCAAGCGGGTCCTCGTCGAGGCCCGCATCGGGGTTCCGGTCGAGGACGCGTTCGAGGGGGTTGCGGAGCGATTCCAGAGCAAGGACTTCGCCTGGGCCGTGATGGCCATCCGGATCCAGCGCCAGGTCGGCGGCAATCTCGCGGAGCTGCTCAAGACGGTCGCCGGGACCATGCGGGAGCGGCAGTTCCTCCGCCGTCACGTGCGTGCCCTCTCGGCCGAAGGACGCTTGTCGGCCTACATCCTTTGCGCATTGCCCGTCGTGTTCCTGCTTTACCTCTTCCTGACCAACCGTGACTTCCTCGACCCGCTCGTCAACGATCCGCGCGGCTGGGCGATAAGCGGCTTCGGCGTTGTGTGGATGGCTATCGGTACGTTCACGATGTTCCGAATGGTGAAGGTGGAACTCTGATGCTGCTCATCCTGGCCTTCGTGCTGCTGCTCGCGGCCCTTGCAGCTCTCGGCGCCGCGCTCACCAAGGACGAGGCACCGACGGGCGTCGCTCGCGCACTTGCCGCGTTGGAGCGGCAGGGCACCGGCGCCGGCCGGGATCTCACCGAACAGGCGGACCCTCCCTTCGGCGAACGGATCGTCGAGCCCTTGCAGCGCAAGGCCCTCGCCTTCGGCCGGCGCATCACGGGCGCCGACAAGGCCGAGCGGATCCGGCATCGGCTCGACCTCGCGGGCAACCCACGAGATTGGTCTGTGGACCGCGTGGTCGCGCTCAAGGTCATCGCCGGAGTCGCCCTGCCTGCGGTCTTCATGACGTACGGCCTCCTGCTCGGGCTATCGCTGCGCTCGGAGCTCCTATTGGCACTCGCAGGGGTCGCGATCGGGTTCTTCGCGCCCGACCTTTACCTTTACCAGTGCGCCGCGAAGCGCGCCGACCAGATCCGCAAGTCGCTCGCGGACGCCGTCGACCTTCTCACGATCAGCGTGGAAGCCGGCCTCGGCTTCGATGCGGCGGTCCAACAGGTCGCCCGCAACACCAACGGCCCCCTCGCGGAGGAATTCGCTCGAGTCCTCCGGGAGATGCAGCTCGGCAAGGGTCGCGCCGACGCGTTGCGCGGAATGAGCGACCGCACCAACGTCGAGGACGTGCACACCTTCGTCGGCGCGATGGTGCAGGCGGACGCCTTCGGCATCTCCATCGGCGAGGTGTTGCGCGTGCAGTCGAACGAGATGCGGCTCAAGCGGAGGCAGTACGCTGAGGAGAAAGCCCAGCAGGTGCCGGTCAAGATCATGATCCCGCTGATCCTCTTCATCCTCCCCTGCCTCTTTGTGGTGGTGATGGGGCCAGCGGTGCTCAGCGCGATCGACGCCTTCACCGGCAGTTAGTAGCGACCGAAGAGGCTCGATGCCCAACAGCCAGATCTACGCCGTCGTCGGCTTCGCGCGGCTGTTCGCCCTGGTCGCTATCGGTGCACCGAGTCTCTGGTACCGGGAGTCGGGCACGCTGATCGGGCTCGCCGTCGTCGGCGGCATCTGGGTCTACCAGAGCGCGACCGCCATCAGGCGGGAGCTCGAGCTCTCCTTGTCACCGGCGACCGAGGCGGCGGCGATCGGAATCGTGTGCGGCGTCGGCATCAGGGAGCCGGCGCTGCTCGCCGCGCTCGTCGTGCCACCCCTTTACGCAACAGCGGTCCAGGGTTATCGCCTGATGGTCCGCGCCGTGGTCATCGAGTTCATCGCGGTGGTCTCGCTCGCGGTGATGTGGCACCAGGTGCTGTCGGGCGAGGAGGGTGTGTCGATCTTCATCTGGGTGATGGCGGGCGTGGGACTGAGCCTGATCGCCGGCGTGACCTTCTCCGGTGACCGGATCGGCGACCCGCTCGAGCCCTACCGCGAGGCTCAGCACCTGCTCAAGCAATTGCTCGACCTGTCCGGCAGCCTCAGCTCGGGACTGGACGTGTCTGCGCTCGGTGGAGCGATGCTGAGCGAGATCAGCGACCAGGTGCCCAACCGGGGGCTCGTCCTCTACGTGCCGCGCGGCGACACGCTGACACCGGTCGCATCCACCGTCGAGCTGTCCGCAGGCGACGCGGCTGCGTGCGCGACGCTCGCCGGAGACGCCCGGGCGAGAGAGCAGGCGCTCCAGGTCGGCCAGGGCTTCGCGTTCCTCGCCAGTGACCAAGCGATCATCGCCGGACTGTTGCCCGCCGACGGTACGACGGTCCCCGACCTGCAAGGCCTCACCAAGCGCGTCACGGCAGACGCCGTCAAGCTCGACGCCGCGCTGCTCTTCACCCAGTTCCGTGACACCGCGACCGCCGACGAGCGGCAGCGGCTCGCGCGGGAGATGCACGACGGGGTCGCCCAGGACATCGCCTCGCTCGGGTACCTGATCGACGCGATCGCCGCCCGTCCCGCCGACGACAAACAGGCCAAGGCGCTCAGCATGCTGCGCGACCGGGTGTCCAAGATCGTCGCCGAGGTGCGTCGCTCAGTGATGAACCTGCGCACCAGCATCGGCGAGAACGAGAGCCTGGGTGCGGCGATCTCAGCGATCGCGCGGCACCAGTCGGAGGCCTCTGGCATCCCGATCAGGGTCCGCTTGGACGAGCAACCCCAGCGTCTCCGACCCGAGGTCGAAGCGGAGCTGTTCCGGATCACCCAGGAGGCTCTCAACAACGCCGTCAAGCACTCCCGCGCGACGTCGATCGACGTTCGGTGCCAGGTCTACCCTCCCGAGGCCCGCATCACCGTCAGCGACGACGGCGTCGGCCTGCAGCACGCGCGGGACGACTCTCACGGGCTCAAGATCATGAGCGAGCGGGCGCGGATGATCGGTGCCGACCTCGTCGTGCGCGACAATGCCAGCCGGGGCCTGACCGTCTCGGTCGCGCTCCGTTCGCCCCGTGTCCAAGGCGGCCCGGCCCCCTCCGCCGCCCCGAAGATCGAGGAGTCTCGATGACCGACAGCCCCCTGACCGTCCTCCTGATCGACGACCACGAGCTGATCCGCGACGGGCTGGGTGCAGTCATCGACCTCGAGGACGACCTTCAGATCGTCGGCACGGCTGCATCGGTCGAAGAGGGAATCGCTCGCTACCAGGAGTTGCGTCCCGACGTCGTCATCACCGACCTCCAGATGCAGGACGGCACGGGTCTCGACGTCGTCCGCACCGTCCGCAAGCAGGACGACAAGGTCGGTCTGGTCGTGCTCACGATGCATGCCGGTGACGAACAGATCTTCGCCGCCATGCAGGCGGGTGCGTCGGGCTTCGTGGGCAAGGATGCACCCTCGACCGAGGTCATCAAGACCGCACGCCACGCTGCGGTCTCCCCCAAGGCCTTCGTCTGCGCCGGTCTCGTCGGCGCGATGATGCGGCGACAATCGGGCGAATCCACGGCCCTCACCGAACGGGAGCACGACGTGCTCCTGCTGCTCGCCGAGGGCCTCAACGCCGCCGCGATCGGTGCCAAGCTCTACTTGTCGGAGTCGACGACGAAGTCGCACATCGCACGCATCTACCAAAAGCTCGGGGCTGCCAACCGCGCGCAGGCGCTGGTTACCGCAATGCGGATCGGGCTGCTGTCGATCGTGCAACCTCCCGCCCGGTGACGACGGCGATTAGTCCCAAGTGACTACGACGGTCGGGTCGAACTCCCGATCCGTCACCGGGGCCTCGTCATGCAAAGTTCTGGATATCGGGGGCAACACCCCGGGGACAGAATCAAACGAGGGAGCACCCGATGATCCAGTACCTGAGCATCCTGCTCGACGCGAAGTTCAACAAGGACGAGGAGCGAGGCGCCACCGCCGTCGAGTACGGCCTCTTGGTCGCGCTGATCGCCGCCGTCATCATCGCCACGGTCGTCCTTCTCGGCGACTCCATCTCTGACGCCTTCCGCGACACGTCGACCGCCGTCGACAACCCGCCGGCTGCGCCCGCCGACTGATCTCGCGCTACGAACGAATCGAGGGCCGGAGGTTGACCAACCTCCGGCCCTCGACGTCTCAGCGCAGAGAGCTGAGCACCGTTCACGGCAACGGCCCCAGCACCGCTTCTGCTGTCGCGACGCGGTGCAACACGGTCGGGTGCGAGCCGAACCACCACTGCGACAACGCTGGCGGCGTGGGGTCGGCTAGGGAGCGGATAGCGAGACGACGCTGCAGCTCGACGAACGGCTGGGGGGCGTCCGTCGACCGCAAGGCCGTGACGTCGGCCCGGGTCTCGATCTGCCGGCTGATCCCGTTCTGAACCGGCGCGACCAGCACGGTCGCCAGCGCCGCGAGAGCGAGCACCATCGGCACCGCCCCGACATCTCCCATGTCGGGGCGCCCGCGTCTCCGCACCAAGTCAGTGACCACCCCCAACAGGCCTCCCGCGCATAGCGCGCCCAGCGCCCCCAGCGCCGTCCCCAGCACGACGTCGTCGTGCTTCGCGTGGGCGAGCTCGTGGGCAACCACCGAAACGACCTCGCCCTGCGGCACGTCGTCCGCGACCAGGTTGTCGTAGAGCACCACTCGCTTGGTACCGCCGAAGCCGGACACATAGGCATTGAGTGTCGTCGTCCGGCGCGAGGCGTCGGCGACGAGCACATCGTCGATCTCGACGCCCTCCCGCTCCGCAACAGCGACGATCTGGTCACGCAACCGCCCGTCGTCGAGCGGGGTGAAGGTGTTGAACAGCGGCTCGACCAGCACCGGGTAGACGAACGACCCGATCACGACGAACCCCGCCAGCAGCGCACCCGCGATCGCCGGCCACGACCGCTGCCAGCGCCGGACGCAGGTCAGCAGCACGGCCAGCGCGATCGACGTCGAGACGATCGCGACTAGCTCGCCCTTGACCAGGTCGAGTGCCCACGCGCCCCACGACGACGTGCTCAAACCGGCGTCCAGCGCGAGTCGCCGATAGCCGATCGCGAACGGCAGCGTCGCGAGTCTGCCGATCAGCGCGAGAAGCGCAACGACGGTCACGACACGGAGCCACTGAGGTCCGCGGGTACGGTCAGCCAACGCGCGTCCTCGCCTGCCGAACCCGAGCCAGCACGCGACGAGCAGCGATACCGCTAGCGAGCTCCAGCTCCAGAACCGTGCCGCGGACGAGAACTCCTCGGCTCGCTCGATCTGCGCCGCGGTGAACACGGACCTCGCGGAGACCGGGTCCGGCGCGCCTCCGGCAACCGGTTCCCACGGGACGAACCAGACCGCGACGAGGAGGAAGCCGGCGGCGCCGACCATGGCGGTGCCGAGGCCGATCACGCCGGAGCTCCCCAGCCCCGGCCGCGTGCGCTCGGGCGCCTCAACCACCGGTGGGCACCCCTGCGACGTCGGCCAGGCGCGCCTGCCACGCCCGGGTCAGATCGGCGACGGACCAGCCGAAGATCCGCTCGAGCTCATCCTCCAGGAGCGCGCCCTGCACCACTGCATCGTAGAAGTCGACCAGCGCTCCTTCGCCGCCCCTCTCGGCGAGGACGACGCAGATCAGCCAAGCCGATTCGTAGACAGCGCCGAGGTGCGAGGCGCGGGTGTCGAACTCGGTGCGGAGCGGGAGGGTTTCAGGCACACCCTGGCGACGTACGCGCTCGACGATCTGGGCCGCAGTCCGGGACAGCGGGAGGTCGGTGTCGCGAAGCGCGACATAGTCCGCGAAGCCCTCGAGCAGCCACAGCTCCGCGCTCTGGGCCAGGGGTGCCTCGGTGACGACGTGCACGGCCTCGTGCGTCATCACGATCTGAGCTGCTACCGCCTCCAGCCCCCCGAAGACCGCGGGGTTGAGGAAGACGTGCACCGGCGTTTCCGGAGCGAAGGTGCCGTCCAGCCCGGCCGTCACGGCGGCGATGGCGTCGTAGGTCCCCGGCTCCGCGCCGACAGCGCCGTTGAGCTGATCGACCGACGCCGGCACCTCGACGACGAGTCGCACCGGGCGGTCGAGCACCTCGCGGACGGTGTCCACCGCCTCCGCGGCCTGTCGGCCGTACCGGTCGAGCGGCTGGCGGCGGCCCGTCGTGACGACGAGCGAGTCCGCGTCACGGCGGACCGCGATCGGGCCGGTCAGCCACAGCGGCATGGTGCTGCCGTACGGCGCGACGCCGTCGACGGTGGCACCGCCCTCTCCGAACGTGACCGCGACCTCCGCGCGACCGACCGACGCGTCAAACCCTCGATAGCGCCAGGTGACCTGCACCCGCGCCACCCAGCCGCCATCGACCACCTCGCCGGTCTCGCCGAGATAGGTGAGACCCAGCCCACCGATGCGGAGCCGCTCGGCGTTGTCCGCGAGGACGCCGAGCGAGCCAGCCGCGGTGGGATCGGCCGCGAGCGCCTCCGCCGAATCGGCGTCACCGCGACGGATGGCCCGTTCGAGGACGGCCAGCGTGTCGGTCGCGGCGACCGGCCGGACGGACTCCGAGCTCGGGGCCGACGTCGGAGCGACGTACGGCTCGCCCCCGTCGCACGCCGAGAAGACGGCTGCGACGAGGGCGAGGACGACCGCTAGCGTCCGCGGACGATCAGCCAGGGCGCGTGGCCCCGACGTAGGGCATGTAGTGAAGGGGGCTGACGACGACGCCGACGCCCGGGTTGGCCGCGTGCACGATGAGGCCGCTGCCGATGTACATGCCGACGTGGCTGATCGGGCTGTAGTAGAAGACCAGGTCGCCCGGCTGGAGGTCGCTCTCCGCGACGTGGGTGCCATAGCCGTACTGCGCGCTGGACGAGTGCGGGAGCGAGACGCCGGCCTGCGCCCACGCCATCATCGTCAGACCCGAGCAGTCGAACGCGTCGGGACCGGCGGCGCCCCACACGTAGGAGTCACCCCGCTGCGCCATCGCGTACTCGATCGCGGCCTTGGCGCGGCCCGACGCCGGCACGTCGGACGGGAGTCGACCGTCGTCGCGCGACAGGAGCGCCTCCCGCTCCTCGGCCTCGAGCTCGTCGAGGAGGGCCTCGGCCTCGGCGGCCTTGGCGTCGATCTCCTTCTTCTCCTCCGCGAGCTGCTCCTCGAGGTCCGCGATCTGGTCGCGGCGCCGCTCGGTCTCCTCGCGCCGGATCGTGTAGGCCTTGAGCTCGTCGTTGTAGTCGGCGAGCAGCGCGTCCTGGAGGTCGTTGACCGTCGACATGGTCGTGAGCTCGTTCATGAACGCGCCGGAGTCGGCGCCGAGCAGGTCACCGGCGGCACCGAGGTCGTTGCCCTGGTAGGTCTGGAGGACGGCGTCGCGGACGTCGGAGCGCACGCTGGCCAGCCGGTCACCCTGCCGGGCCTCGTCGGACTCCAGCGACTCGAGCTCGTCGGTGAGCTCCGCGAGCTCCAGCTTGGCGTCGTTGTAGCGCTCGGAGGCCTGCTCTGCCTCGTGGTAGAGGCGGTCGACACGGTCGCGGACGGCATCGATGTCGGGCTCGGCCTGCGCGGACCCGGGGATGCTGAGCATCAACCCTGCGGTCGCGGTAGCGACGATTCCGGCGAGAGCGGTCGTGATGGGTGTACGGCCGTTCTTCAGCACGTGCTGGCGGTCCCCTCGTGGTGTCGTACGCCTACCGGGTGAGCTGACGGGTTCGGGCACGACATTTGCCCTACCCGTGCTCCTCGCACGACCCCACCTGGTGACGGGGAGGTGCGCCTTGCACGGGATTCACCCCAGGAAGAGTGGTTCCCCGGCTCCGGGACCGCGGGCGGTCCCGGACTCAGCGCGGCGTCCGCGCGGGCCGGTCGACCCACTTCCACGGACACCTGAGGGAGCACACTAGTCCCGTTGCCGGGGGCCACCAAACCCTCCCTGGCGTGTTCGGGCCCAAAGTCCTGAGTCTCCGGTCACACCAGCCCCAGGAGTCACGCAGACTCGACCGTCGGCCCGTCGACCGGCCGGACCAGTCGGAGCGGCGGGACGAGCCCCTCTCCGGCCAGCACGTCGAGGGCGCGCAGCTCGTCGTCGTCGATGGTCAGCTCCGGAGGCGGTCCCAGCAGCACGGTGACCACGCAGTCGTGGCACGCCAGGCCGCGCACCACGCAGGTGTCGCAGTCGATGCTCGTCGTCATGGGACGAGAGTGACGAGGGGGACCGACAGAAAGGTCAGGCGTCGGTCCGGGCCACCAGTTCGATCGCGTCGTCGCGGCCGCACCAGCGGCACTTGACCGACTCGACGCTCTCCCCGAGCACGTCGGTCTGCTCGACCTGGTGCTCGCCGGCGAGGTCGAAGTGCCAATACTCCGTCGTACGACGGCTGCGGGTGACGTCGAACCGGGTCAGGTTGCCGCAGCCGGCGCAACGCCAGCGCTGGGTCGCGTCAGGGAGTGGAGCCACGTGCGGATTCTAGGGGCGGCGTGCCGTCGCAATTGTGTCGGGGGCCCGACCTAGCGTCACGACCATGACCACCGCGCCGGCGACCTGGGAGGAGCAGCGGAGCTTCGACGAGATCGGCCGCCCGCTCCGCGACGTGACGTTCTGCGTGGTCGACCTGGAGACCACCGGCGGCTCGCCCGGCGGCGGCGACATGATCACCGAGATCGGCGCCGTGAAGGTCCGTGGTGGCGAGGTCCTCGGCGAGTTCCAGACCCTGGTCAACCCGCACACATCGATCCCGCCGTTCATCGCGGTGCTGACGGGCATCACCAACGGCATGGTCGCCGAGGCTCCGGCCATCGAGTCGGCGCTCCCGGCCTTCCTCGAGTTCGCGGCGGGCTCGGTGCTGGTCGCCCACAACGCGCGTTTCGACGTCGGGTTCCTGCGCCACTTCGCCGATCGCCAGGGCATCCCCTGGCCCGACTTCGAGGTGCTCGACACGGTCAAGATCGCCCGCCGCGTCGTCACCCGTGACGAGTCGCCCAACCACAAGCTCGAGTCGCTTGCGCGCGTATTCCGGGCAGGCACAACGCCCAACCACCGGGCGCTCGCCGACGCGCGAGCGACGGTCGACGTGCTGCACGGGATGATCGAGCGGCTCGGCGGCCTCGGCGTGCACACGTTGGAGGAGCTCCAGACCTACTCCGCGAAGGTCCACGCCGCCCAGCGCCGCAAGCGTCACCTCGCCGACCGGCTCCCCCACGCCCCGGGCGTCTACCTGTTCTGCGACGAGGGGTCTCGCGTCCTCTACGTCGGCACCTCCCGCGACCTTCGTCGGCGCGTCCGTTCCTACTTCACGGCCTCCGAGACCCGCTCCCGCATCGGCGAGATGGTGCGGATCGCGACCTCCGTCACCGGCATCGAGTGCTCGACCGCGCTCGAGGCCGAGGTGCGGGAGCTCCGGCTGATCGCCGAGCACAAGCCGGCCTACAACCGCCGCTCGAAGTACCCCGAGAAGGTCACCTTCCTGAAGCTCACCCGCGAGCCGTGGCCGAGGTTGTCCCTGGTCAAGCGGGTCCTCGACGACGACGCCGACTACCTCGGGCCGTTCTCGTCACGCTCGGCGGCGGAGAGCTGCCTGGCCGCTCTCCACGAGGTGTTCCCCATCCGGCAGTGCAACGACCGGTTCGGCAAGCAACCGTCGCGCTCGGCGTGCGTGCTCGCCGAGATGGGGCGCTGCCTCTCCCCCTGCGACGGCACCACCGATGCCGACACCTACGCGGCGGTCGTGCGCCAGCTCCGCGACGCGCTGCTGCGTGATCCCGACGACGTCGTCGAGCTCGTCAACGCCAAGATGGCCGCCCTTGCTGAGAGCGAGCGGTTCGAGGAGGCCGGCGTCCACCGCGACCGGCTCGCTTCGTTCGTGCGTGCGGCGGCGCGCTCACAACGGCTCACCTCGCTCACCCGCTGTCCCGAGGTCGTCGCCGCGTTGCGCGAGGACGACGGGCGTTGGACCGTCCACGTCGTCCGCTACGGGCGACTGGCCGCGGCGGGCGTGATCCCGGCCGGCGCCGACGCCCTTGCCTACGTCGACCAGCTGCGCGCCGGCGCCGAGACGGTGCTGCCGGCGATCGGGCCACTCCCCGCGGCGACCGCCGAGGAGTCCGAGCGCATCCTGCGGTGGCTCGAGCGTCCCGGCGTCCGCCTCATCGACATCGACGGCGAGTGGACCTGCCCGGTGGCCGGCGCCGGCCGCGAGGTCGCGCGGTTCGGCTGAGGCGTTCCCCCGAACGGCTGGTCTGCATAGCCCGATCGGGTCATTTGGCCCCTCAAACGCTGACGCTCGTCGCCCCAGTACGTAGCGTCCCCGGCGGCGGCGTAGGGAGCGCCCGCCGAGGGAGCGGGGACACGTGCACAGGGACATCGGGTTCACTCGGGCCGTCACGACGCTGGCGACCATCGTCGCCGCGGCGCTCGTCGGAACCCTCCTGACTGCCGGGTTCGGTCCGGTGCCCCCTGCACGCGCCGTGCCCGTCAGTCCGGTCGTGGTCGGCCCGTCGGCCGGGGAGTCGATCGCCGACACGCCCCACCTGAGGTGGGAGCGGCTTGCCGGTGCGACGTCCTACGACGTCCAGCTGTCGACCTCGGACACTTTCACCACGACCCTGCTCTCCCAGATGACGACGAACGTCACGCATGTGCCGACGGCAGCCCTCCCGGCCGGGACGCTCTACTGGCGGGTCCGGGCCCGGGACGCGTCCGGGGTCGGCGAATGGAGTGCCGTTGCCAGGTTCGAGCACGTGCCCGTGGGTGCTCCGGCGCTCACGGCGCCAGCGAATGGGGACAGGGTCCAGCAGCCAGACAAGCTGCCCACGCTGCAGTGGGAATCCGTCGCCGGCGCGATCGAGTACGAGCTGCGGGTCGGGGCGGCCGTCGACGTCGACGGCCGGTTCACCCTGATCAAGCCGAAGGGCACGTCGCACCTCTTCGCTCCTACGGCGGCGGGTGTCCACCAGTGGAAGGTGCGCGCCCGCTTGGGCACGGGAGTCTTCACGGACTGGAGCGAGACCCGGACTTTCCTCGCCGCGGGTCCTGCGACGGTCACGACCGGCATGCCGAACGCGGTGAACCCGGCGGTCGAGGACCTCGTGCTGGACTGGGAGCCCGTCGGCGGCGCTGTCACCTACGAGCTGCAGATCTATACCGACAAGGACGAGTACGGCGAGCCGACGGTCACACCCACGACCGTGACGGGGATCACCGGGACCCGCTACGCGCCACCCACGACACTGGACGACCGGCAGTACTACTGGCGCGTCCGCGCGGTGGACACCTATGGCGTCAAGTCCGCGTGGCCAGAGCGCCCCTTCGTCGTGACGCGTCGTTGGAGCGAGCAGCCGGAACCCGTGCACCCGGCGGACGAGGAGCGGGTCACCTCGACGGCTCCGTTCTACTTCCAGTGGAAGCCCGCTCGTCTCGCCAGTCGCTACCGCCTGCAGCTGTCGAGCGACCCGACCTGGACCAACCCGCAAGAGATCTACAGCTGCCACACGGTCCACACGACCTACATCCCGAAGACGCGCGACCTCAGCCAGTGCTGGCCCACGCCCGGTCAGACTTGGTGGTGGCGCGTCCAGGGCATCGACGGCACGAGCGTCACGTCCGACCCCGTTACCGACCTGATCGGCGCCAGGGTCCACCAGTTCACCTACGAGACCTGGACCACCGAGGCGTCCGGCCTCGCCCCCGCCGACGGCTTCACCGGTCCCGTGCCCACCCTGTCCTGGGACGCGGTCGCCGGTGCCTCGAGCTACGAGGTGTCGATCTGGCGGACCGACACTGGTGCCTCCGTGGCGACGGACGCTACCTCGGCGACCTCCTACACGCCGCGGACCAACCTGATCCCGGACGTCGACACACCGGTCACTTACCGCTGGCAGGTCGTCCCCATCGCCAGCAGCGGAGCCAAGGGCAACGGCCTGATCCCGACCAGCCAGCCGACCTTCACCGTCACCGAGACCGGCGGAGGCACTGCGGCGACCCCGGACGCCCGACCGACGCCCTCGGGCCATCGCTTCCCGACCCTGTCGTGGGAGCCGCTGCCCGTTCCAGTTGCGCCCGACGGCAGGACCACGCCACCGACGTACTCCTTGTGGGCGCGCAAGAAGGGCGACACGACGTGGGCCAAGGTCGCCGAGACCGTGCAGCCGCGGATCGAGGACCAAACCGCCACGCGGCTGGTCCAGCAGGAATACGAATGGTTCGTCCAGGCCGTCACCTCCAGCGGGAGCGTCAATGGGGCACCGGGATCCTTCTCGGTGACCCCGCTGGACCCGGTCTCTGGACACCTCGTCGCGCTGTCGGGCGGCGACGCCATCGATGGCGAGGACGGAAGGACATGCTCCGACACCCTGTGCTCGGTCATCCCGGAGACACCGGTTCTTAGGTGGTCGTCGGTCCCCGACGCGGGTGGCTACTACGTCTACCTGAGCCACAACGCAAGGCTGAACCCCCTCGCGACCGGTTGTCCCTCCGAGTGCCGAACCTGGGTCGAGGGGACGATCTACCGCCCTGACGTCGCGCTCCCCGACGACCAGACGAACGAGGACGGCTACCACTGGCACGTGCAGCCGTGCACCGACCGCAACCACTGCAACCCGCTTGCCTACGCCGGCCACCGGTTCCAGAAGCGGAGCAACCCGGTGCTGGTGGCTCCCAGCACCGTCGAGCCCGTCCCCACCTCCTGCCCCACCACCTCCGGGACGGGACCGGTGCCCGACATCGGGGACGACGTCACCCTCTGTTGGCGGGACTATCAGGAGTCCCACGCCTCCGCCAATGTCACCGGCACGGACATTCCCCTCGCTGCCGCCACGATCGAGGCGCGTACCTACCGCGTGGTGGTGGCGACCGACGAGGCGTTCACGACGATCGTCGACACCATCGACGTCGACCAGCGACAGTTCACCTCCTTCGACACGACGTACGTCGACGGCCCGCTCTGGTGGAAGGTTCGCGCGATCGACGGGACCGGCAACCTCCTCCCTTGGAGCCGGCCGCAGCCGATGGTCAAGCGGTCCCCCGCACCTGAGCTCGGCTCGGACGCCGTGCCCGCGAACCTGGGGACATCAGACGGCGTGCGGTTCAGCTGGGCGCCCATGCCGTTCGCCGCGTCGTACGAGATCGAGATTCACCGCAACGACGACCGCTCCGAGAACACCGCGAACCGGGTGCCGAGCAACGAGCTGCTCGTCACCCGGCAGCCGACGCTGACTCTGCCCGCCCCTCTGGCCGCCACGAGACCGGGCATCGCAGCCGACGACTACGTATGGCGAGTACGCCGGATCGACGCCTCGGGCCACCGTGGTCCGTGGTCGGCTGGCTGGAGGGCCTTCGACGTCCACGGGACCCTGACACAGCCCGACGGCTGCGCCGGCACCCGCGAGGTCCCGCCGAACGGAGCCGTCTTCAGCTGGTCGGCAACCGGCGCACAGGTGAAGCCGACGGCCTACCGCTTCCAGCAACGGAGTGCCGCTGGCACGATCACTGAGACGAAGACCGTTGCCACCGCCTGGGCCCCGACGGAGGCCCTTGCCGAGGGCACCTGGCAGTGGCGGGCCATCGCGCTGGACGCCAACGACAGGCCGATGGCGGATCCTGGCGTGGCCCCGTGGTGCAGCGTGCATGTGTGGGGCAAGCCGCACGCCGACGGCACGGGCGACGACGGGGACGGCATCCAACCGCTCATCCACGGCTCCGGCAAGGTCGGGACTGTGCTCACGTCGACGCGACCCGACTGGCAGCCGGCCGAGATCGTCGACGAGGGCCAGGAAACCTGGCAATGGCTGCGCGACGGCATCCCGATCGTCGGCGCGACTGGCACGACGTACCAGGTCACGGCCGCTGACGTCCGCAAGCCGATCAGCCTCCGGGTGACGCTGGTAGTCCCTGGCTACGGGAACGGAGTGACCACGAGCAACGTGATCGTGGGTGTAACCGGCGACGCACCCACTTCGACGGTCCTCCCCGGGATCGAGGGAACGGGCAAGGTCGGCACCGACCTCACACTCGCCACCCCAGGTGAATGGACGCCCGCAGGCGGCACGGTGACCTACCAGTGGTACCGCGGGACGACCATGATCCACGGCGAGACGACCGGGTCCTACCGGGTCCGACCTGAAGACGTGGACCAACAGGTCCGGCTCGCGGTCACCTACGCCGTGGCCGGCCACGCGAGCAGCACGGTCGAGAGCAACGCGATCACCGGCGCCGCCGGTGAACAGCTCGAGCCGATGTCGCGTCCAGTGATCACCGGGATCGCCGCCTACGGCAGTCTGCTGTACGCGGCACCGGGCACCTGGCCGCAGACGCCGAGGTACACCTACGAGTGGCTGCGGGGCGGCGTGCCGATCCCAGGCGCGACGCAGGCCGTGTATCAAGTGCAGGCGGCAGACGCCGGCCGTTCGGTGTCCGTGAGGGTCACTGCGACGGAGGACGGCTACGCCCCCGGTGTGGCGACGAGCCCCGCCGTCTCCGTCCCGCGCCTGGCCTCGACCGTCGCCATGTCCGTCTCGTCGACGACGGTCCGGCGACGCTCGCCTCTGATCGTGGGAATCGCCGTGTCGGTGCCCGGCATGCCCTCGCCGGCCGGCAAGGTTGCCGTCGTGGCGAAGCTCCCCAGCGGACAGACGAAGACGCTGACGACCGTCTCGCTACCGGCAACCGGCAACGGCACGAAGTCCGTCAAGGTGAGGCTCGCGAGCGTCGGACGGAACCGCCTGCGGGTCGCCTATCAGGGCACGGCTCAGATCAACGCCGCGAACTCCCCATGGACCACGGTGACCGTCCGCCGTTGAGTCCTAGAGTGGCGCCATGATCACCGCCATCGTGTTCGTGCAGGCCGAGACCGCCCGGATCCCCGAGGTCGCCGAGGCGATCGCCGCCCTCGACGGCGTCAGCGAGGTCTATTCGGTGACCGGCAGCATCGACCTGGTTGCCCTGATCCGCGTCAAGCGCCACGAGGAGATCGCCACGGTCGTCGCCGACCAGCTCAACAAGGTGCCGGGCGTGGTCGACACGGAGACGCACATCGCCTACCGGGCGTACTCCCGCCACGACCTCGAGACCGCGTTCTCCCTCGGGCTCGACTGAGGTCGCGGGTGGACTGGCTGGCGGAGCACTGGATCGACGCCCTCGGCTGGGGCGGCAGCGCGCTGCTCGTCTACTCGCTCCTCCAGCAGCGGGTCCTGCGATTCCGCACGCTCAACCTGGTCGCGGGCATCGTGCTGATCGTGTTCAACGCGATTCTCGGCGTCTGGCCGATGGTCGCCCTCAACGTCGTCACCTCAGCGATCAACCTGTGGTTCATCGCCCAGCTGACCCGGCAGCGGCACGACGACGACGTCTTCGAGGTGATCGAGGTCGGGCTCAACGACCAGTACCTCCGGCACGTGCTCGACACCCACGCGGACGACATCCGCAAGCATCAGCCGACGTTCGTCGGGCACGCGCAGTCGGGCGAGGAGGCGTTCGTCGTCGTCAGGGGCGACGAGACGGTGGGCGTGGTCATCGTCAAGCGCGAGGCTGACGTCGCGCACGTCCACCTCGACTACGTGACGCCGCGCTACCGCGACTTCACGCCCGGTGAGTTCGTCTGGCGTCGCAGCGACCTCCTGCGGAAGCACGGCTACCGCCGCGTGATGACCTCGCCTGACGTCGTCGATCCCTACTACGACAAGATCGGCTTCCGCCCCGAGGGCAACGTGTTCGTGCTGGACGTCGAGGCGGCGTGAGTCCTCGCGCTCAGGCCGAGGCCGCGGCCACCCAGCGCTCCAGCGCCGACTGAGCGGCGCCGGAGTCGATCGCGTCGGCCGCCTTGGCGATGCCGGCGGCGAGCGCGTCCGGGACAGGGTCGCCCGGCGCGTCGTGCACGGCCAGCGCGGCGCCGGCGTTCAGTAGCACGGCGTCACGGACGGGCCCCGCCTCACCGGCCAGCAGGCGCCGTACGACGTCGGCGTTGTACGCCGCATCGCCGCCTCTGAGCTCCTCGGCGGTGGCCCGGGCGATGCCGAAGTCGAGCGGGTCGATCGACGTCGCGGCGACCTGGCCGTCGTGGACGGTCCACAGCGCCGAGGTGGTGGTCGTCGTGAGCTCGTCGAGACCGTCGTCGCCCCGGAACACCCAGGCGTCGACGCCCCGGCGCGCAAAGACACCCGCCATCAGCTCGGCCTTGCCGGGGTAGGCGCACCCGATGGCCTGGGCGGCGGGCCGGGCCGGGTTGGCCAGCGGACCGAGCAGGTTGAAGGTAGTGCCGATGCCCAGCTCGCGGCGCGGGACGGCCGCATGGCGCAGTGCAGGGTGGAACGCGGCGGCAAAGCAGAACGTGATGCCGGCCTCCTCGGCCACCGCAGCGACGCGGGCGACGGGCAGGTCGAGCCGGACGCCGAGCTTCTCGAGCACGTCGGCGGTGCCGGCCTGCGAAGAGGCGGAGCGGTTGCCGTGCTTGACCACGCGCGCGCCCGCGCCCGCGGCGACGATGGCCGACATCGTCGAGACGTTGACCGAGAACGACCGGTCACCACCGGTGCCGACGACATCGAGCGTGCGGCCGGGCACCGCGATCGGCGTGGCGACCTCGTACATCGCCTCGACCAGCCCGGCGACCTCGTCGATCGTCTCGCCCTTCGCGCGCAGCGCGACCGCGAAGCCAGCGATCTGCACCTCGGTCGCCTGGCCGGCGAGGATCTCCCCCATCGCCCAGGCGGCCTGCTCGGGCGACAGGTCCGAGCCCGCGACGAGGGTGTCGAGGACGTCGGGCCAGGTCGGCACGGTCACGAAGTGGTGGCGGGGACGCGCGAGCGCAGCAGGGCGACGACCGTCTCGGCCAGCTTGATCGGGTCGATCGGGTGCGGGACCGCGGCGTCGGCACGCGACCAGGTGGCCAGCCACGCGTCCTGCGGGCGGCCGGTGAGCACGACGATCGGGGGGCAGTTGAAGATCTCGTCCTTGAGCTGCTTGGCGATGCCCATGCCGCCTGCCGGGACCGCCTCGCCGTCGAGGACGGCGAGGTCGATCTCACCGGCGTCCATGTTCTGGATCACGACCGGCTCGGTCGACACCTCGACGTAGGTCACCTCGGGCAGGTCGGGGTGCGGACGGCGGCCCAGAGCCAGCAGGACCTGCTCGCGGGTGTGGACGTCGTCGCTGTAGACGAGCACCTTGAGGGGGCGAGAATTCATCCTGGTCTCACTCACGGCGCGGACTCTACTCGTTCGCCTTCGCGTCCGCTCGGGCCTGCGCCTCCAACCGGTCCAGACGCCGGTCCTCGCGCTCGGCCTCCTTCATCGACGCGCGCACCCACTGCGCGAAGAGGATGACGAAGAAGACGAGCCCCACCAGGTCGCCGGCGCCCCACAGGATCCCGCCCGCGAGCTCCTGGTCGGCTCTGGGGTCGGGGAGCCACGAGCCCATCGGGCCGTCGTGCAGCGACGGGTAGTGGTCGCCGCCGAGCAGCGCGGTCTGCCCCATGATCGTCACCCCGAGGAACGCATGGAATGGCAGCGTCAGCACGGTCAGCAGCACCCGGAACGGGTGGCTCACCCGGCCGGGCAGCGGGTCGACCCCGACGATCGGCCAGAAGAACAGCGCGCCGACCGCCACCAGGTGGACGTGCATCATCTCGTGCACGTAGACCGAGGTCAGCGACGCGTCGTACCAGCCGGTGAAGTAGAGCGCCCACGGCGAGAGGACGTAGAGGCCGAACGCGAGCGGCGGGAACGACGCGACTTTCGCCACCTTGGAGTGGAGCACGGCGAGCAGCCAGCCCCTGGGCCGCGCGGGCAGCGTCCGCAGCGCCAGGGTCACCGGCGCGCCGAGGGCGAGGCAAAGCGGCACGATCATCGACAGCACCATGTGCTGGACCATGTGCGCGCTCAGCAGCACAGTGTCGTACGCCGCCAGCCCGGACGACGTCGCGAGGTAGAACGCCAGCATGCCGACGCCCCAGGCGAGGGACCGGCCCACGGGCCACCGGTCGCCGCGACGCCGGAGCGCGAGCACGCCCACCGCGTACAGCCCCACGGACCACACGGTCACCACGAGTGGCAGCGGCGCGAGCGACCACTCGCTCACCGCGGTGCCCCAGGAGAGCTCCGGGAGCGGCTCCACGACGCTCATCAGACGCACGTCCAGGCACCTCCTCTACCTGCCCTGAGCGTAGGTGCCGCGGATACGCTGCCCATTCCAGGGGGTCGGGATGCCGTGCCGGAGCGCAACCGCCATAATGAGGCCCGTGGCGACCACAGCAACCGCATCCCTCCCGGCCTCCCGCCTGCACGGCCAGCACGACCGACCGAGCATGGTGGCGGTCGGAACGATCATCTGGCTCTCCAGCGAGCTGATGTTCTTCGCGGCGCTGTTCGCGTCGTACTTCACGATCCGCTCGGTCAGCCCGGAGATGTGGGAGGCCAACACCGACCTCCTCAACGTGCCGTTCGCTGCCGCCAACACCACGATCCTCGTGCTCTCGTCGGTGACCTGCCAGCTCGGCGTGTTCGCCGCCGAGCGGGGCCAGGTGGGCCGCAAGGGATCGGTGCTCAACGTCGGCGGCTGGGGCCTGCGCGAGTGGTTCATCCTCACCTACATCATGGGCGCCATCTTCATCGGCGGCCAGGCGCTCGAGTACGCCGAGCTGATCCACGAGGGCGTCACCATCCCCCACGACGGCTACGGCACGATGTTCTACCTGACCACCGGCTTCCACGGCATCCACGTGACCGGCGGCCTGATCGCCTTCCTCTTCGTCCTCGGACGCACCTACATCGCCAGGCGCTTCACCCACGAGCAGGCGGTGAGCGCGATCGTCGTGTCCTACTACTGGCACTTCGTCGACGTGGTCTGGATCGGCCTGTTCGCAACGATCTACCTGGTCAAGTGACCGTCACACCCTGGCCGGCTGCGGTGTCGAACGAGCAGGCCGACAACCGAATGACTGCCCGAACCCTGGACAGCAAGGACTGAATGTGCGACTCCTGAACCGCTCCGCCGGTCGACTCTCGCGGCACCGCCGCGGGCCGCTCGCAGGCCTGCTGGTGCTGCTCCTGGGGCTGCTGCTGACGGGCGGCCTGTACGCCGCGCTCGCACCTGCCCAGGCTGACAACGAGGCCGAGAACGCCGATCTCGTCGCGGAGGGCCGCGAGCTCTTCCTCGTGGGTTGCGCCTTCTGCCACGGCCAGAACGGCGAGGGCGTCCTCACCCAGGACGGCACGCAGTACGGCCCCGCGCTGACCGACGTCGGCGCCGCCGCGGTCGACTTCCAGGTCGGCACCGGCCGGATGCCGATGGCCCAGCCGGGCGTGCAGGTGCCCCGGAAGGAGGTCGTCTACAGCGACGCCGAGATCGAGGCGCTCTCCGCGTTCGTCGCCTCGCTCGGCACGGGCCCGGGCATCCCGGACGCGGAGCTCTACGACCCGGACACGATCCCCGAGGACGAGCGCGAGGAGTACGTCACCCGCGGTGGCCAGATCTTCCTCGCCAACTGCACCGCCTGCCACAACTTCGAGGGCTCCGGCGGCGCCATGCCGCGCGGCGGCTACGCGCCCAAGATCCGCGGCGTGGACCCGAAGCACATCTACGAGGCCATGCTGACCGGCCCGCAGTCGATGGACACCTTCTCCGACGGCAACATCCCGCCCGACGACAAGAAGGCCGTCATCGCCTACCTCGAGACCCTCGACGAGCAGCCCAGCTACGGCGGGCTCACGCTCGGGAGCCTGGGCCCCGTCAGCGAGGGCATCATCGCGTGGATCGTCGGCATCGGCGCCCTGGTCGGGTTCGCCGTCTGGATCGGCGCCCACACCACTCGCTCGAGCAAGAAGAAGGACGAGGTCGAGGCGTGAGCGACGCACACGAGAGCAGCGGCGACGAGCACCAGAGCACCGGCGGCGAGCTGGTCCCCCAGGAGCCCATCGCCAACCCCGGCCTGCCGGAGCACACCTGGCGCCCGACCGACGTCGACAAGAAGGCCGAGCGGCGCGCCGAGCTCCAGGTCGCCAGCTTCTTCGGCTTCTCCGCGATCTGCACGATCCTGTTCGTCGTCGCCTACTTCGCGTTCGACATCGACGACAACTGGCACGTCGTCGGCGGCTTCGGCGCCTCGACCGTGGCCCTGGGCGTCACCCTCGGCGGCGCGCTCCTCTTCATCGGCATCGGCGTCATCCACTGGGCCCGCAAGCTCATGGGCGACCACGAGATCGTCGAGATGCGGCACCCGGCCCGGTCCACCGACGAGGAGCGCGAGGGCACCCTCGCCGCCCTGTCGGCCGGGCTCGAGGAGTCGGGCATCGGCCGCCGCTCGCTGATCCGCAACTCGATGCTCGGCTCCGCCGCCCTGCTGGGCGTGCCAGCCGTCGTGCTGCTGCGCGACCTCGGCCCGCTGCCGGGCGACGCGCTCTACCACACCATCTGGGGCGAGGGCACCGAGGAAGCGCCGATGCGGATCGTCCGCGACGGCATCTGGACCCCGATCTCGGTGTCCGACCTCGAGATCGGCGACCTGGTCAACTGCCAGCCCGACGCGCTCATGAACCCCGAGCGCTACGGCATCGACCCCGAGGAGGTCGAGGGCGTCAACCTGCAGATCCACAAGAGCAAGGCGTCGCTGATCCTGCTCCGGATGGACCCCAAGGACATCAAGCCCGGCAAGGACGCCAAGGGCGAGAGCCGGGCCAACTGGGACGTCGACGGCATCGTCGCCTACTCGAAGATCTGCACCCACGTCGGCTGCCCGATCTCGCTCAACGAGCGCACCACCCACCACCTTCTCTGCCCGTGCCACCAGTCGACCTTCGACCTGGCGGACTCCGGCAAGGTCGTCTTCGGTCCCGCGGGCCGGCCGCTCCCCCAGCTGCCGATCACCGTCGACTCCGAGGGCTACCTGGTCGCGCAGAGCGACTTCGATGAACCGGTCGGACCGAGCTTCTGGGAGCGGGACTACTATGAGCGTTGATACCAGCAAGGTCGCTTCCACCAACGGCACGGAGCCTGCAACCGTGAGCAAGGGCACCAAGGCTGCCGGAGCAGTCGCCACTTGGGCCGACGAGCGTCTCGGCCTCGGGTCGATGATGAAGAAGAACCTGCGCAAGGTCTTCCCCGACCACTGGTCGTTCATGCTCGGCGAGATCGCGCTGTGGAGCTTCGTCGTGCTGCTCCTCACGGGCGTCTTCCTGACCCTGTGGTTCGACCCGAGCATGACCGAGGTCCAGTACAACGGCAGCTACGACCCGCTCCGGGGCGTCCACATGTCGTCGGCCTTCGCGTCGAGCCTCGAGATCTCCTTCGACGTCCGTGGCGGCCTGCTCATGCGGCAGATGCACCACTGGGCGGCGATGATCTTCATCGCCTCGATGATGATCCACCTGCTCCGCGTCTACTTCACGGGCGCGTTCCGCAAGCCGCGTGAGCTCAACTGGGTCATCGGCTGCCTGTTGCTGCTGCTCGGCACGATCGAGGGCTTCACCGGCTACTCGCTCCCCGACGACCTGCTCTCGGGCACGGGCGTCCGCGCGGCCGACGGCTTCATGAAGGCCAGCCCGGTCGTCGGCACCTACATGTCGTTCTTCCTGTTCGGCGGCGAGTTCCCGGGCGACCAGATCATCCCGCGGCTCTACGTCATCCACATCCTGCTGATCCCGGGCCTGCTGCTCGCGCTGATCGCCGCCCACATGCTGCTGCTCGTCTACCACAAGCACACGCAGTGGCCGGGCGCCGGCCGCACCGAGGAGAACGTCGTCGGCTACCCGATGCTCCCGGTGTACGCCGCGAAGGCGGGCGGCTTCTTCTTCATCGTGTTCGGTGTGATCACGTTGCTGGGCGGCCTGTTCTCGATCAACAACGTCTGGAAGTACGGGCCCTACGACCCGTCGAAGGTGACCGCCGGCTCCCAGCCCGACTGGTACATGGGCTGGCCCGACGGCCTGTTGCGGATCATCCCGCCGCTGGAGACCCATATCTGGGGCGTCACCCTGTCCTGGAACGTCATGATCCCGATCCTGATCATGCCGCCGCTCATGCTGATGGTGCTCATCGCGCTGCCGTTCATCGAGTCGTGGGTCACCGGCGACAAGCGGGAGCACCACCTGCTCCAGCGGCCGCGCAACGCCCCGACGCGTACGGCGATCATGGCCGCGCTGATCACCTTCTACGGCCTCTCGTGGGCCGCGGGAGGCAACGACATCATCGCGATCAAGTTCGACCTGTCGATCAACCAGATCACCTACTTCCTGCGGGGAGCGGTGTTCATCGGGCCGATCATCGCGTTCATCATCACGCGGCGCTGGTGCATCTCGCTCCAGCGCGCCGACAACGAGCGGCTCTTGCACGGCTACGAGACCGGTGTCATCGTGCGCTCGCCCGACGGTGCGTACGCCGAGAAGCACCTCCCGATCGCGCCTGAGAAGGCCTACGTCCTCACCGCGCGCGACCGCGACCCGGAGCCGGGCCCGGCGTACAAGAACGACGCCGACGGCGTGAAGGAGAAGGGCTACGCCCTCCGCAAGGCCAAGGCCGTCCTGCAGAAGGCGTTCTTCGCCGACAACGTGCAGAAGCCGACGGCGGAGGAGCTGCACGAGGCGGAGCACCACTCCGAGCACGAGCTCCACGAGCTGGAGGCCCAGATCGCGGCCGGCCCCAACAAGCACGGCCCGTCCGACGACCACTGAGTCCAGGCGCGACGACGGCCCGCCTCCCGAAATGGGAGGCGGGCCGTCGGCCTTCCCCGGCAGGATGTGCCCGTGGCACAGCACCTCCCCCAGCGGACCTACGCCGAGCTGACCGACTACCTCGACGTGCTCCGCTCCGCCCCGCGCGACACCGGCACGCTCGAGCTCGTCGTACGGCGGCCCGGCCCCGGCACCCGCGAGGTGCTCGAGGAGGGTGAGCTCACTCTGGCCGACGGGCTGATCGGCGACAGCTGGCTCAGCCGCGCCACCTCCCGGTCCATCGAGGCCGGACGCCATCTCGACGCGCAGCTGAACGTCATGAGCGCCCGGATGGCGTCGTTCCTCGCGTTCGGCGACCCGGTGCGGCAGGCCGGCGCGGGCGACCAGCTCTACCTCGACCTCGACCTGTCGACGGGCAACCTGCCGACCGGCACGCGACTCGCGATCGGCGCCACCGCTGTGATCGAGGTGACCGCCAAGCCGCACAACGGGTGCGCCAAGTTCACCCGCCGCTTCGGCGAGGACGCGGAGCGGTTCGTCAACTCTCCCGAGGGCAAGGCGCTACGCCTGCGTGGCTTCAACGCCCGCGTCGTCGAGCCCGGCACGGTCCGGCCGGGCGACAGCGTCAAACGCCTCTGACGGGCACCACGGAGGCCCAGCTGGGCGAGCGCAGCGAAGCAAACGAGACCAGGTAGCCGAGTCGGCAGAAGTTTGCGAGCCCGGCCGTGGACCGCAACCGTCACGGCAACCCGGGCGAGCGAACTTCTGCCGACTCGGCGGGCGCTGACGGCAAACTTCTGCCGACTCGGCGATCGACGACGAGCATCATGAGTCCCAGGAGCAGCACCGCTCCTGCTGGCACCAGCGTCACCACCGGCCGGTGCAGCGCGCCTCCTACGAAGGCGTTCTCGTGCCAGACCTCGGCGACGGGCAGGCCCAGGTTGTCGGTGATGGCGCCCGGAGCGATCAGAGCCAGCTGGAGCAGGGCCGCGGGCACGAACAGGGCGCGGGCGACACGGCGCATCTCCCCCGCCGACAGGGCGAGCGCCGGCGTCGCGCAGACGACGAGCTCGAGGCTGGTGCGGTAGCCGTAGAACGCGTCACCGCCGCTGAAACGCACCAGCAGGCCCTGCGCCAGCAGGTAGAGCACCCCGCCGACCAGGAGCGCGCGGCTCCAGTCGGGCAGTCCGCGCCAGGCACGCGCCAGCGGCACGGCCATCACCAGCAGGACCGGCGTCCAGATCAGGAGCCCGCGGTCGGGGGCGACCCAGAAGCCGGAGAAGTTCACCCAGTCCGTCAGCCGGTCGGCCACGCCGCCGGTGAAGTCGCCCGACCGATACCCCGACGACGGGTCCCAGCTCCCGTACATCCACCGCGTCCACACCGACATCAGCCCCAGCATCGCCCCGCTCGCGAGCCCCACGCGTACGGCGACCGCTGGCCGGCGTCGGGCCAGTGCCACGCCGACGCCGACCACCGCGCAGATCAGGGCCGCGTGCAGCCGCCCCCACAGGACGACTCCTCCGAACAGGCCGACCACCCACCACTGCCACCAGGCGTCGTCGTCGCGCGAGGCCGCCCACGCCATCCCGACGATCCCGAACGCCGTCAGCGTGTGCGGCCACATCCCGTCCGCGGCGACGCTCCACATCGGCGTGCCGAGTCCGAGCAGCCCCGCGGCCACGAGCGCCAGCCTGGTGCCGGCACGCCGCCGCAGCGTGAGGAACAGCAGGGTCACCGAGCCCGCAGTCAGGAGCGCGGCCGTGACACCACCGGGGATCGCGCTCAGGCCGTCGGGCCGCATCACGAAGTAGGCGGGCACCGACGCCGCGATCACGCCGGGCGCGCGGCCGATCGCCTCCCGGCCGTCGGCGGTCTCGACGATCCAGGTCTCCCGGATGATGTTGTCGTCCAACGCCGGGAACTCCGAGATATCCGGCACCGGGTCGCCCGTGCGGGCGATGTGCGCGGCCGCGAAGTCTGCCGAGTAGACGTCCGGGCTCGGGTCGGCGCTGATCGTCGCGAGATAGGTCGTCGCGACGACCGCGAACAGCGCGAGCGGGAGCCTCCAGCCGGACATGCGCGCCATTCTGTGCCTTCCGGGACGCCAGCCCGCCACCGGCGTACCCGCCCAACCGGGAGTTCTCCTGGCGTACACCGACACGTACCGCCGAGGTCGATGCCCGGACCGCGCCGCGAACGAACCTGCACAGGATCAGGCCAGTGCCTGTCCACCGACTGTCCACCGACCAGTGAGGCCCGTGTGAAGCTCGTCGTGCAGGTCCCCTGCCTCAACGAGGAGGAGACGCTCCCCCTCGTGCTCGGGTCGATCCCGAGGTCCATCCCCGGCATCGACGAGATCGTGGTCGTGGTCATCGACGACGGCTCGACGGACCGCACGGTCGAGGTCGCCCGGGCGCACGGCGTCACCGACTTCGTGCACCACCGCCGCAACATGGGCCTGGCGAAGTCGTTCACCGACGGCGTCAGCTATGCGCTGTCGATCGGCGCGGACATCGTGGTCAACACCGACGGCGACAACCAGTACCCGCAGGAGCGGATCGCCGACCTGGTGCAGCCGATCGTGCGCGGCGAGGCGGACATCGTCATCGCGGACCGGCAGACGCAGCTGATCGAGCACTTCTCGCCCACGAAGAAGAGGCTCCAGCGCCTCGGCAGCCACGTCGTCAACAAGGCGGCGGGCACCGAGCTCCCCGACGCGGCGAGCGGCTTCCGCGCCTACTCGCGCGAGAGCCTGATGCGGCTCAACACCGTGACCCGCTTCTCCTACTGCATGGAGACGATCATCCAGGCGGGCAACAAGCGGATGGCCATCGCGAGCGTCCCCGTCGTCACCAACGCCAAGACCCGCGAGTCGCGGCTGTTCAAGAACACCCGCCAGCACGTCTTCCGGTCCGGCCTTGCGATCACCCGCGCGTTCATCATGTACCGCCCCTACGTCATCTTCGGCTGGCTCGCGGCGGTCTTCGGCGTGCTCGGCCTGATCCCCTTCGCGCGGTACGCGTGGCTGGAGTACCAGGGCGAGGGCGGCGGTCACCTCCAGTCGCTGCTGCTGGGGACCGCCCTCATCATGATGGCCGCGCTGTCGGTGATGCTCGGCATCGTCTCCGACCTGATCCGCACCAACCGCTCCCTCATCGAGGTCAACCTCGAGCACACGAAGCGCGCCCGCTTCGACGCTCCCCACTACCCCGCGAGCCTGCTGTGAAGAAGATCTACATCACCTTCGTCCGTGCACTCGCCGACCTGCTCCGCAGGGCCGGGGTGATGACGCTCCTCGACCGCCTCGCCCCGCGCAGCCGGGTCGCCGCGTGGCTGCGGTCGCTCTTCGCGATCTACGACGTCGAGCAGCTCGCCCGGCTCGACGTTCCGTGGTGGACGTTCGACTCCGCCGACCGGGTGACGGCGTTCCTGGAGCAGCGGCCGGACGCGCGCGTCTTCGAGTGGGGCTCCGGCGCATCGACGCTGTGGCTCGCCGCCCGCGCCGGCTCCGTGCGCTCCGTCGAGCACCACGCCGGCTGGGCCGCCGAGCTCGCGCCACGCCTGCCCGACAACGTCATCCTGACCGTGGTCGAGCCCACCGAGTCGGCGGCTCCCGCCGTCGGCTCGGCCAAGCCGGGCCACGCCGGGCTCGAGTTCGCCGAGTACGTCGCCGCGATCGACGCGGTGCCCGGCGACTTCGACCTGATCGTCATCGACGGCCGCGCCCGCGAGGCCTGTCTCGCACGGGCCGTCGACCGGATACGCCCCGACGGCCTGATCGTGTTCGACAACGTCGACCGGCAGCGCTACGTCGACGCGATCGACACCCTGGGACCCCGCGTGGAGGTCGTGATGACGCGGGGCCTCACGCCGGCCCTCCCCTACCCGACGCGCACCGCCCTCCTGCGCCCCGCCCCGACGGCGTGACCCGGGCACGCCCCCTGCTGCTCGCACGGGCCGCATTCGTCGTACTGACGGTCGCGTTCGCGTGGTGGGGGTTCCGCGGCCGCTGGGACGAGATCGGCGACGCGATCGCCACCACCGGCCCGGGCGAGCTGCTGCTCGCGGTCGCCGTGGCGCTGGCCGGGCTGCTGCTCACCGCCGTGCTCTGGCGGCACCTGCTGTCCAGGCTCGGGTCGTCTGTGCCGCAGCGCGACGCGGCGGCGATCTTCTTCGTCGGACAGCTGGGCAAGTACATCCCCGGCTCGGTCTGGAGCTTCGCCGCCCAGGCCCAGCTCGGCCGGCGCCACCGCGTGCCCGCCCGGTCGAGCGTGGCGGCGTCCTCGGTCTTCCTGCTGCTGCACACCTTCTCGGGGGTGACGCTCGGCTCCGCGCTGGCTGCTGCCGGTGTGCTCGACACCGACCTCCCGCGCTGGCTGTGGGCCCTGGCCGCCGTCGCCGGTGTCGCCGCGCTGCTGCCGCCCATCGTCCGGCCGCTCGGCTCGCGGATCGCCGGGCGCCCGTTGGTCGAGGAGGCCGGCAACGGCCGTCACGAGACCTACACGGCCCGCGACCTGGCCGTCGCCGTCGCGCTGATGCTCGGCACCTGGACGGCGTACGGCGCCGCGCTGGTCGTGCTGCTGCCCTCCACCGTGGACCCTGCTGCCGTCGTCGGCGCGTTCGCGCTCAGCCACGCCGCCGGGGTCCTCCTGGTGTTCGCCCCCGCCGGTCTCGGCGCGCGCGAGGGCGTGCTGATCGCCCTGCTCGGCCCGGCCGTCGGCACGGCGCCCGCCGCCGCGGCCGCACTCCTGGCACGCGTCGTCCACACCGTCGCCGACTTCCTCGCTGCTGCTGCGGCGGCGGCCACCAGCCGCGCAACCGAGCCCGCCCGTGCCGACGAGAAGCATGCGAGGAGCGCATCGTGCTGACGCAGAATCCCCACCATCCCGCCGAGTCCTCGCGGTTCCGGCGCTGGATCGCGCATCCACTGGCCGTGCCTGTCCTGATGGCCCTTGTCGTTCTCGGCGTCGGCGCCCAGGTCGCGTGCAGCGCGACGATCCCGACGTGGTCCAACGACGAGCCGCCGCACCTGGGCTACATCGCCGCGCTCGCCGACGGCGACCTGCCGACGATCGACTCGCCGATCGTCGGTGACCCTGAGCAGTTCGGCGCGTTCGCGGACCGCGTCGACGGGTGGGACGCCGCGCATGACCAGATCTGGACGGCCAACCACCCGCCGCTCTACCACCTGATGCTGGTGCCGCTCTGGTGGGCGGCCGACGGCGACCCCGGGTCCATGTTCATCGCGATGCGTCTGGTCAACACGATCGGCTTCGCCCTCTGGGTGCTGCTCGTCGCCGTGATCGCCCGCGAACTGGTGCCCAACCGGCCGGCGGTGCCGGCTCTCGCGGCCGTTGCCGCGGTGACCCCTACGCTCGCGATGCGGGCCGGGTTCCTCCTGAACGACGGCTTCAGCTCCACGGCCGCCCTCCTCGGCATCTGGATGGCCATCCGTATCCTCCGGGACCGCGTCACCCCGGCCCGGCTCGTCGTGCTGGCCGCCGCCGGCGTGTGCTCGGCGGGCACCCGCGCGCCCGGCGTCGTCCTCGTCGCGATCACGACGGTCGTCCTGCTTGTCGTCCTGTGGCGCCGCGAGGGCTGGCGCACCGCGATCGTCGCCAGCGCCGTCACTGGCGGAGTCCCGGCCCTGGCGACCGGTTGGTTCTACCTGCGCAACCTGAGCCTGTACGGCGACCTCACCGGCCAGAGCGCCCTGCTGGAGAAGTTCGAGCGGCAGCCGGTGCGGGGGCTCAGTGACGTCCCCGGCATCCCAAGCCTGGTCGAAGGCGTGCAGACCACGTGGCCACTGCTCGTCGCGCTCGTGCTGCTCGCCCCGACCGTCGCCGTGGCCGCCTGGCGACGGGGGTCGCTCCGGCTCGATCCGGTGTGGGTCCTCCTGGGGCTGCACGCCGCGGCGACGATCGCCAACATCGTGCCGTTCCTCCTCGCCGGAGGCGGCCATCACGACCGGTACTTCATGCCGCTGGCGCCGCTGCTCGCCACTGCGGCAGCGCTCGGCATGCTCGCCGTCGGCCGCTGGTGGCGGACCGACGACCCGCTCCGGCGCGATTGGCAGCTGGCGACGGCCTGGTCGGTGCTACTGCTGGTGTGGCTCGTGATCGGGCTGACCTGGATGCAGCTCCGGCACGTCTTCTACCCCGACGCGCCGCACCCGGTCGGCGGCATCCTGCCCGGGGCGCTCCTCGGGCTTGCGGCAGCGGCCGGGGTCCTCGTCGTGGTGGCGTTCGCGCGACGCGCGGTCGCCGTACGCCCCGGGTCTGCGATGCCTGTGCGGCGCGCGGCGCCGGTGCTCACCGATTGATGACACCTGTTCCGACCGGTGCCTCCCGCCGGGCAACGCTGCTCCTGCTCGGCCTGGTCGTGGCCGCGCTGGTGCTTCGGCTGGTCGGGCTCCGCCACGGCCTGCCGTTCGCCTACAACCCCGACGAGGGCCTGCACTTCGTCCCGCGCGCGATCGACGCGGCGGGCGGGGACCTCGAGCCCGGCTACTACGACAACCCGTCGGCGCTCACCTACCTGCTAGCAGCGGTGTTCGTCGTCGTCGACGCGGGCTGGTCCGGGGACCTCGTCTCCGGCTTCGATGCCGACCCCGCCCCCGCGTTCACCGTGGCCCGCGCCGTCGTTGCCGTGCTCGGGACCGCGCTGGTTCCGCTGGTTTTCTGGGCGGGCAGGCGCTTCTTCGACGAGGCCAGTGGCCTGTTCGCGGCTGCGTTCGTCACCTTCGCGTTCCTCCCCGTGTTCTACAGCCACCAAGCCGTCAACGACGTCCCCACGCTCGTCCCCCTCACAGTCGCGCTCGTGGGTTGCCTGCTGATCCTCGACAGCGGCCGCTGGTGGACCTACGTCCTGGCCGGCGCAGCCGTGGGACTCGCCGGGGCGACGAAGTACCTCGCCGCCCCGATGGCCCTTGTCGTCGCGCTCGCGGTCGTCCTCCGCGTGGTCCGCCGCGACGAGCGGCCGCAGCGTGCCCTCCTGCTCCTCGTGGGCGCTGGCGCGGCGTGTGTGGGCGTGCTGCTGTTGGTCAACCCGTACCTGGTCCTCGACTTCGCGACCGCGCGGGAGCAGCTCACCGGTCAGTCCTCCCTCGCCGCCACCGCGAAGCTCGGCCAGGACGCCGGCGGCTGGACCTACTACCCGGCGACGCTGCCATGGGCGTTCGGCGTCGCGCCGTTGGCACTTGCCGTCATCGGCGCCGTCGTCGCCGTGCGTCGCCACCCGGCGCGGGCGGCCCTGCTGCTCCTGTTCCCCCTGGTGCTCTACGTCTACATGAGCTCGCAGGACCGCTTCTTCGCGCGCTGGTTCCTGCCCGCCTACCCGGCCCTCGCCGTGCTCGCGGGGTACGGCGCAGCCCGCGTGATGACGTGGTGGCGCGAGCGCACGTCGAAGCGGGCCGCCCTCCTGGCGATCCCGGTCGTCACGGTCATCGCACTCGGGCAGCCCGTCGTCGACGCCGTCCGCAGCGACGCGGTCCTGACTCGCACCGACACCCGCACCCAGGCGCGGGAATGGATCACCACCCACGTGACCGGCGCCCGTCGGATCGTGGTGGAGCCGTCCGTGCCGGGCTCTTACCTGCCGGCGGCGGCGGGGTTCGACCGCTATCCGGTCCGCCCGCCGTACCAGCTCTACGAGACCTCGCTCGGGCCGGAGCTGGTCGACGACTACCGCGCGGGCGGCTACTGCTGGGTGATGGTGAACAGTCACCAGCGCGACCGTGGGCTCGCCGCCGCCGTCGACGACGCGGTCGCGTACTACGACCGACTCGAGGCCGAGAGCAGCGTCGCGGCCAGGTTCTCGCCCTACCGCGAGGGCTGGGAGGGCCCGGCCTTCTCCTACGACCTCAGCTTCAACTGGTACCCGCCAGCGTTCGTGCGACCCGGCCCCGAGATCGAGGTGCGCCGCCTCGACGACTGCGCGAGCTGACCGACGGTCAGTCGAGCGCCGAGCCCGCGCGGTAGTCGGCGTAGTCGATGTTCCAGTCGCCGTACCCGTTGTAGGGCTCCATCGGCCGGTCGGTGCCGACGTACTCGACGACGTCGCCCCGCAGGGTCATGTCGTAGAGCCAGCCGGCGTTCTCGGTGCTCATGCCGGTGCAGCCGTGGGAGACGTTGGCGTAGCCCTGCGAGCCGACCGACCACGGCGCGGCGTGGATGAACTCACCGGAGTAGGTGAGGCGCATCGCCCACTGCACGTCGTCGATGTCGTAGGCCTCCGCGGAGCCCTGCGGGATGCCGACGGTCTCGGAGTTCATCCGCTTCACGTCGAACTTCTCGATGATGACCTTGACGCCGGAGCGGGTCGTGAACCCTTCCTTGCCGGTCGTGATCGGGATGGTCCGCAGCAGCTTGCCGTTGGAGAAGACCTCCATCTGGTGGGTCTGCGCGTTGACCTTGTAGATGTGCGCGTCGCCGACTGTGAAGTCGATCTGCCGGTCCTCCTGGCCGTAGAGGCCGCCGCCGGCGGGAACGCCGTTGATGTCGACGTCGACGCTGACCTCGGTGCCCGCCTGCCAGTACTTCTTCGGCCGGTAGTGCACCTCGTTGTCGGTCACCCAGTGCCAGGTGCCCTCCTGCGCCGGAGTGGTCTCGACGTGCAGGTTGCGCTCGATCGTCTTCTTGTCGGTCACCGGCAGGTCGAACGTGACGACCACCGGCATGCCGACTCCGACGGTCTCGCCGTCGAGCGGCGCGACCGAGGGGTAGGTCTGCTGGTCCAGCGTCAGCGCCTGGCTGGTGAACTCCGAGGTCCACCGCGCGCTCTCGCCGTCCTCGCCGGTGCCGGTGGCCTTCACGGAGTAGGTGACGCCGGGCTCGAGCCGCTCGGTCGCGGTCCAGGAAGCGCCGTTGGCGGAGATCTCGCCGGGCAGCTTGGCGCCACCGCCGGTCACGGTCACCTTGTCGAGCTCGCCGTGCGCCGCGGTGACCTCGACGAGCGTCGAGACCGGGACGTCGGTGGCGCCCCGCTTGACGTTGGCCTTCAGCTGCACAGGCGTGGTCTCGGCGACGGCGGTGGTCTCGTCGTCGGAGGCCCCGACACCGGGGATGTTCTCGGCGGCGTCCTGCGCTGCCTCACAGCCCGACAGGGCCAGCGCGGACACGGTCACGACGACGACCCCCGCGGCGAGCGGGGCGCGTCGGAACAGCTTGGGAACAGGCAGCATGGCGAAGTGCGTCTCTCTCGATGGCGTACGGCGCACGCCGCCTCTGGGACCGCGGTCGGGCCGTGGGGAGACCGGACCGGGTGGCGACGCGTTTCGAGGATAACCGCCGGACCCCCATCCCGACGGATCCCCGGCCGTAGAGAAACATCACGCGCCCCGGGTGCAACCCGGGGCGCGTGATGTGCGTCTAGTCACATACGGCGCTCAGTGCGCGTGCTCTCCGCGGTAGTACTCGAAGATCCAACCGGACAGCGCGATCGTGCCGAGCACGCCGCCGATGATCGCCAGCCACCACGCCGTGAACGACAGCGCGAGGACGATCGTCGAGAGGCACAGCGCGCACCACATCGGCCACCAGGAGTACGGCGGGAAGAACCCCAGCTCGCCGGCGCCGTCGGCGATCTCGGCCTCCTTGAGGTCCTCCGGCCGGGCGTCCATGCGGTTGGCGTGGAAGCCGAGGTAGAGGGTGACCATCGCCGCGAGCAGCGTGGTCATGACCAGGGCGGAGGTGCCGGTCCAGTCGGCGCCGGTCTCGCCCGCGTCGGTGATGAACCAGTAGGCAGGGGTCACCAGCACCAGGAAGACGGTGGTGATCCCGAAGAGCCAGGCCTCGATCTTCATCAGGCGTCGCCGTCCTTCTTCTCGTTCATCTCCGCGACGTGCTCGGCACGCCCCTCGGTGTCAGGGATGTCGGCGAGCCGGTCCCCCTTCTCCGCCGGGTTGGCGTCGAGCTCGATGGCAGCGACCTCGGGGTGGTGCAGGTCGAAGGCCGGCGACTCGGAGCGGATCCGCGGCAGCGACGTGAAGTTGTGGCGCGGCGGCGGCGAGCTGGTCGCCCACTCCAGGGAGCGGCCCCAGCCCCACGGGTCGTCGGTGTTGACCAGCGGCGACTTGCGGGTGATGTAGACGTTGTAGAAGAACGGCAGCATCGAGGACGCGAGGATGAACGCGCCGATGGTCGACACCTGGTTGAGCGTGGTGAACCCGTCGCCCGGCAGGTAGTCGGCGTAGCGCCGCGGCATGCCCTCCACGCCCAGCCAGTGCTGCACGAGGAACGTGGTGTGGAAGCCGATGAACAGCAGCCAGAAGTGGATCTTGCCGAGCCGCTCGTCGAGCATCCGGCCGGTGAGCTTCGGCCACCAGAAGTAGAAGCCCGCGAACATCGCGAACACGACCGTGCCGAACACCGTGTAGTGGAAGTGCGCCACCACGAAGTAGGAGTCGGACACGTGGAAGTCAAGCGGCGGGCTGGCCAGGATGATGCCGGTCAGGCCGCCGAAGAGGAACGTCGTGAGGAAGCCGACCGACCAGAGCATGGGTGTGTCCATGCGCACGGATCCGCCCCACATGGTGCCGATCCAGTTGAAGAACTTCACGCCTGTCGGCACGGCGATGAGGAATGTCATGCCCGAGAAGAACGGCAGGTTGACCGCGCCGGTGACGAACATGTGGTGGGCCCACACCGCCACGGACAGGATCGCGATGCCCATGGTCGCGGCGACCAGGCCGACGTAGCCGAAGATCGGCTTGCGGCTGAACACGGGGAGGATCTCGGAGATGATGCCGAAGAACGGCAGCGCGATGATGTAGACCTCGGGATGCCCGAAGAACCAGAACAGGTGCTGCCACAGGATCGCCCCACCATGGGATGGGTCGAAGACGTGGGCCCCGATCTGTCGATCGGCCTCGAGCGAGAGCAGCGCGCCGGCGAGGATCGGGAACGCGATCAGGACCAGCAGGCTGGTGATCAGCACGGTCCAGACGAAGATCGACATCCGGAACATCGTCATGCCGGGCGCGCGCATGCAGATGATCGTGGTGATGAAGTTGACCGCGCCGAGGATGGTGCCGAGACCGGCCATCCAGAGACCCATGATCCACAGGTCGCCGCCGACGCCGGGACTGTTGACCGAGTCGGAGAGCGGCGTGTAGGCGAACCAGCCGAACGACGCCGCGCCCTGCGGGGTCAGGAAGCCCGCCGCGGCGATCAGGCCGCCGAGGAGGTACAGCCAGTAGCTGAACATGTTGAGCCGCGGGAACGCGACGTCGGGCGCACCGATCTGGAGCGGCATGATCGCGTTGCCGAAGGCGAAGAACAGCGGCGTCGCGAACAGCAGCAGCATGATCGTGCCGTGCATCGTGAAGAGCTGGTTGTAGAGCTCCTCGTTGACGACCTGGCTCCCGGGGTAGGCGAGCTCGGAGCGGATGAGCAGCGCCATGATGCCGCCGGCCATGAACCACGCCAGCGCCGTGATGAAGTAGAGGTTGCCGATGACCTTGTGGTCGGTGGTCGTCAGCACCCGGACCAGCTGCTGGCCCAGGGGCTTGCGCTCGGTCAGCTCGGCCGAGCGCGCTGCGGTCGCGGTCACTCGTGCTCTCCCTCGGTCTCGGGGTTCAGGTAGGCCTCGTCGGCGTACGCCCCGCCGGTCACCGGCTCGTCGGCGTGGTGGTCGGGGTCCGCGGCCAGGTCGGCGACGTACTGCTCGTACTCGTCCTGGCTGACGACCTCGACCTGGAACAGCATCCGGGAGTGGTAGGCGCCGCACAGCTCGTAGCAGTAGCCCTTGTAGGGGCCGCCGGTCTCGGTCGGCGTGACCTGGAAGCCGTTGTCGTAGCCGGGCACCACGTCCATGCGCATGGCGAACGCCGGGATGCCGAAGTCGTGGATGACGTCGGGGCTGTAGAGGTCGAACTCGATGGTCTGGCCGACCGGGAGGTAGAGGGTGGGCCGGTTGCCCTCCTCGCTGTTGAAGTCACCGGTGACGTAGCCGACCTCGCCCTGCTGGGTGTCCTCGTCGCCAGCACAGTCGGCCGCGTCGAGGTGGTGGTTGAACGTCCAGGTCCACTTCTGTCCGACCACGGTCACGCACACGTCGGGCTCGGCAACCATCTCGAGGGCGTCGTTCTGGACGCGCACGGTGTGGGAGAAGAAGACGACGACCATCACGATCGGGAAGACCGTGTAGAAGATCTCGACCGGCAGGTTGTAGCGGGTCTGGACCGGGATCTCGTCGTCGTTGCGGCGGCGGAAGTAGAACACCGGCCACAGGATGAGAGCCCAGACCACGACGCCGGTCACGAGCGCGGCGATCCACGCCCCCTGCCAGAGCTCGAGGATGCCGTCGCCCTGCTCGGTGACGATCTCCGGCATGCCGAGACGGCCCGCCTCGGACTCCTTGGAGCAGCCCGCGAGGGCGAGAGCGAGTACGACGAATCCGGCGAGCGAGGCCGGCCGGCGGAATCGCCGGGCTCCTCGCGTGCGCTCGGGGTGCCACAAGCCCACGAACGAGCCTTCCTCTCGAGGGTCAGATCATCACGAACCCTAGCGGAATCGGACCGGCGGTTCGCCGCGGGGTCTGCATTCAGACGCCGGATAGATTCCAGGGGTGACCAGTACCCCCGGCGGCAGCACGGAACCCCCTGTGGGCGGCGCTTCCGGCTACCTCGACACCGCCTCGGCCGAGCCGCTGCACCCCGCGGCGCGGGCAGCGCTGACGGCGGCGCTCGACCGGGGGTACGGCGACCCGCGGCGGCTGCACCGCACGGCCCGCGACGCCCGGCTCCTCCTCGACAACGCCCGCGCCGTGGTGGCCGAGTGCCTCGGGGTGCGTTCGGACGAGGTCGGGTTCGCCGCGTCCGGCTCCGACGCCGTCCATCGAGGTCTGCTCGGCCTCGTTTCCGCCCGGTCGGGCTCGGGTCGCTCCGGCATCGTCCACTCGGCCGTCGAGCACTCCTCGGTGCTGCACGCGGTGGGCTGGCGCGACTCCCCCGCCCACGTCTCCGTCCCGGTCGACGCCGCGGGCCGGGTCGCGCCTGAAGCGCTCTCCGCGGCCGCCCGCGGCGAGCACGTCGCAGCGGTGGCGCTCCAGGCGGCCAACCAGGAGGTCGGCACCGTGCAGCCGGTCGACGTGGTCGATCTGCCGGCCGGCGTCCCTCTGTTCGTCGACGCCGCGGCTTCGCTCGGGCGGATGCCCCTGCCGGAGCAGTGGTCGGCACTCGCCGGCTCCGCGCACAAGTTCGGCGGACCCGCCGGCGTCGGGATCCTCGCCGTCCGCCGTGGCACGCGCTGGACGAACCCGTTCCCGGGCGACGACGGCCTCGACAACCTGGGCGGCAATGCCAACGTGCCGGCCGCGCTGGGCGCGGCCGCTGCCCTGCAGGCCGTGCTCGCCGAGCGCGACGAGGTGGCCGCGCGGCAACGGGCGCTGACGGAGCGGATCCGGGCCGTCGCCGCCGGCCTGCCCGACACCGAGGTGGTCGGCGACCCGGACGAACGGCTCCCCCACCTGGTGACGTTCTCCTGCCTCTACGTCGCCGGTGACGAGCTGGTCGCCGCCCTGGACCGCCGCGGGTACGGCGTGGCCAGCGGCTCGGCCTGCACCGCCTCGACGCTGGAGCCGAGCCACGTCCTCGCCGCGATGGGCGCGCTGACCCACGGCAACGTGCGCGTCTCGCTGCGCCGCGACTCCGACGACGCCGAGGTCGACGGGTTCTGCGCCGCCCTGGTCGACGCGGTCACCCAGATCCGCGGGAGCATCGGTGCTTGAGCTCGACTGCCGCGACCTCCCCTGCCCGCGCCCGGTGATCGAGCTGGCCCGGGCGCTGCCGTCGGTCGCCGTCGGCGAGACGTTCGCCGTGGTCGCCCGCGACCCCGCCGCGCGCTACGACGTGCCGGCGTGGTGCCGGATGCGCGGGCAGGAGTACGTCGGCGAGGAGCTCGCCGACGACGGCGCGCCGCGCTACGTCGTACGGCGGGTCAGCTGACGAAGGCCCCGACCTCGTCGGCGGCGGCGTCGCCGTACGACTCGCGGACGCGGCCGACGAACTGCTCCGGCGTGAAGGAGTACTCCTGCGGGCCCACGGTCTCGACGACGTACGCCGCCAGCACGCACCCGACCTGCGCCGCGCGCTCGAGCGAGAGCTGCCAGCCGAGGGCGGCGAGGAACCCGGCGCGGAACGCGTCGCCGACGCCGGTCGGCTCGACCGGCGTCACGTTCTTGGCAGCTGGCACCTCGATCAGCTCCTGGTCGCGGCCGCAGATGCGGACGCCGTCGGCGCCCAGGGTGGTGACCTGGAGCCGGACCCGGTCCTGGACGTCGTCGGTCCCCCACCCGGTCTTCTTCTCGATGACGTGCGTCTCGTACTCGTTGGTCACGAGGATGTCGGCCCCGTCGATCAACTGGCGGATCAGGTCTCCGTCGCCGAACGCGAGCTGCTGGGACGGGTCGGCCACGAAGCGGTAGCCGCGGCTGCGGCACTCGTCGGTGTGCCGGAGCATGCCCTCGGGGTCGTCCGGGCCGATCAGCACGTAGGCGGGGTCCCCGACCACGTCGACGATCGGCTTGAGCTCGATCTCGCGCGCCTCGCTCATCGCGCCCGGGTAGAAGGACGCGATCTGGGCCATGGTCGAGTCGTTGGTGCAGACGAAGCGCGCGGTGTGCCGGGTGGGCGACACGTGGATGTGGGCGCAGTCGACGCCGTGCCGCTCCAGCCAGGCGCGGTAGTCGGCGAAGTCCTCGCCGACGGCGCCGACCAGGACCGGGTGCAGGCCGAGCTGACCCAGCCCGAAGGAGATGTTGCCCGCGCAGCCACCACGGCGGACCTCGAGGTCGTGGACCAGGAAGCTCACCGAGAGCTTGTCGAGCTGGTCGACGACGAGGGAGTCGCTGAACTGCCCGTCGAAGGTCATCAGGTGGTCGGTGGCGATCGAGCCCGCGATCAGCAGGGCTCCGGGAGCGTCAGTCACGACGCGGAACACTACCCGCAAGTAGAGATGGGTCTACCCGGAAGTAACGCATAGCGTCGAAGACATGACGCCCTACGAGGAGCTCGCCACGCCCGCAGAGATGTCCGCCGGCGCTGCGGCCGCCCGCGACCGGATGGCCGCCCGGATGAGCGACGCCGCCCGCAAGGCGGTGGCGCCCGCCCCGAGCATCCACTACGACGACTTCCCGCGCGAGGTGCCCAAGCGCGAGATCGAGATCAGCGAGGCCGCCCAGCGACTGGCCAACGCGCTGCACCTGCACCTCGACTGACCCCGGACGCGACGAACGCCCCCTGCCGGCTCGGCAGGGGGCGTTCGTGCATGTGGATCAGTGGAACGAGTCGCCGCAGGCGCAGGAACCCGTCGCGTTGGGGTTGTCGATCGTGAAGCCCTGCTTCTCGATCGTGTCGACGAAGTCGATGACCGCGCCGTTGAGGTAGGGGACGCTCATCCGGTCGACGACGACGGACACGCCGTCGAAGTCGCTGACGACGTCGCCGTCGAGGGTGCGCTCGTCGAAGAACAGCTGGTAGCGCAGCCCGCTGCAGCCGCCGGGCTGCACGGAGATGCGCAGCTGGAGGTCGTCGCGACCCTCCTGCTCGAGGAGGCTCTTCACCTTGGTCGCGGCAACCGGGCTGAGGTTGATCTGGTCCTCACGCCGGTCGGTGATGACAGGGGCGCTCGCGGTCGCCGTGCCAGTCGCAGTGCCGGTGGCAGTGGTGGCGGGCGCCTCGTGGCTGTGGCCGTGGCCGCCGCATCCGCATGCGTCGCTCATGAACTCTCCAGAAGGTCTCGGGTCGGTGTTCGACAGTTCCAATGGTCGCACACCGACGGTTATTCCCGTGGTTCACCGCGGACTCACCAGACCAGGACGGGCTTGACCACCTTGCCCGCCGTCGCGTCCGCGACCGCGTCGGCCAGCCGCTCGAACGGGTACGTCGTCACCAGGTGGTCGACGTCGAAGGCGCCTTGAGCCCGCATCTGCACCAGCCGCGGGATCATCGTCAGCGGGTCGGACTCGCCCTCGATCGACGACCGGATCACCTTGCCCGACTGGAGCAGGTCGATCGCGTCGATCGTGTACTCGGGCGCCCCGAGCCCCAGCGGCACCAGCAGGCCCCGCGAGCGCAGCGACCGCTGCGCCTGGAGCACGACGGCCGGCAGGGCCGTCGTGTCGATGGCGTACGGCGCGCCGCCGCCCGTGAGGTCCTTCACGCGCTGCTCGACCGGCTGGTCACCCTCGGTCGGGTCCAGGGTCGTGGCGCCGTAGCCCTCGGCGACGCGGCGCCGCTCCGCGAGCGGGTCCACGACGATCACGCTCTCGACGCCGATCCCCCGGGCGGCGGCCACCGCAGCGAGCCCCACCGCGCCCGCGCCGAACACCACGATCGGCTCCTCGGGTGCCGGGTCGAGTACGTTGAGCACCGTGCCCGCTCCCGTCTGGAAGCCGCACCCGAACGGCGCCAGCAGGCTCAGGTCGAGGGCGGGATCGACGACGACGCAGTTGTCGGCGTACGCCAGCGCGTGCCGGGCGAGGCTGGACTGGCCGAAGAAGTTGCCGAACACCTGCTGGTCGCCGCGGCGCATCGACGTCGAGCCGTCGGGCCGCATGCCCATGTAGTTCAAGAGGAGCGTCTGCTCGCAGTAGCCGACGTCGCCGGCCCGGCACGGTGGGCAGGCCCGGCAGGAGCGGAAGCTCATGACGACGTGGTCGCCGACGGCGATGCCCTCGACCTCCGGTCCCACCGCCTCGACGACGCCGGTGCCCTCGTGGCCCATCACCGTGGGCATCATCTCGGCGGGCAGCATGGTCGGCACCGTCAGGTCGGTGTGGCAGATGCCGGTCGCGACCACCCGGACCAGCACCTCGTCGGCGCGGGGCTCGTCCAGCTCGACGTCGGCGAACGTGAACGGCCCGCCCGGCTCCTCGACGAGCGCGACCGTGGTCCTCACGCCTCGCGCTCCAGCCAGAAGTAGTACAGGTCGTCGATGCCGAAGGCGTCGGAGAGCTTGCCGTTCATGATGCCCATCAACGTGTCGTCGTCGACCTTCTTGAAGTGGTCGAAGACCGGCATCCGGTCGTAGACCATCGTCGCTGTGACCTCGCCGCGGAACTCGACGGGCCACAGCGAGGCCTCGCCTCCCCCGCCGGCCTCCTTGTTGGAGTAGAGCTCGTCCTGGTCGTCGCGGCACAGCAGCGGTACGGCGGCGAGCGGGCCGTCGAAGCGCTTGCCGTGCCAGCGGACCTTCGTGAGCACCTGGCTCGCGACGTGGCCGGTGGCGAAGTCGCCGCCGCGCCACGAGCCGAGGACCTCCGGAACGGTGGTGGTGTCCAGGTCGGCCCACAGCTGGTCGAGATCGGTCGGGTCGGCGCTGTCGGCCGTGCGAAGCGCCTCGAAACGGGCACGGGTGTCGATCACGGGCCCGACACTAGAACGTGTTCCAACATCGGCGCCAGTGCCGTTCGTCCCTGTGATCGGTGCGGCATGATCGCCCGGTGCCAATCGGATCCCGTGCCCGCCGCGGCTTCAGCGTCCTCGTCCTCTCGTCAGTCCTCCTTGCCGGGTGCGGCGACGACGGGTCCGACGACGCGCAGGCGGCGTTCGAGGACGAGCTCGAGGCGATGGCCGGCGTCGACGACGCGAAGGTCGAGCGGGAGGCGTTCGACACGGAGTACTACGGCGAGGAGATCGTCGTCGACATGGCCTCCGACGCGACCGCCGACGAGGTGACCGCGGTGCTCGACGCGCTCCGCCGGCGCGAGCGCGCGAGTGAGGGCGCGCCCCAGGACAGCAAGGTCACGCTCGGCGCCGGTACGACGAGTCGGGCGGGCGACGACTTCGCGCCGGACGCTGCTCCCGGGATCTTCGGCAGCACCCGCGACCACGCGGCCAACGAGCGGATGGCCGAGCTGCTCCTCGCCGCGGTCACCGCGCTCCCCGACCACAACGTCGTCGTGGTCTCGCCCACGGAGTGGTCCGTCTTCGGTGCCGCCGAGGGGTCCGACCCCCGGGCGGCCCTCGCGGACGACATCGACGCGATCCGGTCCGAGCCGCTCCTCGCGGACAGCGTGCAGGGCGACCTGTCGGTCACCGCGGGCGACCGCAAGGCGTCCTTCGGCTGGTACGAGGGACTGACGCCGGACCTGTTGGAGGCGTGGCACGGGGTGGCCGCGGCGTTCGACCACGAGGCCGTGCGTTCGGTGACGTTCGCCGGCACCGCGATCTGGATCATCACCCGCCTGCCCGAGGACGTCCCGCCGAAGCAGCTCACGACGCAGGCGTACGGCGACCAGCTGTGGCCGCTGGTCCGCGAGCAGGTGGAGGTCCTCGCCGGTCTCGACGAGCACGCGACGCTGGAGATCACCAACGAGTACGCGTTCGACGACGACGGCTACCAGGAGGACCGCTTCGTCCGGCTGGAGCTCGGCAGGGACGCCCGGCCCGACCGCCAGGGTCGCACCTGGATCGACGAGGCGAAGGCCTACCTCGACCAGGTCCTCGCGACCCGCTGAGCGAGGTCCGCGAGGGCGCCGGCCGGGTCGGCGAACGCCCGCTCCTCCCCCACGGCGTCCACCAGGGAGTAGGCCGAGTCCATCCCGAGCGCCCGCATCTCCCGCGAGCCGACCAGCACCTGGCCGGCGAGCACGACGCAGGGTCGCAGTGCCGCGGCCGCCACCGCGGCGACGCCCGCCGGCACCTTCCCGGCGCGGCTGCTGAAGTCGAACGCGCCCTCGCCGGTCACCACGACGTCGGCCTCCCGGGCGCGGCCGGACAGGTCGACCGCCTCCGCGACCAGGTCGATGCCGGGGACGCGGCTCCCGCCGAGGAGCATGGCGGCGAAGCCCAGCCCGCCGGCGGCGCCGGTGCCCGCCTCGAGGGCCAACCGACGATCGGTCGCGGCGCCGTACGCCTCCAGGACGCCGTCGAGCCACGGCAGCCGTTCCTCGGCGATGCCCTTCTGGGGGCCGAACGTCTTCGTCGCGCCGAACAGGCCGGCGAGCGGGCTGTCGACGTCGCTGGCCGCCACCAGCTCGACGCCCGCGAGCGCGGCGCGGGGTGCGGAGAGGTCGACCTCGGTCACGCCCTCGAGGGCGGCGCCGCCGCGGTCGAGCGGCACGTCGGCGGCCGCACCGAGCGCCGCGAGCATCCCCGCCCCGCCGTCGTTGGTGCCCGAGCCGCCGAGGCCGAGCACGACGCGCGTCGCCCCCGCCGCGACCGCCTCGCTGACGAGCTGGCCGACGCCGTACGTCGTCGCGTTCTCGCCGTTGTCGCCACCGGTCAGGTGGACGCCGCACGCCTGCGCGCTCTCGACGTACGCCGTGCCGCCCGCCATCAGGATGGTCGCCGGCGTCTCGGTGCCCAGCGGACCCGCGACGGTGACGGCCAGCAGGTCGCCGCCGAGCGCCGCGTTGAGCACGTCGACGAACCCCGGGCCGCCATCCGACATCGGCGCCGTGTCGACCTCGTCGGCGGGCGCCTGCCGCCGCCAGCCCTCGGCGATCGCCGCCGCCGCCTCGACCGCCGACAGGGTGCCGGCGAACTTGTCCGGGGCCACGAGGATCCGCATGCGCCCATCATCGCGGACCCGGGAATGCCGCCGTCACGGTGTCGGTTCTTGCTGGGCTGACCGCGAAATGGGCGCACCCCCGGTCGGCGAATAGGATCAGGACATGACCACCGTCGACCTGCCTCTGCTGCCGCTGGGCCGTGGCACCGACCCGCTCTCGGAGCGGGGCGTCGAATGTCCGGGCGACCTGCCGCCGGCGTCCGACCCGGACCTGGTGGCGCGCGCACTCGCCGCCAAGGAGGCGCTGGGCGACCGGGTGTTCGTGCTCGGCCACCACTACCAGCGCGACGAGGTCATCCAGTTCGCCGACGTCACGGGCGACTCGTTCAAGCTCGCACGCGACGCGGCCGCGCGCCCGGAGGCGGAGTTCATCGTCTTCTGCGGCGTGCACTTCATGGCCGAGTCCGCCGACATCCTGACCGGCCCGCACCAGCAGGTCGTGCTCCCCGACCTCGCGGCCGGGTGCTCGATGGCCGACATGGCGCGGATCGCGCAGGTCGAGGCCGCCTGGGAGGCGATGGCCGCGGCGGGCGTCCAGGACCAGGTCGTCCCGGTCACTTACATGAACTCCAGCGCCGACATCAAGGCATTCTGCGGTCGCAACGGCGGCGTGGTGTGCACGTCGTCCAACGCCGAGGTGGCCCTCGAGTGGGCGTTCGAGCAGAAGGGCCCCGACAACGCCGACACCAAGGTGCTGTTCCTCCCCGACCAGCACCTCGGCCGCAACACCGCGGTGCTCAAGCTGGGCTACTCGCTCGACGACTGCGTGGTGTGGAACCCGCACAAGCCCAACGGCGGCCTCACGCCCGAGGAGCTGCGCGCGGCGAAGGTGATCCTCTGGAAGGGCCACTGCTCGGTCCACGGCCGCTTCTCCCCCGACGTCATCGACGAGCTCCGCGCGAAGATCCCCGACCTCAACGTGCTGGTGCACCCCGAGTGCCAGCACGAGGTCGTGCTGAAGGCCGACCTGGTGGGCTCGACCGAGTTCATCATCAAGACGATCGAGGCGGCGCCGGCCGGCTCGAGCTGGGCGATCGGCACCGAGCTCAACCTGGTGCAGCGCCTGGCCACCGCGCACCCCGACAAGAACATCGTCTTCCTCGACCGCAACGTCTGCTACTGCTCGACGATGAACCGGATCGACCTCCCCCACTTCGTCTGGGCGATGGAGAACCTCGTCGCCGGCAACGTCGTCAACGTGATCGAGGTCGACCCCAAGACCGAGCAGGAGGCACTCGTCGCCCTGCAGCGGATGCTCGACCTGCCGGGCAAGTCGCACCGCGACTGAGCCGGCCCTGACTGGAGGATCGTTGTTCCGCCGAAGCAAGTCCGAGACGCCCGAGCCCGAGACCGTGCAGCCGGTCAAGGAGGGCGGCAAGGGACGACCGACGCCGACCCGCAAGGAGGCCGAGGCCCTCGCCCGGGCCAAGGCCCGCGCGCCCCGCAACCGCAAGGAGCTCGCCGCCCGGCAGCGCCAGGCGCGCGGCGAGGAGAGCCGTAAGATCCGCGCCGCGATGAAGACCGGCGACGAGCGCTACCTGCCGGCCCGTGACCGCGGCCCGATGCGCCGCTTCGTGCGCGACTTCGTCGACGTCCGGTTCTCGCTCGTCGAGATGCTGATCCCGCTGCTGATCATCAGCATGGTGCTCGGCTACAGCGGCAACTCGACCCTGATGGGCGCCAGCACGATGGTGATGCTGGCGACGTTCCTGTTCGTGATCGTCGACATGGTGATCCTGCGATTCCGACTGCGCCGCGCGCTCACCCAGCGCTTCCCCGGCGAGGACTACAAGGGCACCACGTTCTACGCGATCACCCGGTCGCTGCAGATGAAGTTCATGCGAATGCCCAAGGCGCAGGTCAAGATCGGCCAGAGCCTCCCGGACACTTACCGCTAGAAATCACGCTTCGGCGGGGAGACCGTCTTCGCCGGGTCGCGCTCGACGGAGTCTCCGAGCACCTCGTCGATCGCCTTCAGCGCGTCGTCCTCGAGCCGGACGCCGGCGGCCTTGACGTTCTCGGCGACCTGCTCGGGCCTGGTCGCGCCGATGATCGCCGCGGAGACGTTGGGGTTCTGGAGCACCCACGCGACGGCAAGCTGGGCGAGGGACAGGCCGGCCTCGTCGGCGATCGGCTTGAGCCGCTGGACCTTCTCGAGCAGCTCGTCGGTCAGCAGCCGGCTGACGAAACCGGCGCCACCGGACTCGTCGGTGGCCCGCGAGCCCGCCGGAGGCGGCTCGCCGGGCAGGTACTTCCCGGTGAGCACGCCCTGCGCGATCGGCGACCACACGATCTGGCCGATGCCGAGCTCCTCGGACGTCGGCACCACCTCGGCCTCGATGACCCGCCACAGCATGTTGTACTGCGGCTGGTTGGACACGAACGGGATCCGCAGCTCGCGCGCGAGTGCGTGGCCGGCGCGGATCTGCTCGGCGGTCCACTCGGAGACCCCGATGTAGAGCGCCTTGCCCGACCGGACGACGTCGGCGAACGCCTCCATCGTCTCCTCCAGCGGCGTCTCGAAGTCGTAGCGGTGCGCCTGGTAGAGGTCGACGTAGTCGGTGCCGAGGCGGCTCAGCGAGCCGTCGATCGACTCCATGATGTGCTTGCGCGAGAGCCCGTGGTCGTTGTGCTTGCCGGGGCCGGTCGGCCAGTAGACCTTCGTGAAGATCTCCAGCCCCTCGCGGCGCTCGCCGGCCAGGGCCTTGCCGAGCACGCTCTCCGCCTTGGTGTTGGCGTAGACGTCGGCGGTGTCGAAGGTGGTGATCCCCTGGTCCAGCGCCTCGCGGACGCAGGCGAGCGCCGCGTCCTCCTCGACCTGTGAGCCGTGGGTGATCCAGTTGCCGTAGGCGATGGCCGAGATCTTCAGCCCACTCGCTCCGAGGTTGCGGATTTCCATTACTCCAACCTATCGGCGCGGTGGTGGCGGGTGAGGAATCGTGTTAATACGTCGAGGGCTCTCCATCGGTTGCGTGAGCCGCTCAAAGCTCCAGTCGGAACCGCTGCTTGTGCGTGCCAGTAGCCCCGATCCGTTCATAGAAGCGGATTGCGCGCGTGTTCCAGCTAGGTGTTTGCCACTGGAGCTCACGGAATCCGCGCACGCGCGCGCGTCCGACGACAGCATCGACCAGCTGCTGTCCGAGCATCTGACCGCGGTGGGCCTCGTTGACATAGAGGCAGTCGAGGTGCCCGAATTCTTCTCCCGTCCAGGTGGCGACGTCGGAAGTAAGGGACGCGTATCCAGCCAGCTCGCTACCGACGAAGGCGCCGGCTAGCTCGACTCGCCCTTCGCGACACCAAGCGTCCAGCCGAGACAGGACCTCGTCGGCTGGTTGGCGCACAGAAGATCGCTCGTATTCGGCGTGCGCATGGATGAGCGCTGCCAGCGATGGAGTCCGGGAGGGGACAGTGAGCCACTCAACTCGAATCCCGGTCATGGCTACGCCGGTACGAGGTGGCGTCCAGGGACCGGGCTTGAATACACCACGCTGGTCGCAATCGTCCCCATTGCGGCGATCCGGCCCGCGATGCGCTCGAGATCTTGCATGGACCGGGCGTGCACTTTGATGATGAAACAGTCGACGCCCGTGACATGGTGAGCCTCAACAATCTCGGGAGTGGCGTCGACCATATCGGTGAACGGCTTGTAGTTGCCCGACGGATACGAGAGTCGGACGAATGCCGTGATCGCATATCCAAGGGCTTCCGGATCGATGACTGCCGAGTATCCGCTGATCACGCCTGCATCCGTCAGTCGCCGCAGTCGATCCGAGGTTGCGCTCGGCGACAGGCTGACAGCACGGCCAAGGTCGGCCACCGTCGCACGACCATCGCGCTGCAGGAGCAGGACGAGTTCGCGATCCGTCTCGTCAAGGTCAATCCGTGGATTCGCAGGCACGATAGCCATGATGCCGTTGATTGCGCGGCGATAGCAAGAAAACTGCCCACGATGGCCGTTCCCTCAGCGTGAGCGTGACGGTGCAATTGTGTCATGACAAAGATCGCTGCGGCCGCCTTCTTCGCCGCGAAGCTCGCCTATGAGACCGACCCCTCTGATTTGGCTACCGCTCGTGCCGGCGGCAACCCGCCACTCGTGATCGATACTCGGTCGGACGCTGCATGGGCACAGGGGCGCATCCCCGGCGCGGTGCACATCCCGAACGCCGACCTCCAGGACCGCATCGGCGCCGTAGCAACCTCGCTCGACCAAGAGATCGTCGTCTACTGCTGGGGACCTGGCTGCAACGGGAGCACGCGCGCAGCGTTGGCGTTGGCCACGCTTGGCTACACGAGTGTCCGCGAACTCATCGGCGGGTTCGAATATTGGGCGCGTGAGGGCCTCGCCGTCGTCACCGATGACGGCCGGACGCGCCAGCAGCCCGACCCGCTAACCGCCCCGGCCGCCTGACACGCGGCCGGCTCCTCCTGACCGTAGCGGGACGCGCGAGGGGGCCCGGCTGCAGCTCGCAGCCGGGCCCATGAGCTCGCAGCCGAGCCGACATCAGCCCAGGGTCGGCTCGGTCCGTTCGCGCACCTCGTTCTCGGTCGCACCAGGCGCGAGCTCGACAAGACGCAGACCGCCGCCCTCAGCGGCTGGGACTACGTCAATCACCGCCAAGTCCGTGATGATCCGCTGGACCACCCCCCGGCCCGTCAGTGGCAGGGAGCATTCGTCGACGACCTTGCAGGAGCCGTCCTTGGCGACGTGCTCCATCAGCACGATGACCCTCCTGGCGCCGTGCACGAGGTCCATCGCGCCGCCCATCCCCTTGACCATCGTGCCGGGAATCATCCAGTTCGCGATGTCCCCCGACTTCGAGACCTGCATCGCACCGAGGATCGCCACGTCGATCTTGCCGCCCCGGATCATTCCGAATGAGGTTGCGGAGTCGAAGAATGACGCGCCGCGACGCACGGTCACCGTCTCCTTGCCGGCATTGATGAGGTCCGGGTCCTCCTTGCCGTACGCCGGATAGGGTCCGAGGCCAAGGATCCCGTTCTCCGACTGCAGCACCAGCTCGAAGTCGTCAGGGACGTAGTTGGGCACCAGCGTCGGCAACCCGATGCCGAGATTGACGTAGGAGCCGTCGGTCAGCTCCGCCGCCGCTCGGGCAGCCATCTCAGCGCGACTCCAGGCCATATCAGGACTCCTCCGGCTGGGGTGGGCGCACGGTCCGCCTCTCGATCCTTTTGTCCTTCGCCTGCGCTGGTGTCAGTGGCACGACGTGCTGCACGTAGATCCCGGGCGTGTGGACCCCGTCTGGGTCCAGGTCGCCGGGCTCGACGAGCTCCTCCACCTCGGCGATCGTCACGCGACCGCACGCGGCGGCCAGCGGATTGAAGTTGCGGGCCGACTTGTGGAAGACGAGGTTGCCGTGTCGATCGGCCTTCCATGCACGCACGAGGCCGAAGTCAGCGACGATCGCGTTCTCGAGGACGAACTCCTTGGGCCCCGCGGCCGTCTGGAAGACGCGGACCTCCTTAGGAGGAGACGCGATCATGACAGCGCCGCTGGCGTCGTACCGCCATGGCAGCCCGCCCTCTGCGACCTGGGTCCCGACGCCGGTCGCCGTGAAGAAGGCCGGGATCCCCGATCCGCCGGCGCGCATCCGCTCTGCCAGCGTGCCCTGCGGGGTCAGCTCCACCTCGAGCTCGCCCGAAAGGTACTGGCGCGCGAACTCCTTGTTCTCGCCCACGTAGGACGCCACCATGCGACTGATCCGCCGTGCCGAAAGGAGGCGTCCGAGGCCCCAGTCGTCGACGCCGCAGTTGTTCGAGATCACCTCCAGATCACCCGTGCCCGCAGCGACCAAGGCATCGATCAGCACCGCAGGGATGCCGGAGATCCCGAAACCGCCGACGGCGAGCGTCGCCCCGTCAGGGATGATTCCGACAGCCTCGGCAGCGCTGGGGACGACCTTGTCGATTCCGCTCATTGCTTCCTGGCTCACCATTTCACCGCTCGACGCCACCTAGCGCTTCGCGGGGTCGCCGTCGTCCACGCCCAGCCGCCGCCCCGGCATGGAACGCACATCACCGTCGGCATTCAGGCCGATGAGGAGACGAAGCGCGTCTGCGGACGGGCTGCCCGGGGCGGCCGAGAGCACCAGGAGCTCCAGCCCCGACTCGTCGGGCAGCATGAAGTCCTCCTGGTGCAGCTCCAGATCACCGACCATCGGGTGCCGGTAGGCCTTGCGGCCGTGGGTGCGCGCACGAACGTCGGCGCGAGCCCACAGCCGCCGGAAGCGCTCGCTGCCCATCGCCAGCTCACCAATCAGCGACGTCAGTCGCGGATCATCGGGATACTTACCGGCGGCGAGGCGCAAGTGACCCACCACGTCGAGAGTGCACTGCTCCCAGCCGGCGTACAGGCCGCGCTCGTCCTCGTCGAGGAAGACGTGCCGGGCGGTGTTCAGGCCCGTCATCGACCGGCCATAAAGGAGCTCGGCAAGTCGGTTGCCGGCCGCGACGTCGAGACGATGGTCGACGATGAATGCCGGGGCGTCGGTGATCAGGTCCAGGACCCGCACGAGCTCCGGCCGCAGCCGACCGGTCGGCGACGGGGCCTTGCGGCGCTTCTGGCGCGCCAGCCGGTACAGGTGTTCGAGCTCGATGTCGTCGAGCCCGAGGACCCGCGCAAGAGCGTCGAGGACTTGCTCCGAGGGCTGGGTTGCGCGCCCCTGCTCGAGGCGCACGTAGTAGTCGACGCTCACCCCCGCCAGGTGCGCGACTTCCTCACGCCGCAGCCCAGGTACGCGGCGATACCCGACGACAGGGATTCCCGCATCGATCGGATCCACGCGCGACCGGCGGGAGCGGAGGAAGTCCGCAAGATCATCCATGCCGCAAGTATCACGTGTGCTGGGTCGATGACGGTGGTACTGCTGGTCCCAGGAACCCCGCTCCGATGGACGCAGCGCCCCTGAACGACGCGCGCGGATCAGTCGAAGATCGGAGACCGCCCATCGAGGCGCACGCCGATTCGAAGGAGTTTCACATGAAGGTGCTGATCGTCTACGCCCACCCGGAGCCTCGCTCGCTGAACGGCTCGCTGAAGGACCTGGCCGTGAAGACGCTGGAGAGCGCAGGCCACGAGGTTCAGGTCAGCGATCTCTACGGGATGAAGTGGAAAGCCGTCCTGGATGCGGAGGACTACGGCCCCTCTGCCTCAAGCCCGCTCAAGGTCGCCGCGGACTCGGGCACTGCCTTCGACACCGGCACACTCGCCCCTGAGGTCAAGGCCGAGCAGGAGAAGCTGCTCTGGGCCGACACGTACATCTTCCAGTTCCCCATGTGGTGGTACACGATGCCGGCCATCCTCAAGGGCTGGGTCGACCGCGTCTTCACGTACCACTTCGCCTACGGCGTCGGCGAGCATAGCGACGTCAAGTACGGCGAGCGGTTCGGAGAGGGCACCCTCCTGGGCAAGCGCGCGATGCTGTCCGTGACCGCCGGTGGACCGGAGTCACACTATTCAGACCGAGGCATCAACGGTCCGATCGACGACCTGCTGTTCCCGATCCACCACGGCATCCTCTACTACCCGGGCATCGAGGTGCTCCCGCCGTTCGTCCTGTACGGCACGGACCGGACCACCGACGAGGACTACCCTGACATCGCCAAGGCCTGGGAGCACCGTCTGGAGAACCTGGAGTCTGCCGACCCGATCCCGTTCCGCCGCCAGAACTTCGGCGACTATGAGATCCCGTCGCTCCACCTCAAGGAGGGTCTGGAGCCCGCCGGCCGCTCGGGTTTCGGGCTGCACTCGCGGTAGGCGCAGTCGTCCGCGATCGAGGCGCCCGCCCCACGATGGTCAGGGGCGGGCGCCCTCATTGCGGCCCCGGCATGCGATTTCCGGGGACGGGCGGCCGGCAACGGCCCGCTCGCCTGATGGCGAAATGTGGCCATGGCCGCGCGCGGAGGCCCGCAACCCCTCAGGGCACGACGAAGGCGTTGCGCGGCCTTCGGGCCGATGTCGCGTCCCAGAGGGTGGCGGCGAACGCCTCGCCTAGTGGCGTCCACTCGCTGCGCGTGTACAGCGCCAGCTGCCTGGCGAGGGGCCTCTCCAACCTGCGAGTGAGTCGCTTGACGTCTGGCGGTACGACGTTGGCGGGCAGGATCGTCGGGCCGAGGCCCGCTGCCGCGAAGCGGGCCAATGCATCGACCTGCGAGGTGTGGACCGCGGGTGCAGGCGCGAACCCTGCCTCCCGGCACACCCCGTCCACCAGCGGGGCCATGCCTGCGCTCGGCGCGGGCAGCACCCAACGGCGATCGGCGAGGGTGGCGAGGTCGATGGTCCGAGGCCCCTCGAGGGCGGGGTCGTCCGGCGGAAGGAGCAGCACGAACTCCTCCCAGCCCAGGTTGATGATCGGCCCGTCCCACTCGACGGGCACGGGCCCGATCGCGAGATCAGCCAAGCCGCCCCGGACGGCCTCCTCGAGCGTCTTCCGGTGGCGGAACTCGTGCAGGTCGACCAGTACCCCCGGATGCCGCGAGCGGAGGGTCTGGATCGCACGCGGGAGCATGCCGACGGCGATCGACAGGAGCGTGGCGACCTCCAAGGTCCCCGTGTCGAGCTCGTGGGCCGACCGCGCGGCCCGCCGGGCGCGTTCGGCCGAGAGAACCGCGGCACGGGCCTCGGGAAGGAACGCCCGTCCGCTCGGGGTCAGGCGGAGGCCGCGATGCAGCCGTTCGATGAGCGCGCCGCCGAGCTCTGCCTCCAGCTGCGCCAGCTGCTTGGACAGGCTGGGCTGGGACACGAACAGGCGCTGGGCGGCGCGGGTGAAGCCGCCCTCGTCCACGACGGCGACGAAGTACTGCAGCTGGCGCAGGTTCACGATGGGCCCTCTCCCGGCATTCCAAATGGCTATGACAATCCGCCGATATTGGTATTGGACAGCATGACACCTCTGGAGTCAGGGTGACGGACGTCTCACCACCGCGAGCAAGGAGCAGCCCGATGGCCCTGCCGTACATCAATCACGTGGCACTTCCGGTCGACGACGTCGACCGGGTCAGTGCCTTCTACGTCGACTGGTTCGGCGCACGGGTCATCCCGTCGCCGAGGTTTCCGGTCCCGGTTGCCTGGCTCATGCTGGGCAAGATCCAGATCCACCTCGTCCAGCACGATGCGGCGGCCGATCGCCAGGGACAGGGCCCGTGGTCGTCCGCCTACCACTTCGCCATCGCGATCGACGATCTCCCCGGATTCGTGCAGCTCTACGACCGGGCACACCACGAGGGCGTCGTCGACACCGAGACGTTCCCTCACCACACCTACGAGCTGCCGCGAGGTGAGGTCCAGTTCTGGCTCCGCGACCCGGCTGGCAACGTGATCGAGGTCGACTACGCCGACGCCACGGCGCTGCCCCCGCACATCTCGCAGCAGGTGAGGACCTGGGCCGGAGACCACGAGCTGAGCGACTGGAACCGCGCGGCTTCACTCTTCCGACCCGAGCAGGCCGGCATCGCCCTCAGCGGCGATCTCGGTGGCGGCTACGCCGAGGGCGACCACTCGGCCGACTCGCAGGCGGTGTCCGCATGAGCGTCCGCAGCTCGCGCCTGGTCGGCGGGCGGGTGCCGGTACTCGTGGCGCTCCTCGCGATGATCGTGGCCCTCGTGGCCGCATGCGGCGACGCAACCGGGTCCAGCGGCTCCGACGGCGGCGCGGCAGGAAGCTCGGCCGACTACGTCGCGCTCGCTCAGCAAATCAGGGACGACGCCACCAGCGGCGTGGTCTACGCGCCACAGAACGAGTTCACCGCCGGCGAAGACCTCCGGACCATGACGACCTGGCTCGGGCCCACCGAGACCCCCGAGCTCCCGGAGAATGCGTCGATCGTGTTCGTCTCCTGCGGCGCTACCGTCTGCAACGAGACGGCGGAGGCCGGCGTCGAGATCGCTCAGGGTGCCGGCTTCGAGGCCGAGGCCGTGAACATCAACGGCGCCGCCGACATCCCCAACCTCAACCAAGCGATGTCCAGCGCCATCGCGCTGAACCCCTCAGCGATCGTCGGCATCTGCATCACCGCGACCCAGGTGGCCGACAAGCTGGAGGAGGCGAAGTCCGAGGGCATCATCACCGTGTCGACGTGCGACCCCACTCCCACCGGAAGCAACGGCCAGTTCGACGCGGCCGCCGACTACGCCAACGGCCTCTCCGCTGAGCTGCTGGGCTGGGGCATCGTCGCCGACACCGATGGCGATGCCAACGTGGTCGCGATCCGCGACGAGGCATTCCCCGCGGTCATCCGCAAGATCGACAACCTCGTCCAGGTGGTCGAGGACTGTTCCACCTGCACGATCAAGACAGAGACGTGGCAGATCGGGGACGCCGTCGATTCCGCCAAGTCGGCCAACATCCTGACCGGCATCATCAACGCGAACCCGGACATGAACACCTTGGTCCTGCCGTACTCGGTCGGCATGTTCTCGGCCGTCCAGGCAGTCAAGGCCTCGGGCCGCGACATCTCGATCTACGCGGACGACCTGGATGCGGTCAACCAGCAGCTGCTCGCCGACGGCTCGATCAAGATGGTCAGCTCGGTCGACCCCAGGCTGGCCATGTACCAGTGCATCGACCAGGTCATCCGCGGGATGGCCGGCGAACCGTACGTCGAGAACGCCGATCTCCCGCTGCTCGCCCACCTCTACACCGCAGAGGACCTCCCCGACTCCGGCGTCGGCGCCTTCGTGTCCTACTTCGACTACGAGGCGCAGTACGCCGAGCTCTGGAAGCTGCACTGACATGACGACCGACCTGCGCGTCGTGCAACGACCAGGCACGAGGACGGGGAGTAGCGGGCTCCTCGAGGTGCGCCGGCTTCGCAAGGTGTACGGCGGCACCGCGGCACTCGCCGATGTCGACATCCACGTGGGACGCGGCCAGCTGCACGCCCTCCTGGGCGAGAACGGCGCGGGCAAGTCCACCCTGGTCAAGATCCTCGCTGCCGTCGAGCACGAGGACGCCGGCGAGGTGCGACTGGACGGCGAGGCACTGCCGCCACGACGAACGCCGCGCACCATGGCCGAGAGAGGGGTGGTGTTCATCCACCAGGATCTCGGCCTCGTCGCCACCATGACCGTGGCCGAGAACATCGCCCAATATGCCGGCTACCCGACCGGCCTCTCCGGGATCAGCTGGCCGGCCACCCAAGCCCGGGCCAGGGAGGCGCTCGCGCGACTGGACGTCGCCCTCGACCCGAACGTCCCGGTCGGTGAGCTGTCCATCGCCGAGCAGGCGGCGGTCGCCATCGCGAGGGCTCTCGTCCAGGACGCTCGGCTGATCGTCCTCGACGAGCCCACGGCCAGCCTGGCTGCCGGAGAGGCCGCACGTCTCCTCTCCACCCTGGAACGACTTCGCGAGAAGGGCATCTCGTGCATCCTGGTGACGCATCGGCTCGACGAGGTGCTGAGCCATTGCGACCATGTGACGGTCTTGCGCAACGGCCAAGTCGTCGGCAGCCGCCCGGTCGAGGAGCTGAGCAGAGACGATCTCATCGAGCTCATCGTCGGCGCCGTCCCGGAGATGCCGACCCGACGATCGGTCCCCGCTGGAGGGCCCCCGCGACTCGCTGTGAGAGACCTGTCCGGCCACGGCTTCGGGCCGGTGTCCTTCGACGTCGGCCCGGGCGAGATCGTCGCACTCACCGGGTTTGCCGACGCCGGCCACCTCGCACTCGCCTCGGCGTTGTCCGGCGCAGGGCCGATCCAGGGCGGTGACGTCCAGCTCGACGGGCGTGGATACGCCGCTCGGCGCCCAGGCCAGGCGTTGAGCCGGGGAGTCCAACACGTGCCGGCGGAACGGAACGCCGAGGGTCTCGCCGGCGGACTGACCGTTCGCGAGAATCTGTTCCCCAATCCGCGCAGGCGCTGGTGGCCGCTCAACCACCGGCGCGAGCGGAGCGAGGCAGATCACTGGATCCACGCGTTCGACGTACGCCCACCCAACAGCAACGCGACCGTCGCGACCCTCAGCGGCGGCAACGCGCAGAAGGTGCTTGTGGCGCGGACGATGGCGACCGATCCGACCCTCCTGGTTCTCTGCGAGCCGACGGCCGGGGTCGACATCGGCGCGCGCGCCACCATCTACCGCAAGCTGAGGGACGCGGCAGCCCAGGGTCTCGCGGTCGTGCTCGCCAGCTCGGACTTCCAGGAGATCAACGACCTTGCCGATCGCGCGGTCGTCATGCGCCGCGGGGTCGTCGCTCGCGTCCTCGACGGCGACGACCTCACCATCGCCGCACTCACAGGAGCCTCCTATGGGAACTGACTCGAGCTGGCTCTCCCGCTACGGCCTGGCGCTCATCCTGCTCATCCTCGTCGTCGGCTTCTCCCTCGCCAGACCCGCGAGCTTCGCGACGCCGGACAACTACCGAGCGATCCTCAACAACCAGGCCGTCGTCGTGCTCCTGGCGCTCGCCGCCATGATGCCCCTCATCGTGGGCGAGTTCGATCTCTCCGTGGCTGGTGTGCTCGGCACGGGGCAGGCGCTCGTCTGCGGACTGTGCGCGCTCCAGGGCCTCTCCCCCACCGTCGCCATCGCCCTCGCCCTGGCTGCCGGTGCAGCGATCGGCCTCGTCAACGGCCTCGTGATCGTCAAGCTCAAGATCACGGCGTTCGTGACGACGCTGGCGACGAGCACTGTCCTCGGAGGCACCGTCGTCTGGTACACAGGCGGGGCCCCGATCTACACCGGAGTCCCGCAGTCGTTGACGAGGCTCGCCCGGGGTCACCTGCTCGGCGTGCCGCTGCCGGTGGTCTATGTCTTCCTCGTCACCGTGCTGCTGTGGTTCGTGCTGTCCCGCCTGCCCGTCGGACGCAGGCTCTACGCGGTCGGCGGCAACCGCCGCGCGGCCGAGCTGAGCGGCATTCGCGCGGACCGGGTGATCATCGGGTCCTTCGTTGCCTCAGGCCTGCTGGCCTCCGCCGCCGGGGTGATACTCGGCAGCCAGCTGGGCTCGGTCGTACCGGGCGGCGAAGCGACCTACCTGCTGCCGGCCTTCGCCGGCGCATTCCTCGGCGCCACGGCAATTACCCCCGGCCGGTTCAATCCAGTCGGCGCCGTCCTCGCCGCTTACACGCTCTCCGTCGCCGTATCGGGCCTCCAACAGCTCGGCGCTCCGTTCTGGGTCCAGCCGGTGTTCAACGGATCCGTGCTGATCGTCGCCGTCGGCCTATCCGGCTACGCAGCCCGTGCCAAGGCCGCACGAGCGCGGGCCCGGCAGCTCGCGCGCCTCGAGCAGCAGGCAGCGCACGCGGCTGCCGTGTGAAATCCACTTCTCAACGCCATCCCACCCACGCCGGACCAGACTGGCGTCCAACTGAAAGATCGGAAGAGACCATGTCGGAAGTCATCGTCGTCGCATCGTTCGTCGCAAAGCCCGGGAGGGAGGGTGAGCTCGAGAAGTTCCTGGCGGACCTGCTCGACGAGACCCACCAGGAGCCCGGCTGCCTCCTCTACGCGCTCAACCGAGGACTGACCGACCCTAGCCGCCTCGTCTACGTGGAGCGGTGGGAGAACCTCGAGTTGCTGACGGACCACCTCAACAGCGACCACATCCAGACCGCGCTGGCCGAGGTCGGGACCTACCTGGCGCAGGATCCCGACATCGTCTACTACGAGGAGGCCCCCGGCGGCCATGCCGACAAGGGCTCGATCTCCGGACACGCCGCCTCTGCGTGAGCCGGAGAGAAACGGCTCCCACCCACGCCCACGGGGACACGCCGATGCTGCCTGCGGCCATGCGAGCCGCTCGCTACCAGAGCGACGGACCACGAGCGGGCATCATCGGGATCGACGAGGTGCGAAGACCGGACCCCGGACCGCACGAGGTGCTGGTCCACGTCAGCTTGTCCGGGGTCAACCCGACGGACTGGAAAGCCCGCGACCGCATCGCGTCCCCGACGTCGCACGTCGACCCAACGGGCATCGCCGCACGCAGACCGCGGTCCCGAACGAGGTGGATCACGCCCCACCACGACGGAGTCGGCGTCATCGTCGCGATCGGCACGCGCGTCCCGGCACACCGACTCGGCGAGCGGGTCTGGATGTGGCAGGCACAGTGGGGCCGCGACTCCGGAACGGCCGCGGAGTACGTCACCTTGCCTGTCCAGCACGCGGTGCCACTGCCGCAAGACGTCGGAGACGACCTCGCTGCGGGACTGGGCATCCCGGCGATGACCGCCCACTACTGCCTCTTTGCCGACGGACCGCTGGACCCCACCGAGCACGTGCTCGTCCACGGAGGCGCTGGGGCGGTAGGACACTTCGCGATCGAGCTGGCCCGACATGCCGGGGCGCAGGTGGCAACAACCGTGTCGAGCCCGGAGAAGGCCGCCATCGCCGAAGCAGCCGGAGCAGATCTCGTCGTCAACTACAACGAGGACGACGTTGCGGGCGCCCTCGTGCGATGGGCGCCGAACGGCGTGACACGCATCCTGGAGGTCGACCTGCCGAGCAACATCGAGCTCGACGCGACGGTCGCCTCACCCGGGGCGTCGGTCCAGGTCTACGCCCATCCCGCCCGGCCGACCGTCATGCCGTGGCGTCTTCTGGAAGCGAATCTCCGCCTGGAATTCATGCTCGTCTACACGATCTCGGACGCCGCGAAGCGCCGCGCGGTCGCCGGCGTCGCCAACGCACTCGAGGCCGGTGCCCTGACCTCGTTGCCGGTGACCAAGTTCGCACTGTCCGAGGTCGCTGACGCGCACCGCGCCGTGCGCGGCAATCTCCTCGGCAAGGCGCTCATCGACGTGCAGGGAACCTGACCGACAATGCCGGTCTACTCGTGCGTGGCAACACCGACTCGCGGTGACCAGGCGCGCCGCGAACGGCGATGTGTCCGATCCTAGAACCGAGTCCAACGAGAGCACCACGAGGACCTGCTGAGAGGATCTCCCGGTGACCACCTCCGACGTGTCCGCGCGGGTCGCGTGGCCCGCTGACGCGGGCAGCATCGCCGCGATCCAGCTCCGCTCGTGGGCCGTGCGGTACGGCGACCGCCTGCCTGCGCTGCTCGACGAGCGGGGCATCGACGAGCCGGCCCTGGCCGAGGCCTGGCGGCAGACGCTCGCCCGCCCGCCCGAGGCCCGCCGCCGCGCGCTGGTCGCCCTCGCGCACGACCGGGTGGTGGCGTTCGCGCTCACCGGGCCGGCGACCGACCCCGACGCCGACCCCTCGGCCGACGGCGAGGTCGCCGAGTTCACGGTCGCGCCCGACGAGACGGGCGGCGGCCACGGCTCCCGGCTGCTCCAGGCCTGCGTCGACACGCTGCGCGTCGACGGGTTCGCCCGCGCCGTCTGCTGGGTCGACGCCTCCGACGACACGCTGCGCGGCTTCCTCACCGGCGCCGGCTGGGGCCCCGACGGGGCGTCGCGCGAGCTCGCGGACGACGCCGGCGACGAGTCCGTGAAGCAGGTCCGGCTGCACACCGCGCTGACCGACTGAGCCCGGAAAAGCCGAATCGGGGACCCTGCGCCTTCCCCGTCCGGCGCAGGGTCCCCGAGTCGTGGAGGACAGCCGTGGACTGTCCGGACCGGGCACCCGAGTCGCCCGGTTGAGGGAGCACTCCTGACGATTCCACTCTCCGGCCGTCCTCGCCAGAGCGCGGCGTCTGCAGGTTGGTGCAGCGCACAAACGTGCACCGCCAACCCAGCGGTGCGCCGGCCTCAGGGATCGCTAGTCGAGGTCGAGGAAGTGCTCGAGCCCCACGGTGAGGCCGGGGAACTCGCCGATCCGGCGGACGCCGGTCAGCACACCGGGCGTGAAGGAGACCCGGTCGAGGGAGTCGTGCCGGATCGTCAGCGTCTCCCCGAGACCGCCGAGCACGACCTCCTGGTGGGCCACCAGCCCGCGGATCCGCAGCCCGTGGACGCGGATGCCGTCGACGTCCGCGCCGCGAGCGCCGTCGAGCGAGGTCGAGGTCGCGTCGGGGATAGGCGGCGCGCCGGCGTCACGGCGGGCGGCGGCGATCAGCTCGGCAGTACGCCGCGCCGTACCGCTCGGGGCGTCCGCCTTGTCGGGGTGGTGGAGCTCGACGACCTCGACGGACTCGTAGAACGGCGCGGCGACGGCCGCGAACCGCATCATCAGGATGGCGCCGATGGAGAAGTTCGGGGCGATGAGCACGCCGGTCCCGGGGCTCTTGTCGAGCCAGCCCCGGAGCGTGGCCAGTCGCTCCTCGTCGAAGCCGGTGGTGCCGACGACGGCGTGGATGCCGTGGTCGATGCAGAACTCGAGGCTGTCCATGACCACGTCGGGGTGGGTGAAGTCGACGACGACGCGGGCGCCCGACGACACCAGCAGGTCGAGCTCGTCGCCCTGGTCGACCTCGGCGACGAGCGCCAGGTCGTCGGCACCGGCGACGGCGGCGCACACCTCGCTGCCGACCTTGCCGCGAGCGCCGAGCACGCCGACTGGAAGGGGCGCGGAGCCGTTGGAGGGGGTTGCTTCGTTCGCGACACTCGTTCCCACAAGGCCAACGTAGTGCCTTGGCCGGTTACGACTTCTGGCAGGCTGGACCCATGGCGGTGCAGACGATCCCGGCCCGGATCCGTTGGGCGGTGGACTTCATGGACGTCCAGCACAACGATCACGTCCTCGAGATCGGGTGCGGCACGGGTGCGGCAGCCGACCTCATCTGCAGGCGGCTCGAGGGCAAGGGCAAGATGTTCGCCATCGACCGCTCCGAGGCGGGCGTCGACCGCACCAAGCAGCGCTGCGCCGAGCACGTCCAGGCCGGCAAGCTCACCGTCCGGCAGATCGACCTCGCCACCCTCCGGGTGCCGGTCAAGCGACTCACCAAGGTCTTCGCGTTCGACGTCAACCTGTTCTGGGTCCGCGACTGCAAGGAGGAGGTGGCGCTCCTCCACGAGCGGGTGCTGCCCGGCGGCTCGGTGAACCTCTTCTACGACACCAAGCGCCCCGAGCAGGTGCCCGAGATCCTGTCGAAGGCGTCCGCCGCCCTCACCGAGGGCGGCTTCCGCGTCTACATCGTCGACAGCAAGCAGCCCCCGGTGATCGGCATCATCGGGCGCAGGTAGGCGCTTGCGCCTACCAAGCGTCGCTGGTCGAGTGACGCCCGCGGCTGAGCCTGCGAAGCCGCGACGGCGTTGTATCGAGACCCGTCGCTGCCGACTCGCGCCTACTCCGGCCCGACGACCGCGAGCAGCTCGGGACGGGAGAAGACCTCGCGCGCGACGTCGCGCACCTCGTCGAGGGTGACGGCGTCGATCCGGGCGGTGACCTCGTCGATGCCGAGCACCTCGGAGTGCACGAGCTCGGCCTTGCCGAGACGCATCATCCGCGAGCCGGAGTCCTCGAGGCCGAGCACCAGCCCGCCGGTCAGCTGTCCCTTGCCGCGGGACAGCTCCTCGGCAGTGATGCCCTCGGTCGCGATCAGCGCCAGCTCGGCGCGCACGGTCGCGAGCACCTCGTCGAGCCGCTCGGGCAGGCAGCCGACGGCGACGCCGACCAGGCCCGAGTCGGCGTAGTTGGCCGCGAACGAGTAGACCGAGTAGGCGAGGCCGCGATGCTCGCGCACCTCCTGGAACAGCCGGCTCGACGTGCCGCCACCGAGCGCGGTGTTGAGCACGCCCATCGCGAACCGGCGGTCGTCGTCGCGCGGGAGCCCCTCGACCCCGAGGACCAGGTTGACCTGCTCGAAGGGGCGGGAGACGTGGGCCTCTCCCCCGCGCACGCGAGGGCGGCGTACGGCGCCGCGGGGCGATCGCGGCTCCGCCTGCCCGTCGAGGAAGCCGTTGCGGCCGAAGGCCTTCTTGATCGTGCGGACCACGTCGGCGTGCTCGACGGCGCCGGCGACCGAGACGACCATGTTCTCGGGCACGTAGTGCTTCTTGTAGAAGCGGTTGATGCGGTCGCGCGTCATCGCCTGGATCGACTCGACCGTGCCGGCAATCGGCCGGCCCAGCGGCCCGCTGCCCCACGCCAGGTCGGCGAGGAGGTTCTGGACGACGTCGTCGGGGTCGTCGTCGTGCATCGCGATCTCGTCGAGGATCACGTCGCGCTCGGCGTCGACGTCGTGGTCGGCGACCAGCGAGTCGGTGAGCATGTCGCCGAGCACGTCGACCGCCAGCCGCAGGTCCTCACCGAGGACCCGCGCGTGGAAGCAGGTGTACTCCTTGGCCGTGAACGCGTTGAACTCGCCGCCCACCGCGTCGAGCGCGATCGAGATGTCGAGTGCCGAGCGCTCCGACGTGCCCTTGAACAGCACGTGCTCGAGGAAGTGCGAGGCGCCATGGGTCGCCGCCGTCTCGTCGCGGGAGCCGACGCCGACCCAGACGCCGATGGACGCCGAGCGGGCGCCCGCCATCTGCTCGGTGACGATGCGCAGGCCCGAGGGGAGCACGGTGCGCCGTACCTGCGAGGTCACGTGGCCGCGGCCGTCGCGGACCGTCTCCAGGGTGCGCGTGGAGGCGCGCGCGGCGACGGACGCGGAGGCGGTGGCGTTGGGTCCGGACAAGGCCGACGGCCGGCCCGCGTCGCGCGGGCCGGCCGTCGTCCGAGAGCTGATGCTCAAGGAGTGCTCACTCCTCGTCCGAGGACTCCGCGGACTCCGCGTCGGCGGACTCGGCGTCCTCGACCACGGGGACCAGCGAGAGCTTGCCGCGGTCGTCGATCTCGGCGATCTCGACCTGGAGCTTCTGCCCGACCGAGACCACGTCCTCGACGTTCTCGACCCGCTTGCCACCGGCCAGGCTGCGCAGCTTGCTGATGTGCAGCAGGCCGTCCTTGCCCGGCAGCAGCGCCACGAACGCACCGAAGTTGGTGGTCTTGACGACGGTGCCGAGGTAGCGCTCGCCGACCTCGGGCATGGTCGGGTTGGCGATCGCGTTGACCGCCGCGCGGGCGGCCTCGGCGGCCTCGCCGTTGGTCGCGCCGATGAACACGGTGCCGTCGTCCTCGATGGACAGGGTGGCGCCGGTGTCCTCCTGGATCTGGTTGATCACCTTGCCCTTGGGGCCGATGACCTCGCCGATCTTGTCGACGGGGACCGTCACGGTGATGATCCGCGGGGCGTGGACCGACATCTCCTCGGGGGCGTCGATGGCCTCGGCCATGACGTCGAGGATCGCCAGGCGCGCGTCCTTGGCCTGCGTGAGGGCCTGGGCGAGAACCTCGGCCGGGATGCCGTCGAGCTTGGTGTCGAGCTGCAGCGCGGTGACGAACTCGCGGGTGCCGGCGACCTTGAAGTCCATGTCGCCGAACGCGTCCTCGGCACCGAGGATGTCGGTCAGCGCGACGTACTCGGTCTTGCCGTCGATCTCGCCGGAGACCAGGCCCATCGCGATGCCCGCGACCGGCGCCTTCAGCGGCACGCCGGCCTGGAGCAGCGACAGGGTCGAGGCGCAGACCGAGCCCATCGAGGTCGAGCCGTTGGAGCCCATGGCCTCGGAGAGCTGGCGGATCGCGTAGGGGAACTCCTCGCGCGTCGGCAGCACCGGCAGCAGCGCCCGGCGCGCGAGCGCGCCGTGGCCGACCTCGCGGCGCTTCGGCGAGCCGACGCGGCCGGTCTCACCGGTGGAGAACGGCGGGAAGACGTACTTGTGCATGTAGCGGCGGTGCTTCTCCGGGGACAGCGTGTCGAGCTGCTGCTCCATCTTGAGCATGTCGAGGGTGGTGACGCCCAGGATCTGGGTCTCGCCGCGCTCGAACAGCGCCGAGCCGTGCACCCGCGGGATCACGCCGACCTCGGCGTGCAGCGGCCGGATGTCGGCGAGACCGCGGCCGTCGATGCGGACCTTGTCGCGGAGGATGCTCTCGCGGACGACCTGCTTGTTGACCGAGCGGAAGGCCGCGCCGATCTCCTTCTCGCGGCCCTCGAACTCGCCGGAGAGCCGCTCCAGCAGGCTCTCCTTGAGCTCGTCGGTGCGGTCGTTGCGCTCGGTTTTGTCGACGATCTTCATCGCCTCGACCAGGTCGGCGCGCACGGCGGCCTCGACGGCGGCGAAGACGTCGTCCTCGTAGTCGAGGAAGATCGGGAAGTCCATGACCGGCTTGGCGGCCTGCTTCGCGAGCTCGACCTGGGCCTCGACGAGCTGCTTGATGAACGGCTTGGCCGCGTCGAGACCGCCGGCGACGACGTCCTCGGACGGCGCGGTGGCGCCGCCGCGGACCAGGTCGAAGGTCTCCTCGGTCGCCTCGGCCTCGACCATCATGATCGCGACGTCACCGGTGTCGGTGACCCGGCCGGCGACGACCATGTCGAAGACGGCCTTCTCGAGCTGGCTGTGGCTCGGGAACGCCACCCACTGGCCCTCGATCAGCGCGACGCGGACGCCGCCGATCGGGCCGGAGAACGGCAGGCCGGACAGCTGGGTGGACATCGACGCGGCGTTGATCGCGAGCACGTCGTAGGGCTGGTCGGGGTCGAGCGCCAGCACGGTGATGACGACCTGGACCTCGTTGCGCAGGCCCTTCTTGAAGGTCGGGCGCAGCGGGCGGTCGATCAGACGGCAGGTGAGGATCGCGTCCTCGCCCGGACGACCCTCGGACCGGAAGAACGAGCCGGGGATCTGGCCCACGGCGTACATCCGCTCCTCGACGTCGATCGTCAGCGGGAAGAAGTCGAAGTGGTCCTTGGGCTGCTTGCCGGCCGTGGTGGCCGAGAGCAGCATCGTCTCGTCGTCGAGGTAGGCGGTCACCGAGCCGGCGGCCTGGCGGGCGAGGAGGCCCGTCTCGAACTTGACGGTGCGGGTGCCGAACTTGCCGTTGTCGATAACGGTCTCGACGGCGGAGATGGTGGGTTCAGTCAAGATGTTCTCTTATTCGTACGTCGCAGAGCGCGCTGCTCCGCTGCTCAATGGATGTGTTGTCGCAGACCAGCGTATCGACCTGCGCCGGAAACACAGAACGGACGAGCCCCGAGGGGGTCGTCCGTTCCGTGAACCATGTGTCGCCGAAGATCAACGACGGAGGCCGAGGCGCTCCACCAGCGAGCGGTAACGCTCGATGTCGGTCTTCTTCAGGTAGTTCAGGAGGCGGCGGCGCTGGCCGACGAGGAGCAGCAGGCCGCGGCGGCTGTGGTGGTCGTGCTTGTGCTGCTTGAGGTGCTCGGTCAGGTGACCGATCCGGTGGCTGAGCAGCGCAACCTGCACCTCCGGCGAACCGGTGTCGCCCTCGGTGGTGGCGTACTCGGCGATGATCTTCTTCTTGGTCTCCGCGTCGGTACCAATAGCCATGCTTGTCTGGGTTCCTTCCGGTTCTCGTTGCGCGGCGCGCCCGGGCATGTCCACCGGGGCACTCTTTGTCCGCGGCCGTTCTGACGGCGAGGTGCGGTCCGCGGGCGCAACCGCCCGTCGGACAACCGGTCAAGGCTAACAGCGGGAGGCGGGGACCACCCAATCAGCGGCCCCGCCTCCCGCTGGTCCCTCACCCCGCCGTCACCATCTCGGGCACGGACGGCACGACCGGCTCGCCCCGCCGGGGTCGCCGCCGGCTCGGCCACCAGGCCCGCTCACCGAGCAGCACCAGGGCCGCCGGCAGCATCACCAGCCGCACCAGGGTCGCGTCGAGCAGGATGGCGGCGGAGAGCCCGACGCCCATCATCTTCATCTCGAGCATGCTCAGGGTCGCGAAGATCGCGAACACGGACACCATCACCGCGGCGGCGCTCGTGATGACGCCCGCGGTGTCGGTGACGCCGCGCTGGACCGCGAGCCGGGCCGGCAGGCCGGCGTCCACGAGCTCACGGATCCGGCTGACGACGAAGACGTGGTAGTCCATCGACAGGCCGACGAGCACGACGAGCACGAACAGCGGGATCCAGTCGATGACGAACCCGGGGCTGTCGAAGTCGAGCAGCGACTCGCCCACGCCGTGCTGGAACACCAGCGTCATGAGCCCGAACGCCACCGCGACGGAGGCGAGGTTGAGCACCGTCGACACCACCGCGATGGGGATGCTGCGGAACGCGAACACCATCATCAGGAACGTCAGCACGAGCACGAAGGCGATGACGAGCGGCAGCCGGTCCGACATCCGCTGCTGGTTGTCGAGCGACTCGGCCGCGCCGCCGCCGACGGCGACCGACGCGCCGGCCAGGTCGACCGACTCCGGCACCAGCCGGTCCCGCAGGAGCCGCAACGCGTCGTCGACGGCCTCGTCGGACTCGTCGAACGGCATCGGGAGCTCGAGGATCGTCGTCCGGCCGTCCTCGGAGACGACCGCCGGCCCGCTCGGCGCGCGGAAGCTGCCGGTGTCGGCGGCGGCCGCGGCCAGGTCGTCGAGGCGGTCGGCGACGTCGGCCCGGTCGGCCGCGGCCGCGCGGACGACGACCTGCGCCACCGGCCCCTCGGCCGGGAACTCCTCGACGATGTCCTTGAACGTCTGCACCTCGGCGATGTCGCCGGGCAGGGTGTCGAGGTTCGACGCGTGGGTCTTCATGCCGAGCGCAGGTACGGCGAGCGCGGCCACCACGGCGACCCCGGCGAGGAGTGCGACGACCGGCCGGCGCAGCACCGGCGCGATGAGGCGCCGGCTGATCCCGCCCTGGCCGATCCGGCGGTTCAGCCGCCACAGCAGCGGGACCCGCGGCCGGTCGACCCAGCGACCGAGCCGGGCGAGGAGCGCGGGCAGCACGGTGATCGAGCCGAGGACCGCGATCGCGACGACGAGGATCGACCCGACGGCGAGGCTGTTGAACGTCACGTCGGTCATCAGGAACAGGCCGGCCATCGCGCAGATGACCGCGCCGCCGGAGACCAGGATGGAGTGGCCGGAGGTCTGGGCGGCGATCTCGACGGCGTCGCGGGTGCTCCGCCCGCGGGCGCGCTCCTCCCGCTCGCGCTTGAGGTAGAAGAGCGAGTAGTCGACCCCGACGGCCATGCCGATCAGCACGATCATGCTGGTGACGGTCGGCTCCGCCGGGAACAGGTAGGACACGGGAGCGCTGATGCCGATCGTCGCGGCCACGCTGGTCGCCGCGAGGAGCACCGGGAGGCCGGCGGCGATGAGCGCGCCGAACGCCAGCAGCATCAGGACCAGGGTGATCGGGAGGCTGATGCCCTCCGCGGAGGACAGGTCGTCGCCGACCCGGTCGTCGATGGCGTCGTCCAGCGTGAGGTCGCCGGCCTGGCGGATGTCGAGGCCCGGGAAGTCGGCTCGGACGTCGTCCACCGCGGCCAGGATCGGCGCGGCATCGTCGTGGTCCTTCGCCAGCTGCGCCGACACCAGCATCGCCGTACGGTCCGGGTTCCACTGCGGCTCCGAGACCTCGGCGACACCGTCGACCGCGCCGACGGCGTCGACCAACCGGGCACCGGCGGACTCCGCCTCGGCCTGGTCGAGCGGTCCGTCGGCGGCGGTCACGAGGACCTGCTCGGACTCCGGTGCCGCGAGGCCGGCCTCGTGCACCCAGCGGTCCGCGGTGCCGGACTCTCCGACGCGGTAGTCGGCGTCCGTGGCCTCCTGGCTGGACACGGCGGTCGACAGGGCGACGGCGATCACGACGAGGCCGATCCAGCCGAGGATCGCTCGCCAGGGGTGGGTGGCGCTCCAGCGCGCGGCGCGCATGGACACCGTGGTCAACGGGTTGGACATGGGGGTTCCTTCGCTCGAACCGGTGGGGACCCTCCCAGCCTCGGCGCGACGGCCGTCCGCGGCAGGAGCGCTGACACCCCGGCGAGAGGTGGTGCGTGCACCACTGCCGGACACGACCGGCTCGGGCAGGATGGCGGCGTGTCCGACCACCCCCGACGTCCCGGCCGACTGCGGCTCACTGGGTACGCCGCCCTGCAGGCGATCACCCTGGTGCCGCTGATCGTGCTGTTCGTGTTCTGGGTGGTCGGCGGGGTGCTGATGATCCTGTGGGTCGGCGCCCTGTTCCTCGCCGTGGCGATCCCGGCGACCCGCGCGCTGGCCAACGGGCACCGGCGGATGGCGGCCACCGTGCTCGAACGCGAGCTGCCGGCGCCATACGTCCCCCTGGCGGGGCTGGCACCACTCGCCCGGCTCCGGGCGGTGGCGACCGACCCGATGACCTGGCGCGACCTCGGCTGGATGCTCGTCGCGATGACGCTCGGGTTCGTCGTGTCGCTGGTGGTGGTCGTGCTCCTTCTCGGCGTCGCGACCTGGTGGATCTGGTACTACGCCGTCGGCCCGCTGATGCGGCTGCGCGCGATCTCCGACCAGTGGCTGCTCTCCCCCGGCGTCACCGAGCGCCTGGAGCGCCGGGTCGAGCAGCTGACCGAGACCCGCACCGCTGCCGTCGACGACTCCGCGGCCGAGCTGCGGCGGCTCGAGCGCGACCTGCACGACGGCGCGCAGGCCCGCCTGGTCGCGCTGTCGCTGAGCCTCGGCATGGCCGACGCGATGTTCGACCAGGACCCGGAAGGGGCACGCCGCCTGGTCAACGACGCTCGCGAGTCCAGCGAGGCGGCGCTCGACGACCTGCGCTCCGTGGTGCGCGGGATCCACCCGCCGGTGCTGGCCGACCGAGGACTGGTCGGCGCCGTCGAGGCGCTCGCGCTCGACATGGCGATCCCGGTCCAGGTCGAGGCATCGCTCGCGGGCCGGCCGAGCGACCCGGTCGAGTCGGCGGTCTACTTCGCCGTTGCTGAGTGCCTGGCCAACGTCGCCAAGCACTCCCGCGCGGAGACCGCCTGGATCCGCCTGGGACATGCCGACGGTGTGCTGCGCGTGGAGGTCGGCGACGACGGGGCCGGGGGCGCCGACCCGACGTCCGGAACCGGCATCACCGGGGTAATGAGGCGACTCCGGGCGTTCGACGGCGCCATGATGGTCTCGAGCCCGGTCGGCGGGCCCACGATCATCACGATGGAGGTCCCGTGCGCCTTGTCCTCGCCGAGGACCACGCCCTCCTCCGTGCCGGCCTCACCCAGCTCCTCGAGGGCAACGGATTCACCGTCGTCGCCGCCGTCGACGACGCCGATGCGCTCGACACCGCGCTGAAGGACCCCGACGTCGACGCGGCCGTCCTCGACGTACGCCTTCCTCCGACGCAGACCGACGAGGGTCTCCGCGCCGCGATCGAGGTACGCCGGCAGCGCCCGGGCTTCCCCGTCATGGTGCTGTCCCAGTACGTCGAGCACCTCTACGCGCGGGAGCTGCTGGCCAGCGGCGAGGGCGCGGTGGGCTACCTGCTGAAGAACCGGGTCTCCGACGTCGGCGAGTTCGTCGACGCCGTGCGCCGGGTGGTCGCGGGCGGCACCGTGCTCGACCCGGAGGTGGTCGCGACGGTGATGGCGAAGCAGCAGCCGCTCGACCGCCTGAGCGCCCGGGAGCGCGAGGTCCTCGCACTGATGGCCCAGGGTCGCTCGAACGCGACGATCGCGGAGCGGCTCGTCGTGACCGAGAAGGCGGTCGCGAAGCACATCAACAGCATCTTCACCAAGCTCGACCTGCCGCCCGACAGCGACGACCACCGCCGGGTGCGGGCCGTGCTGGCGTGGCTGCGGCTCTGACCGGGGTCGGTCAGGGTGGGCCCGCGCCGCCGTCGAGCATCCGGTAGATCACCCGCATGCTGACCGCGCGCGCCAGCTCGTTCATCACCGAGGTGAAGAACTCCTTGCGGTAGGTGTCGTCGGTGATCGCGACGACCGTGAAGTACAGGCCGCTGAAGCCCGCGAGGAACAGCGCCACGTGCAGCAGCTCGTGGCTCGCGAGCTCCGGACCGGGAGGGTACGTCGGGTCGTGGCCCACCCACGAAGTGATCACGCTGTCGTCGATCACCACCGCGCCGAACACGACGAAGAACGCGAACACCGCGAGCGAGAGGAGCAGGACCTGGACCGCCTGGGCGATCACCAGCACGAGCACCAGGTTGACCATCTGGAGCCCGGTCACCTGGGCCTCCTCCGGGAGGTCGACGCCGTCGTGGACGATCTGCTCACCGGCGGCTTCCATCGGCGTGCCGGCGATGCCGGCCAGCACCTCCTCGACCTGGACCCGGTCGTCGAAGTGGTCGAGCTCCTGGGCGACGCGCGGCACGAGGAACGCGCACGCGGCCAGGGCGAAGAACAGGACCGATCCCCAGAGCACGCCGCCGTGGAGCGCCGAGGACACCTGCCAGACCTCGGTGTTGATGAAGAGGAACGTGATGAAGAGCAGCAGCATAGGGAGCGCCCGGGTCGCCAGCGGGAACAGCAGGCCGAGGCTGCGCAGCGCGCGGCGCAGCGCCCACCGCGCGATCGCGGAGGCGTGCAGCGCGAGGACGGCGTAGAGCACGACGACGCCGAGCGTGACGCTCACCCCGGCGACGGGCCCCCACGAGCCGTCGCCGTACGCCGTCACGAGCCCCGCGCTGCCGGCACCGGCGAGCACCGCGACGACGACCACGAGCCAGACCCAGCCCTTCGAGAGCCGGTCGGTGACGTCCTCACGAACGTGGTCGACGAAGTAGGGAAGACCGTGGTGGGCGAACCAGCCCTCTGCTGCCGCGCGCTCCCCCGCTCGCGCGTCGTGCTCCATCTCAGGCCCCGAGTATCTCGCGGGTCCGGACGACGTCGTCGGCCATCGCGACGAGGAGGTCGTCGACGCTGTCGAAGCGCACCATGCCCCGGACCCGGTCGACGAACGTCACCTCGACCTCGACGCCGTAGAGCTCGAGATCGGTGCGGTCGAGCACGTAGGCCTCGACGCGGCGCTCCCGCTCGCCGGCGAAGGTCGGGTTCGTGCCGACGCTGATCGCGGCCGGCAGGTCGCTCCCGGCCTCGGGGCCGCTCAGGATCCGGAGGCGGCCGGCGTACACACCGTCCGCGGGAGCGGCGGCGCCGGGCGCGACGGGCACGTTGGCCGTCGGGTAGCCCAGCTCGCGGCCGCGCTTGTCACCCTCCATGACCACCCCGCGGGTGCAGAACGGGCGGCCGAGCGCCTCCGCCGCACCGGCCACGTCGCCAGCGGCGAGGCAGGTGCGGACGTAGGTGGACGACCAGACCTGCGGGCCGCCGTCGAGCTCGACGGCCTCGACCACGAAGTCGTGGGTCTCGCCCGCCTCCCGCAGGGTGTGGATGTCACCGCGGGCGCGGTTGCCGAACCGGAAGTTCGCGCCCACGACTACCGCTCGCGCGTGCAGCGCCTCGACGAGGATCCGGTCGATGAACTCCTCCGGGGTCCAGCCCGCGATCTCGCGCGAGAACGGGACGACGAGCACGTCGTCGACGCCGGCGTCGCCGAGCAGCCGCAGCCGCTCGTCGATCGTGGTGAGCGTGGGCGGCGCGTGCTCGGGTCGCAGCACCGCGATCGGGTGCGGGTCGAAGGTGACCGCGACGACGTGGTCGACCCCGACCTCGGCGGCGACCTCGCCGGCGCGCCGTACGACGTGCTGGTGACCCAGGTGCATGCCGTCGAAGTTGCCGATCGTCACCACCGTGCGACCGAGGTCGTCCGGGACGAGGGAGTTGTCGCGCCACACCTGCACGGGCGGGAGCCTACCGATCAGCCGACGAACACGGCGGCAGGGCGGGCGTTCCCGCCCTCGGGCCGGTAGAGCGCCAGGAACTCGCCGTCGGGCGCGAAGACCGCCGTGAGGCCGTCGATGGGCAGCGCGAGCGGCCGGCCGTACCGAACGGCCTGCGCCTGGCTGTCGTCGAGGTCGACGGCCGGGAACGCCGACCGGGCCGCGTCGGCGATCGGGAGCACGGAGAACTCCTCGCCCAGCTGGTCGAGGGTCTGCGCGACGTCGAGTCCGTAGGGTCCGACCGCCGTACGCCGCAGGGCGGTGAGGTGGCCGCCGACGCCGAGCGCCTCACCGACGTCGCGGGCGATCGCCCGGATGTAGGTGCCGCTCGAGCACCGCACGGTGACGTCGACCTCCGGTAGCGCGACGCGGGTGACGACGAGCTCGTGGATCGTCACCGGCCGGGCGGTCAGCTCCACGTCCTCGCCGGCGCGGACCCGCTGGTAGGCGCGCTTGCCGTCGACCTTGATCGCCGAGACCGCGGTCGGGACCTGCTCGATGTCGCCGACGAAGCGCGCGAGGGCCTCGCGCACCGCGGCCTCGGTGACGTCGCTCGTGTCCCGGGTCTCCATGACGTCGCCCTCGGCGTCGTCGGTGACCGTGGTGACACCGAGGCGGATCGTCGCCTCGTAGGACTTGTCGGTCATCAGCAGGTGGCCCAGCAGCCGCGTGGCCCGCTCGACGCCCAGCACGAGCACGCCGGTGGCCATCGGGTCGAGCGTGCCGGCGTGCCCGACCTTGCGGGTGCCGGCCAGGCGCCGTACGCGCGAGACGACGTCGTGACTGGTGATCCCGGCCGGCTTGTCGACGACGACGAGGCCGGAGGCCGTCATCGGTCGAGGTCCTCCTCGGTGTCCCCCGGCTCCTCGACGTCGTCGTCGGCCGGGATCTCCCGCGGCTTCTTGTAGGGGTCGGCCTCCCCCGCCGGCTGCGCGCCGGCGCGGGCGGCGGCGACCGCGGCGTCGGCCTCGCGGGCCTTCGCCAGCACCTCGTCGAGGTGGCGGGCGCTCTCCGGGATGGCGTCGAGCTGGAACGCCAGCGTCGGCACCTGCCGCATGCCCAGCTGCTTGCCCACCTCGGACCGGAGCAGGCCCCGGGCCGACTCCAGCGCCGCGGCGGTGCTCGCCTGCTCCTCGGCGTCGCCGAGGACGGTGTAGAAGATCGTGGCGTTCTGGCTGTCGCCGGTGAGCCGGACGTCGGTCACGGTGACGAAGCCGAGCCGCGGGTCCTTGATCCGGCGCTCCAGCATCTCGGCCACGATCACCTGGATCCGGTCCGCGATCTTGCGCACGCGCGGGTTGGTCATGCTTCTCACTCTCTCAGACAGGCGTGTGGCGCCGGCCCGGACGAACCGGGCCGGCGCCACACGATGGCACTACGGCAGGGTCAGCCGCGCGGGATCTCCGTCATCTCGAAGGCCTCGACGATGTCGCCCTCCTTGATGTCCTGGAAGTTCCGGAGCACGAGACCGCACTCGAAGCCCTCCCGGACCTCCGCCGCGTCGTCCTTCTCCCGCTTGAGCGACGCGAGGTCGAGGTTGTCGGCGACGACGGCGCCGTCGCGGATGACGCGCACCTTCGCGTTGCGTCGGATCAGGCCGCTCGTGACCATGCAGCCGGCGATGTTGCCGACCTTGGACGAGCGGAAGATCGCACGGATCTCCGCCTGGCCGAGGGTCGACTCCTCGTACTCCGGCTTGAGCATGCCCTTGAGCGCGGCCTCGATCTCCTCGATGGCCTGGTAGATGATCGAGTAGTACTTGATCTCCACGCCCTCGCGGTCGGCGAGCTCGGCCGCCTTGCCCTGGGCCCGCACGTTGAAGCCGATGATGATCGCGTCGGAGGCGGCCGCCAGGTTGACGTTGGCCTCCGTGATCGCACCGACACCGCGGTCGATGACCCGCAGCGACACCTCGTCGCCGACCTCGATCTGCGCGAGCGCGTCCTCGAGGGCCTCGACCGAACCGGACACGTCGCCCTTGAGGATGAGGTTGAGCTCCTGGCTCTCGCCCTTCTCCATGGAGGCCATGAAGTCCTCGAGGGTACGGCGCACGCGGCGCTTCGCCTGCAGGGCGGCCCGCTCGCGCGCCTCCCGCTTCTCCGCGATCTGGCGGGCGACACGGTCGTCCTCGACCACGATGAAGTTCTGGCCGGCGCCGGGCACGGACGACAGACCGAGGACCATCGCCGGGCGACCCGGGTCGGCCTCCGCCATCTCGTTGCCGTGCTCGTCGAGCATCGCGCGGACGCGGCCGTGGGCCGGGCCGGCGACGATCGAGTCGCCGACGCGCAGGGTGCCGCGCTGGACGAGGATCGTCGCGACCGGGCCGCGACCGCGGTCGAGGTGCGCCTCGACGACGAGGCCCTGGGCGTCCTGGTGCGGGTTGGCCCGCAGGTCCAGCGACGCGTCGGCGGTGAGCACGACGGCCTCGAGCAGCTTGTCGAGGTTGATGCCGGCCTTCGCGGAGACGTCGACGAACATCGCGTCGCCGCCGTACTCCTCGGGGACCAGGCCGTACTCGGTGAGCTGGCCGCGGACCTTGGTCGGGTCGGCCTCGGGCTTGTCGACCTTGTTGACCGCGACCACGATCGGGACCTCGGCGGCCTTGGCGTGGTTGAGCGCCTCGACCGTCTGCGGCATCACGCCGTCGTCGGCGGCGACCACGAGGATCGCGATGTCCGACGACTGCGAGCCGCGGGCACGCATGGCGGTGAACGCCTCGTGACCCGGGGTGTCGATGAAGCTGATGCGGCGGTCCTCGCCGTCGACCTCGGTGTGCACCTGGTAGGCGCCGATGTGCTGGGTGATGCCACCCGCCTCGCCGGCGACCACGTCGGCGCCACGCAGGGCGTCGAGCAGCTTGGTCTTTCCGTGGTCGACGTGACCCATGACGGTGACGACCGGGGGCCGGACGACGAGGTCGGCCTCGTCGCCCTCGTCGGCGCCGAACTCGAGGTCGAACGACTCGAGCAGCTCGCGGTCCTCGTCCTCGGGCGAGACGACCTCGACCTTGTAGTTGAGCTCCTCACCGAGCAGCTCCAGGGTCTCGTCGCCCACGGACTGGGTCGCGGTCACCATCTCGCCCAGGTGGAACAGCATCTGCACCAGCGAGGCGGCGTCGACGCCGATCTTCTCCGCGAAGTCGGTCAGCGAGGCGCCACGGGCGAGCCGGACGGTCTCGCCGTTGCCCTTGCGGACCCGCATGCCGCCGATCGTCGGGGCCTCCATGGCCTCGAACTCCTGGCGACGCGCCCGCTTCGACTTGCGACCACGGCGCGCGGGACCGCCCGGGCGACCGAAGGCACCCTGGGTCTGGCCACGCTGGCCGGGACGACCGCCACCGGGGCGACCGCCGCCGGACGGACCGAAGCCACCGCCACCGGGACGACCGGGCGCACCTGCGCCGGCGCCACCGCGGCCGGGGGCACCGCCACGACCGGGCGCGCCACCGCGGCCGGGCGCACCGCCGCGACCGCCGGGGCCACCCGGGCCGCGGCCGCCGGGACCGTTGCCGAACGCGGCAGGCGACTTCGGCATCATCGCCGGGTTCGGGCGAGGCATGCCGGGACGCCCGCCCGCGGCCGGCGGACGCGGCGGACGGTTGTCGCCGCCACCGGTCTCGGGCGCGCCGCGCGGCGGGGCCGGACGACGGCCCATGCCCTGGCTCGACGAGAACGGATTGTTGCCGGGGCGCGGCGTGCCGCCGGGCTTGCCGACGGGACGCGGGGCGGGCGCCTTGGGCGCGGGACCCGGCTTGGCCGCACCGCCCGGGCCGGGCTTCGGCGCGGCAGGCGCCTCGGGCGCCGGTGCCTCGGCGGCCGCGGCGGGCTGCGCCGGCTCGGCAGCAGCAGGCTCTGCCGGCTCGGCGGGCTTGGGCGCGGCCTTCTTCGCCGGACCCGGCTTCGGGGCGGACTTCTTGGCGGGCGCCTCGGCAGCAGGTGCCTCGGCAGCGGGCTCCGCCGCGGGAGCGGCGGCAGCCTTCTTCGCGGGCGCCTTGGGGGCGGCCTTCTCAGCCGGCTCGGCCGGCTTCATCTTGGCGAGAAGCTCGGCGCCGTAGGCGTCCTCGAACTTCTTCACCGCAGGGGGCTCGATGCTCGAAGAAGCAGTCTTGGCGAACTCACCGATGGCGCTCAGCTTCTCGAGCGCCTCCTTGCTCGGGATGCCGTACTTCTTCGCGAGTTCGGAAACTCGGGTCTTGGCCACGTTTCTCCTTCTGGCCCAAGACCCGGTGGGGGATTCTCAGACCGTTGGTGGGTGGAACAGGTTGAACTGGCTCATCGCGAGGAACTCATCGAGTGCTCATGAGCGGGTGCTCCAGCTTCTGTCGGTCGGATTCGGTGCCTGCGAGGAGAGGTACTCCCCCACCGGTGCGCTGGACAGCCCTGCCGTCCCCTGCGTCACGCGCAGGGCTCGGGCGAAGGCTTTCCGCCGCACCGCGAGGTCGTAGCACGCGGTCGTGGGGTGCAGGTGCGCTCCACGGCCGGGTGCGGTGCCGTCGGGATCGGGGACCACGACCGGGCGGCCGTGCTCGTCCGAGCCGGCGGTCACCCGCAACAACTCGCGTCGGGAGGCCCGCTTCCGGCATCCGATGCAGGTCCGGACGGGGCCCTCGGAGAGGGAATCGTCCGGGGACGCAGGGATATTCCTTTGGCGTGCCACCAAACGGAAACTCTACCGCGTCAGGCGCAGCGAGCACGAACCGGCGTGCGCGGCGGGGCCGCACCGCGTAGAACAGTGGCGTGGACACGTTCCTCGACCGGTTCACCGGGCCCGACCTCGATCGTTCCCGTTGGCTGCCCCACTATCTGCCCGCGTGGTCGTCGCGGGAGGCGACAGCCGCGGCCTACCGCCTCGACGGCGCCGGCCTCACCCTGGAGATCCCCGTCGACCACCCGCTGTGGTGCCCCGACGACCACCATCCCCCGCTGCGCGTCTCAGGCATCCAGTCCGGCAGCTGGTCCGGGCCGGTCGGGTCGTCCCGCGGCCAGCAGCGCTACCGCGAGGGTCTGGTCGTGCTGGCCGAGGAACCCCGCTTTGAGGGCTGGCTGCCGAGGTCCGGGCGGGTGGCGATCCGCGCCCGGATGACGCTCTCTCACCGCTCGATGGCCGCGCTGTGGCTGGCCGGCTTCGAGGACGACCCCGAGCAGCTCCAGTGCGGTGAGCTGTGCGTGTTCGAGGTCTTCGGCCGCGCGCTCGGGCCGCCCGGGGCGCCCTCGGCCGAGGTCGGCGTCGGCATCAAGCCGTTCCGCGACCCGGCGCTGGCCGACGACTTCGCCGCACCCCGGGTCGACGTCGACGTCGCCGAGCCGCACACCTACGCGGTCGACTGGGACGCCGACGAGGCGGTCTTCACCGTCGACGGCCAGGAGGTACGGCGCTGCGCGCGCCCGCCGACGTACCCGATGCAGCTGATGCTCGCGGTCTTCGACTTCCCGGACTGGTCGACGGGCGATGACGAGCACCTGGTGCCGCGGCTGGTGGTCGAGGAGGTCAGCGGCACCTCCGCGTGACCCTGCTCAGTCGCAGCCGGGCGCGCCTCCCCTGCGCTCGTACGTCGCGATCACCGTGCCGTCGTCGGCGCTGTACTCGAGGGTCCCGTCCGCCAGCACGGTCGCGTAGCCGTAGAGGGTCTGCTGGCCCTCGACCAGCGGCCAGCCATCCGGCGCACCCTCGCCGGCACCGGTCTCGACGCCCGGGCCGCCATCGGTCCTGCGCCAGGTCGCGTCGGCGAACCAGAGCCAGTCCATCCCGCAGTGCACATACATCGGGGCGTGGTAGCGGACGCCGACCGCTGGCTGCTCGCCCTGGGGCACCTCGACCAGCTCCACCCGTTCCGGCAGCGCGGGCTCGTCGGCCTCCGGTAGCTCGACCCCCGACGGCCAGGCGTACACGGTGCGACCGTCGCCCTCGCCGGCCATCACCAGCACCGTGCCGTTCGCGGTCCCGGCGATGTGGTCGATCTCGCCGAGCCCCTCGGTGTCGACCGTGGTCCAGTTCCTCCCGTCGGCGCTGGCGACGACGCGGGGGCCTGGCTGCCGCTCGTAGCCGCACTGGTCGATGTCGGCGTAGCAGACCTCGGGCTCCGACCAGCTCATGTCGTCGATGCCGGTGAGGGTGAAGAACCTGCCTGCGCCGGCCCACAGCGGGGCCCAGCCGTCGGCCTCCTCGTTGACCGGCAGCGCGTCGACCGGCTCCCAGGTGCGGCCGCCGTCGCCGGAGCGGATCGCCTGCGTGTCGGAGGCGCTGGTCGTCGCCACGACCGTCGGACCGTCGGCTTGCATCCCGGAGACCGCGTAGGCGCGGTCCAGCACCGGGTGGTCGACGCCCTCCCAGGAGCGGCCCCCGTCCTCGGACCGCCACAGCGCGGCCCGTCGGCCGACCCTGCCTGCGGCGAGCAGGGCGCCGCCGGTGGCCACCACGTCGCTGACGGAGGACTCGTCGTCGTAGTCGCGGTAGTCGGGCACACCGGGCAGCAGCGCCTGGGTGAACGTCCGACCGTCGCCACTGGTCCAGGCGCGCGCCTCGAAGCCGCCCAGGTCGCCCTCGCTGCGGTGGCTGCCGACGACGACCAACCGGCCGTCGACGACCTGCAGGTCGCTGAACTCCACCGACGCGCCGAACCCGGTGACCTCCACCTGCTCCCAGGCCAGGCCGTCGTCGCTGCGCAGCGCGAGGGGGTCGTAGGTGAACTGCTCGTCACCGTCGACCTCCCGCACCCCGGCGTTGCCGAGCGCGAACCAGGTGCCGTCGGCCAGCCTCACGGCGTCTGCGAGCGCGGGGTACCGCTCGTCGAGGTCGATCCGCCTTCCGGCCTCGAAGTCGCCGCCACCGCGCGACAGGTGCGGCTGGAGAACACCGTCATCGGACAGCATCAGCACCAAGGCGTCATCACCCTCCGTCACCAGCAGGGTCGGGAAGTCGACGGACGCCTCACCGCCGAGGTGTTGCGGCAGCCACTCCGGCGCCTCTGCGCGCGGGCCGGTCGGGTCGCCGGAGGGCCCGTCCCCGCACGCCGCCAGGACGAGGAGGGGCAGGCAGGCCGCTGCCGTGCGGAAGCGCATGCTGGTACGACGCGCCATCGCGCCCAAGCGGTTCCGTCATGCCACCGGCGGGGGCGGCTCCTCGTCGGAGTGGATGTCGATCCGCCAGCCGGTGAGCCGCGCGGCGAGGCGGGCGTTCTGGCCCTCCTTGCCGATCGCCAGCGACAGCTGGAAGTCGGGCACGACCACGCGCGCGGAGCGAGCGTCGGGGTCGACGATCTCGACCTTGCTGACCTGGGCCGGGGACAGGGCGTTGGCGACCAGGCGGGCCGGATCGTCGGAGAAGTCGACGATGTCGATCTTCTCGCCGCCGAGCTCGGCCATCACGCTGCGCACCCGCTGGCCCATCGGGCCGATGCAGGCGCCCTTGGCGTTGACACCGGACACCGTCGACCGGACCGCCATCTTCGTGCGATGGCCCGCCTCGCGGGCGATGGCCGCGATCTCGACGGTGCCGTCGGCGATCTCGGGCACCTCCAGCGCGAACAGCTTCTTCACGAGGTTGGGGTGCGACCGGGAGAGCGTGATCTGCGGCCCCCGCATGCCCTTGCGCACCGACACGACCAGGCACTTGATGCGGGTGCCGTGGCGGTAGTCCTCGCCGGGCACGCGCTCGCTAGCGGGCAGCATCGCCTCGATCTTGCCGACGTCGACCAGCACGTCGTCGGGGTTGCGACCCTGCTGGATGACGCCGGAGATGATGTCGCCCTCCTTGCCGGAGAACTCGCCGAACTTGATCTCGTCCTCGGCGTCGCGCAGCCGCTGGAGCATGATCTGCTTGGCCGTCGTCGCGGCGATCCGGCCGAAGCCCTCGGGCGTGTCGTCGTACTCGCCGATCTTGTTGCCCTCGTCGTCGACCTCGGGGGCGAGGACGGTGACGTGGCCGGTCTTGCGGTCGAGCTCGACCCGGGCGCCCTCGTGGTGCCCCTCGGTCTTCTGGTACGCCGTCAGCAGCGCCTGCTCGATGGCCTCGACGAGGACGTCGAACTTGATCTCCTTCTCCCGCTCGAGCATGCGCAGGATGTTCAGGTCGATGTCCATGTCGTCAGTCCTCGCTCTTGCGGTTGAACTCGATCTGCACGAGCGCCTTCTTGACGTCGGCATAGGCCAGCTCGCGCTGCGTGCCGTCGACCTCGAGGGTGACGGCGTCGTCGTCGGACGACGTGATCCGGCCGGTCAGGTCGCCGCCCTCGTGGAGCGACACCTTGACCAGGCGGGACTCGTTGCGGCGCCAGTGGCGCGGCAGCGTCAGCGGCCGGTCGACACCGCGCGACGTGACCTCGAGGGTGTAGGGCTGCTCGCCCATCACGTCGGAGTCGTCGAGGACCTCGTTGACCGTCCGGGTGGCCGCGGCGACGTCGTCGAGCGTGACGCCACCGTCCTTGTCGACGGCGATCCGCAGCACGCGGCGCTTCCCGGCAGGGGTGATCTCGACGGCCTCCACGTCCAGGCCCAACGCCCCGAGCGGGCCGGTGAGCTCGGCCTCGATGCGTTCCGCGGTCGCGGCTTGGCTGGCGCTCATCAGTGAGATCTCTCCCTGTCCTGTTGTGGGTCCAATTGTGGGCACCCGCTGGTCCGCGAGCAGTCGCGGACCGACCGGTGCCTGACCGTCCACGATAGCGGCTCCGGGCGCTCGGTCCCGCAACCTCGCGGGTAGGGTCTGCCCGTGCTCAGCCGCTCCCCCGTCGCCCGCCGCGGCCTGCTCCTCGGAGGGGTCGGCGCAGCCGTCGCCCTGGCCACAGGGTGCGGCAGCCAGGACGCCGGGTCCGGGGCGTCGGCAGAGCCGACCGCGCCCGCCGTCGGGGCCGACAGCGACCTGGTCGAACGGGTCGTCGGCGAGATCGGTACGGCGCTGGGAGCGGCGAGCGCCACGGCCCGCAGGCACCGCGGCCTGCGCGGGGTCGCCCGCGCGTTCGCGGACCTGCACCGCACCCACCTCGACCGGCTCGACGCGGACACCGAGGCGGACGGCTCCGCTCCTGGCGACGAGGCGTCGGCACGGGCGGCGTTGCTGCGCGCCGAGGAGCGGCTGCAACGACGACTCGTCGCGGCCGCGGTCGAGGCCCAGAGCGGGGCGCTCGCCCAGGTCTTCGCCGCGATGGCCGCCGGCGTCGCGCAGCAGCGGGCGGTGGCGGGCGCATGACCGCCACCGAGGCCCTCCAGCGCACCCTGGCCGCCGAGCACGCGGCGGTGTGGGTCTACGGCGCTCTCGGCGCGCAGACCTCGCAGTCGGCGACGCCGACGCTGTTCTCCGACGTCACCGCCGCCTACCTGGTGCACCAGGAGCGCCGCGACGCGCTGATCGGCCTCGTCGAGCAGGCCGGTGCCGAGCCGCGGGCGGCCGAGCCGGGCTACGAGCTGCCGGCGGACCTGTCGACACCCACGGCGATCGCCGACCGCGCGCTGCGGATCGAGCGGGCGGCGGCATCGACGTACGCCTATCTGGTGGCGAGCACGAGAAGCGACCTGCGGGAGTGGGGCGTCGAGGCGCTCCTCGACTCCGCCGTGCGGCAGCTGGCGTTCGGCGGGAAGCCGGCGTCGCTCCCGGGGCTCTGATCCCGACGCCTCACGCGTCGCAAAGCCCGTAATTGGCAGCGGCCCGCGATCTCGAACGCCGGGGGACTCCCGAGACGTCCCCCGAAATTCGGGATCGCGGACCACTGGCGACCGGGGACAACGGTCTGCCGCGTTCGGAGAGTGTGGGGCTCGCCGATCGCTTGTGCATGATCATGCAACACAGGCCGCCGTGGGGTCATCCCAAGGCGTACCTCAGAAACGTGCAGTGCAGGAACCTGCAACGCACGACCGGGCGTCGCAATCGCGAGAGGGCGTCCGAGAGAGCAGTGAGCCCGGGGAGCAGGACCGGGAACTGCAGCATCATCGACCCGCGCCGCCGCCGAGCGCAATGGTCAAAGTGGACTAGACGACCGGGACCGTCACCAGGCGGCGATGATCCCCGGGATGTCCGCGAGCCGGTGGGCGACCGCGTCGGGCACGCCCTCGGTGTGGCCGACCTGCTCGGTCGGGATCGCGCTGTGCGGGATGTGGATCGCTCGCAGGCCCGCGTTCTGGGCGCCCCAGACGTCGTCGAAGAGCCGGTCACCGACGTAGACGCAGCGCGCCGGGTCGTTCACCTCGACCGCGTCCATCGCCGCGCGGAACGCCTCCGGGGCGGGCTTCGTCCACTGGACCTCGCTCGTGTAGACGTCGCCGTCGAGGAGGTCGAGCACGCCGTCCCGCTCGAAGAACCCGCGGTGCCACTCGCGGGGCCAGATCGTGTTGGAGAGGACGCCGACCTTGATGCCCTCGGACCGAAGGTGCTCCCACAGGGGACGCACCTCGGGGTCGGTCTCGGTGTGCGGCACCCAGAACTCGTAGTAGGCGGTCAGCAGCTCGGGGTCGTGCTCGAGGCCGGCCTCGACGAACAGGTCGGCGATCGTCGCGCTCTGCTGGTGGTCGCGGCTGCGGCCCCAGATGACGCTGCCGGCCTCGTGCAGCCGGCGCGCGTGGAGGTGGCGGTCGTCCTCGCTGCTCGGCGTCGCGACGACCGCGGCCGCCAGCGCCAGCGACTCCGCGTGGAAGTCGACGTCGTGCCAGCGGGTCAGGGTGCCGCCCCAGTCGAAGATGACGGCCTCGATCTGGTGCGCGCTGGTCATGCGCGGACTCTACGAGAGGCCACCCTCAACGGTGGCACCGGCGAACGCGGCGATCTCGTCGGCCACGCGCGCCGGCTGGTCGAGCGCGACGAACGTGCGCGCGCCGGGGACCTCGACGAGCCGCGCGTCCGGGAGGTCCGCCGCGAGACGACGCCCCAGTCCGATCTTGAAGAACCGGTCGGCGGGCGCCCAGCACAGCAGGACGGGCCGGTCGAACGCCGGGAGCCTGGTCGCCACGTCGACGAGGTCCGATCGTGCCCAGCCGCGTGCGAACGAGGCGACGTCGCGCCGAATGGCGGCGTCGTCCAGGTAGGGGCGTACCCACGGATCCGTCTCGGCGGCCGTGAGCCGTCGCTCGACCAGCCCGCCGAAGCCGAGCAGTCCCACGCGGAGGCGGCCCACCCGTGTGGCCTGGAGGAGGAGCCGCCCGAGCCCGGGACGGCGGACGGCGCGGAACAGGAGCCCGAACGGGAACGGCGGGAACTGGTCGTAGGCGTCGCAGTTGGTGAGGACCAGGCGGCCGACGCGCGTGGCGTCCTCGTCGAGGAGGAACTGGCAGACTGCGCCGCCCGTATCGTTGCCGACGAGCGTCACGTCGCGGAGGTCGAGCGCGTCGAGGAACGAGAGAACGATCCGGGCGATCCCGCGCGGGGAGAGGTCGGCGCCCTCGCGCATCGCGGTGGTGTGCGACGCCAAGGGCCAGGTCGGGGCCAGTGCGCGGAATCCCCGGGCGGCCAGCCGCTCGGGCACGTCGGACCAGAGGGTGTCGTCGACCAGGAACCCATGGACGAAGACGACGACCGGGCCGTCCGCGGGCCCGTGCTCCCGGTAGTGGATGGTGCCTGCCGGGAGGTCGATGCTGCGGCGGGTCGCTGGTGGGTTCATCGCTGCCTCCACTACCGTTACGAACAGGTTGTACGTAACTTACGGACAGGTTGTATGAAAAGCAAGCGCACCCAGGCCGAGCGCTCGGCCGCCACCCGCGCCGCCCTCGTCGAGGCCGCTCGCCCGCTCTTCGCCGAGCAGGGATACGCCGCCGTGTCGACCGACCAGATCGCCCGGGTCGCGGGCGTCACCCGAGGCGCGCTGTACCACCAGTTCTCGGGCAAGGAGGAACTGTTCGCGGCCGTCTTCGAGCAGGTCGAGGCCGAGATCGCGGAACGGATCGGCGCGCAGATCGCCGCGGTTGGCCCGGACGACCTCCTCGCCACCATGCGGGCGAGCGTGGACGCCTGGCTCGAGGCCTGTGCCGACCCCGCCGTCCAGCGGATCGCACTCCTGGACGCACCGGCGGCCCTGGGCTGGGCCCGGTGGCGGGAGATCGGGCTCCGCTACGGGCTGGGAGTCATCGAGCTGGGCCTCACGGCCGCCATCGACGGCGGTCTCCTGCCCGAGCAGCCGGTCCGGCCGCTGGCCCACGTGCTCGCCGGCGCGCTCGACGAGGCGGCGCTCTACTGCGCGACCGCCGAGGACCGCGCGGTCGCGACGGAGGAGGCGCGCGCCGCCCTGGTCGCGGTGATCACCGGCCTGGTCGGCGACACCCCCGGGTAGTCGTCAGCCGCGGACCAGGTCCGCCAGGCTTGCCGCGGCGTCCGCGAGCGGCACCTCCGACTTCTCCCCCGTGCGCCGGTCCTTGACCTCGATGACGCCGTCGGCCACCCCGCGGCCGACCGTCACGATCGTCGGCACGCCGATCAGCTCGGCGTCCTTGAACTTCACGCCGGGGCTGATCTTGCCGGCCCGGTCGTCGTAGAGGACGTCGATGCCCCGCGCCGACAGCTCGGTCGTCAGCGTCTCGGCAGCCTCGAACACCGCCGGGTCCTTGCCGGCGGCCACGACGTGCACGTCGTACGGCGCGACGTCGCGGGGCCAGCACAGCCCGAGGTCGTCGAGGGTGCCCTCGGCGATCGCGGCGACCGCGCGGGACGGCCCGATGCCGTAGGAGCCCATGGTCACGGTGACGAGCTTGCCGTTCTCGTCGAGCACCCTCAGGTCGAGGGCGTCGGCGTACTTGCGGCCGAGCTGGAAGATGTGGCCCATCTCGATGCCGCGGGCGGACTCGAGCACGCCCTCGTCGCACCGCGGGCAGGGGTCGCCGTCGCGCACCTCGGCCGCCTCGATGGTGCCGTCGGGCGTGAAGTCGCGGCCGGCCACGAGGTCGAGGACGTGCGATCCGGCGACGTCGGCGCCGCTCACCCATCGGGTGCCCTCGGAGACCCGCGGGTCCACGAGGTAGCGGATGCCGGCGTTGGCGATGCCGGCCGGCCCGATGTAGCCCTTGACCAGGGCGAGGTGCTTGTTGAGCTCGGCCTCGTCCATCGCCTCGACCTCGATCGGCTCGAGCTGGCCCTCGAGCCGCTTCTGGTCGACCTCGCGGTCGCCGGGGAGGCCGATCGCGACCGGCTCCCGGGTGCCGTCGGGGTGCTTGAGGACCAGGAGCACGTTCTTCAGGGTGTCGGCGCCGGTCCAGGGCCGGTCGTCCCGGGGCAGCTTCTCGTTGAGGTAGTCGACGAGCGTCTCGATCGTCGGCGTGCCCGGCGTGGCCTCCGCGTGAGCAGCGGGGGCGTTGTCGTACGGCACGGGTGGCGGGACGGGCACCTCCACGGCCTCGACGTTGGCGGCGTAGTCGCACTTCGAGCAGCGGACGTAGGTGTCCTCCCCGACGTCGGCCTTGGCGAGGAACTCCTCGGACTTCGATCCGCCCATCGCGCCGGCCGTCGCCTTGACGATGGCGTACTCGAAACCGAGGCGGTCGAAGATCCGGATGTAGGCGTCGCGGTGCGCCTGGTAGCTCTTGTCCAGCCCCGCGTCGTCGACGTCGAAGGAGTAGGAGTCCTTCATCGTGAACTCGCGACCGCGCAGCAGCCCGGCGCGCGGCCGCGCCTCGTCGCGGTACTTCGTCTGGATCTGGTAGATCGAGAGCGGCAGGTCCTTGTAGGAGCTGTAGAGGTCCTTGACCACGAGGGTGAACATCTCCTCGTGGGTCGGACCGAGGAGGTACTCCGCGTCCTTGCGGTCCTTGAGCCGGAAGATGTTGTCGCCGTACTCGGTCCAGCGGTTGGTCGCCTCGTAGGGCTCCTTGGGAAGGAGCGCGGGGAACGAGAGCTCCTGGGCTCCGATCGCGTCCATCTCCGTGCGGATGATGTCCTCGATCCGGCGCAGCACCCGCAGGCCCAGCGGCAGCCAGGTGTAGATGCCGGGGGCGGCGCGCCGGATGTAGCCCGCGCGCACGAGCAGCCGGTGGCTCGGCACCTCGGCGTCCGCCGGGTCGTCCCGCAGGGTGCGCACGAACAGGGTCGACATCCGGGAGATCATGCGCACAGGTTAGGCGGCGCGGGGCGCGCGGCCACAGCGGGTTCGCCTCCTCGGCCGGCCGGTCAGAACATGACGGTCGCGAACCGGGCGGTCTCGACGAAGCCGACGCTCTCGTAGGAGTGGCGGGCGGCGGCGTTCCAGTCGTTGACGTACAGCGACACCGTCGGCGCGATCCGGTCGCGGACCTGCTTGACGACGGCCGCCATCCCGGCGGTCGCGATGCCCTGGTTGCGGCGGTGCGGCGGCACCCACACGCCCTGGATCTGCGCGGCGTCGGGCGTCGCGCAGGCGACCTCGGCCTTGAAGACGAGCTCGTCGCCGTCGTAGCGCACGAACGACCACGAGCGGCTGATCAGCTGGGCGACCCGCGCCCGGTAGAGGTCGCGGCCGCCGCCCACCTCGGGCGAGACACCGACCTCCTCGGTGTACATCGCGACGCACGCCGGGTAGAGCGTGTCGAGGTCGTCGCGGACGCTGCAGCGGACCTGCGGGTCGGGTGCGACGTGCGGGGCGTGGTCGATGACCAGGTGCCGCTGGTCCCAGCGGACGTCGCGCGGCCGACCCCAGTCGCCGGACACCCGCTCCCAGAACGGTCGCACCGCGTCCTGAGGGCCCACGATGGTGGAGACGGTACGGCGCCGCGAGACCGCGCGCTCCGCGAACACCAGCGCGTCGTCGACCCCCGCCTCGACGGGCACCAGGTTGGCCGCGACGTGGCAGGCGGCCGTGAGGTGGCCGCCGTCGAAGCGGCCCCACATCTCCCCGCCCAGCCACCGCGGCTCGAGGTTGGTGGTCCGCGCGCGATGGATCGCGAACACGTTGACCACCGGGTCGGCGCCCGCGAGCGCCAGGAACGCGTCGAGGTCGTTGGCCCCGAGCACGCGCACGCCGTGGCGGGTGGTCAGCACGGGGTGAGCCTATGGCACCCCCGGAAGGCGTCGCGGACTACGAGACGGTGACGGCGGGCTCGGCGCCCTCGACCGGCTCCATCGTCTCGGCGATCTTCATCGCCTCCTCGATGAGGGTCTCCACGATCTCGGCCTCGGGGACGGTCTTGATGACCTCGCCCATGACGAAGATCTGGCCCTTGCCGTTGCCGGAGGCGACGCCAAGATCAGCCTCGCGCGCCTCGCCGGGGCCGTTGACGACGCAGCCCATGACGGCCACGCGCAGCGGCACCTCGAGTCCGTCGAGGCCGGCGGTGACCCGCTCGGCGAGCGTGTAGACGTCGACCTGGGCGCGGCCACAGCTCGGGCAGGAGACGATCTCCAGCTTGCGGGGCCGGAGGTTGAGCGACTGGAGGATCTGGATGCCGACCTTGACCTCCTCGACCGGCGGGGAGCTCAGGGACACCCGGATGGTGTCGCCGATGCCCTTGCTCAGCAGCGCGCCGAACGCGGTCGCGGACTTGATCGTGCCCTGGAACGCCGGGCCGGCCTCGGTCACGCCGAGGTGCAGCGGCCAGTCGCCCTGCTCGGCGAGCAGCTCGTAGGCGCGCACCATCACGACCGGGTCGTTGTGCTTGACCGAGATCTTGAAGTCGTGGAAGTCGTGCTCCTCGAAGAGGCTGGCCTCCCAGACCGCGCTCTCGACGAGCGCCTCCGGAGTGGCCTTGCCGTACTTCTCGAGCAGCCGCTTGTCGAGCGACCCGGCGTTGACGCCGATGCGGATGGAGGTGCCGTGGTCCTTGGCGGCCCGGGCGATCTCCTTGACCTGGTCGTCGAACTTCTTGATGTTGCCGGGGTTGACCCGGACGGCGGCGCAGCCCGCCTCGATGGCGGCGAAGACGTACTTCGGCTGGAAATGGATGTCGGCGATGACCGGGATCTGGCTGTGCCGGGCGATCTCGGGGAGCGCCTCGGCGTCGTCGGCCGAGGGGCACGCGACGCGGACGATGTCGCAGCCTGCGGCGGTCAGCTCGGCGATCTGCTGGAGCGTCGTGTTGACGTCGGCCGTCAGCGTCGTGGTCATCGACTGGACCGAGATCGGGTGGTCGCTGCCGACGCCGACCTTGCCGACCTGGATCTGCCGGGTCTTGCGGCGAGGAGCCAGCACCGGTGCGGGCGCGGCAGGCATGCCGAGGGAGATCGCGGTCATGCCCTCAAGGGTACTTGCGGGAGGCCGTCGCTCACGATTCCAGGTGGACGGGGACGACGAGGTCGCCGACGATCAGGACCAGGCCCATGACGAGCATCACGGAGGCGACGACGTACGCGATCGGCAGCAGCTTGGCGGCGTCGACGTAGCCGGGATCGGGACGCCCGCGCAGCCGCGCGAAGCCGCGGCGTACGGCCTCCCACAGGGCGCTCGCGATGTGGCCCCCGTCGAGCGGCAGCAGCGGGATGAAGTTGAACATCCCGATGAAGAAGTTGAAGCCGGCGAGCATCAGCAGGAAGCCGACGGCCTTGTCCTGGTTGGCGATCTCGTCGTGGGCCGCGGTCTCGCCGGCGAGCCGGCCGCCGCCGACGATGCTGATCGGCCCCTCGGGGTCGCGCTCCTCGAGGCCGAGGATCGCCTGGCCGACGTCGAAGACCTTGACCGGCAGGGTGACCAGCGCCTCGGCGACGTCGACGGTCATGTGGCCCATCTGGCCGATCGTGTAGAGCGGGCCGCCGGTGGTCGGGCTCTGGGTGGGTGAGACGCCCAGGAAGCCGACCGGCTCGGCCTCCTCCGCGTCCTCGGTGAGGAACCTCGGGGTGACGGTGGTGCGGGTGTCGAACGTCATCCGCTCGCCGTCGCGCTCGACGACGATCTCGGCGCGCTGGTCGCCGTTGGCGCGGATCAGGTCCTGGAGCTGCTCCCAGCCGGTGATCGCGGTGCCGTTGAACTCGACGATCTCGTCGCCCGTGCGCAGGCCGGCCGCGTAGGCCGGCGTCGGGTCGGTGCGGATCTCCTCGTCGGTGCAGACACGGTTGTTCTCGTCGGCAGGCACGACGCAGGCGTGGACCTGGCTGATCACCGGCTCGATCTTCGGGTCGCCGCCATTGCCGTAGGTCGCGAAGACGCCGGCGAAGATGAAGAACGCGATGAGGATGTTGACCGACGGGCCGCCGGCCATCACGACGACCTTCTTCCAGGGCGGCATCTTGTAGAAGAGGCGGCCGGAGTCCTCCGGGCCGACCAGCTCCCACTCCGCCGCCCGTGCGTCGGAGATGAGCTGGGTGAACATGCCGGTGTTGGACTTGCGGACCCGCGTCACCTGGTTGCCGTCGGCGTCGTAGGTGATCTCGTCGGCGAGGTGCTCCGCGTCGGGCGGGAGCATCCCGACGATCTTCACGTAGCCGCCGAGGGGGAACGCCTTGAGCCCGTACTCGGTCTCGCCGACCTGCTTGGACCACACGGTGGGTCCGAAGCCGATGAAGTACTGCGTGACCTTCCCGCCGAACCTCTTGGCGGGGATCATGTGGCCGAGCTCGTGCAGCCCGATCGACACCAGGATGCCGACGATGAAGAGCACGAAGCCGGCGGCGTAGAGCAGGGCATCCATGAAGCGGCGATCCTCGGTCGTTCAGGTCAGCTCGCGGCGATGGCCGCGATGCGGGTGGCAGCGGCCTCACGCGCCCAGGCGTCGGCCGCGAGGACGTCGTCGAGGGTGAGGCTCTGTGTCGAGGGTACGTCGTGACGCGTCACGACGTCGGCGATCACGTCGACGATGCCCGGGAACGGCAGCCGGCCCTCGTGGAAGGCGTCGACGCAGACCTCGTTGGCCGCGTTGTAGACCGCGGGCGCGGTGAGCCCGCGCGCGCCTGCCTCGCGGGCGAGCGCGATCGCGGGAAACGCGGCGTCGTCGACGGGCTCGAACCGCCAGTCGGACGCCCGCGTCCAGTCGACAGGCGCCTCGGCGTTCGGGACGCGCTCGGGCCACGCCATCCCCATCGCGATCGGGACCAGCATCGTCGGCAGCCCGATCTGCGCGACGACCGCGCCGTCGATGAACTCGACCATCGAGTGGATCATCTGCTGCGGGTGGACGACGACGTCGATGCGCTCGAACGGGATGTCGAAGAGCAGGTGCGCCTCGATCACCTCGAGGCCCTTGTTGACGAGCGTCGCCGAGTTGGTGGTGATCACGCGGCCCATCGCGAAGTTGGGGTGTGCGAGCGCCTGCTCCGGCGTGACCTGCGCGAGGTCGTCGCGGGTGCGCCCGCGGAACGGCCCGCCGCTCGCGGTCAGCACCAGGCGGCGTACCTCTGCCGGGCTCCCGCCGCGGAGGCTCTGGGCGATGGCACTGTGCTCGGAGTCGACGGGGACGATCTGGCCGGGCTTGGCGCGCTCCTTCACCAGGGGGCCGCCGATGATGAGCGACTCCTTGTTGGCGAGCGCGAGCATGGTGCCGGCGTCGAGCGCGGCCAGGGTGGGCCGCAGGCCGACGGCGCCGGTGATGCCGTTGAGCACGACGTCGGCCGGCCGCTGCGCGGCCTCGATGCTGGCGTCCTCGCCCAGTCCGTAGAACGCGGGCGCGAATTCGGCCACCTGCTGCTCGAAGAGCGCCGGGTTGCCGCCACCGGCGGTCAGCCCGACCACGCGGAAGCGGTCGGGGTTGGCGCGCACCAGGTCGAGGGCCTGGGTGCCGATCGACCCGGTCGAGCCGAGGATGACGACGTCTCTCACGCCCTCATCCTCCCAGTCAGCGCTCTTCCGGGAGCAATTCGTCGGCGGCGGCGTAGGGGTCGGTGTCGCCGGAGACGACCGCGGCGGCGAGCTCGTCGAGGCGGTCGCCGGAGCCGACCGAGCCCCACCGCTTGCGCAGCGAGGTGAGGGCGATCGCCTCGATCTCGTCGCGGGCCCTGCGCACCCGGCGCCGCTGGAGGTCGCCGGACTCGACCAGCCAGGCGTGGTGCTCGTCGAGGGCGTCGGCGACCTCGTCGACGCCCTCACCCGTCTGGGCGGTGGTCTTGAGGACGGGCGGCTTCCACGCGCCTTCGGGCCGCTCGGCGAGACCGAGCATCGAGCGCAGGTCGCGGCGCACCTTGTCGGCGCCGTCGCGGTCGGCCTTGTTGACGACGTAGAGATCGCCGATCTCGAGGATGCCGGCCTTGGCGGCCTGGATGCCGTCGCCCATCCCGGGTGCGAGCAGTACGATCGTGGAGTCGGCGAGGCCGGCGATCTCGACCTCGCTCTGGCCGACGCCGACGGTCTCCACGACGATGACGTCGAAGCCGGAGGCGTCGAGCACGCGCAGCGCCTGGGGGGTGGTCCAGGCGAGCCCGCCGAGATGGCCCCGGGCGGCCATCGACCGGATGAAGACCCCGCTGTCGAGCAGGTGGTCGGACATCCGGATCCGGTCGCCGAGCAGCGCGCCGCCGGAGAACGGCGACGACGGGTCGACCGCGAGCACGGCCACCCGCTGCCCGCGCTTGCGCAGGGCCCCGACCAGCGCATTGGTCGAGGTCGACTTGCCCACGCCCGGCGAGCCGGTCAGCCCGACGATCCGCGCGTTCCCGGCGTACGGCGCCAGCGCGCGCATCACCTCGCGCAGCAGCGGCGACTCGTCCTCGACGAGCGAGACCAGCCGGCCGACCGACCGGGCGTCGCCCTCCCGCGCCTTCGCCACCAAGTCAGGAACGGCCGCCGCGGTGATCCCGCGGCGGCCGCCCCCTACGTTGTGCTCAGCCAATCTCAGGCCTGCGGCACGCGCACGATCAGCGCGTCGCCCTGGCCGCCGCCGCCGCACAGGGCGGCCGCGCCGACGCCGCCGCCGCGGCGCTTGAGCTCGAGGGCGAGGTGCAGGACCACGCGGGCGCCGGACATGCCGACCGGGTGGCCCAGCGCGATGGCGCCGCCGTTGACGTTGACCTTGGCGTTGTCGAGACCGAGCTCGCGGGCCGAGGAGATGCCGACCGCGGCGAACGCCTCGTTGAACTCGACCAGGTCGAGGTCGGAGGCGGCGATGCCCTCCTTCTCGCACGCGGCGGCGGTGGCCGCGGCGGGCTGGAGCTGCAGCGTGGAGTCGGGGCCGGCCACCATGCCGTGGGCGCCGATCTCGCAGAGGTAGTCGAGGCCGAGCTCCTCGGCCTTGGCCTTGCTCATGACGACGACGGCGCAGGCGCCGTCGGAGATCTGAGAGGAGGAGCCGGCGGTGATGGTGCCCTCCTTGGAGAACGCCGCGCGCAGCTTGCCGAGCGACTCGGCGGTGGTGTCGCCGCGGACGCCCTCGTCCTCCTTGACGACGACCGGGTCGCCCTTGCGCTGCGGGATCTCGACGGGCACGACCTCCTCGTCGAAGACGCCGTTCTTCCAGGCCACGGCCGCCTTCTGGTGCGACTGGGCGGAGAACTCGTCCTGCTCCTCGCGGGTCAGGTTCTGCGCGGCGGCGTTGCACTCCTCGGTGAGGAGGCCCATCGCCTGCTGGGTGAACTGGTCGAAGAGAGCGTCGTAGGCCATCGAGTCGACGAGGCTCACGTCGCCGTACTTGAAGCCCTCACGCGACTTCGGGAGGAAGTGCGGGGCGTTGGTCATCGACTCCATGCCGCCGGCGACGACGACGTCGACCTCGCCCGCGCGGATCATCTGGTCGGCCGTCGCGATCGCGTTGAGGCCGGAGAGGCACACCTTGTTGATCGTGATCGAGGGGACGCTCATCGGGATGCCGCCCTTGTGGCCCGCAATCCGCGCGGGGTTCTGGCCGGCACCGGCCTGGATGACCTGGCCCATGATCACGTAGTCGACCTGGTCGCCCGACACACCGGCCTTCTCGAGCGCACCCTTGATGGCGATGCCGCCCAGGTCCGCCGCCGACAGGGACTTCAGGCCGCCCAGGAGGCGGCCGATCGGCGTACGGGCGCCGGCGACGATGACGCTGGGGTTCTCGGACTGGGACATTCCAGGTGCCTCCGTGAAGAGAGTGGGTGAACTCTCGTGACGATACTCGCGGGTAGCCAGCAGGGGCAGGGGCGTCCACGCCCGATCCGGTGAGTCGCTCGTCACAGCCCGTCACGGCAAACCATCGGCACAATGGGCCGCATGAGCCTGAGCGACGTGCAGCACCTTTTCACCGCCATCGACCACGTGGGCATCGCCGTGCCCGACCTCGACGAGGCGATCGCGTTCTACACCGACACCTACGGGATGACGGTGGCGCACGAGGAGACGAACGAGGAGCAGGGCGTCCGCGAGGCCATGGTCCGGGTAGGCGACACCGACACCTGCATCCAGCTGCTCGCACCGCTCTCCCCCGACTCGACGATCGGCAAGTTCCTCGACCGCAGCGGCCCCGGCCTGCAGCAGCTGGCCTACCGAGTCGCCGACATCGACGCGGTCTCCGCGACCCTGCGCGAGCGCGGCCTGCGCCTGCTCTACGAGGAGCCGAAGCGCGGCACGTCGAACAGCCGGGTCAACTTCATCCACCCCAAGGACGCGGGCGGCGTGCTCGTCGAGCTCGTCGAGCCGTCGGGCGAGGCGCACTGACCGACCGCATCACCCCCGGACCCACCTGAACCCGACCGTCTCCCCCGGCCTGAGCTGGGCGAGGCGGTCGGTGTCTTCGTCGACCACGACGCCGACCACCGGGTAGCCGCCGGTCACCGGGTGGTCGGGCCCGAACACCACGGGCTCTCCCGACGGCGGCACCTGGATCGCACCCCTGACGGCGCCCTCGCTCGGCAGCTGCCGCCCCGGCTCGGCGTGCTCGAGCCCTCCGCCGGAGAGGCGGACGCCGACCCGGTCGGAGTCCTGCGACACCGTCCACGTCGTCGTGACGAGACGGTCCGGGTCGATGACCCAGTCGTCTCGCGGTCCACGCACGACGCGGAGCACCGGGTCACCGGCGGGCGCGGGCGTCGGGAAGCCCTCGACGGAGATGTCCGTCTCCACCGCGGACCCGACCGGCAGCGTCACGTTCTCCGACAGCGGCGCGCACCCGAGCCCGGCGAGCGTGTCGCGCGAGCGCGAGCCGAGCACCGGAGGGGTGTTGATACCGCCGCGGACGGCCAGGTAGGAGCGGAGGCCGGTCGCGGGGACCCCCAGCCTGAGCCGCTGGCCCGCGCGCAGCGCGAGCACGACGCCCGGCGGCTCCCCCCGCCCGTGGACATCGAGGGGCGCGGGCGCCCCGGTCACGCACACCCAGACCGTCGCCGTCGCCTCCACCTCGAGGCCGCCCATCACCACCTCGAGCGCCGCGGCCCCGGGTGCATTGCCGACGAGCCGGTTGCCCAGGTCGTACGACGCCCGGTCCGCCGCGCCGGACCGCCCCACGCCGATGGCGGCCTGCCCCGGTCTCCCGGCGTCCTGCACCAGGACGAGCCCTGCCCGGCGGACGATCAGCTCGCTCATGCCTCGACGAACCTCACGGTCGCACCGGGCGCCAGCAGCGCCGGCGGCTCCCGGTCGACGTCCCACATCACCTCGTCGGTCCGCCCGATCAGCTGCCACCCGCCCGGCGACTCCCGCGGGTAGACCCCGCTGAACTCCCCCGCCAGCCCCACGCTCCCCGCCGGCACCGCGGTCCGCGGCGTGTCCCGCCGGGGCACCTGCAGCCGCGGGTCACCACCCACCAGATAGGCGAACCCCGGTGCGAACCCGCCGAACGCCACCCGCCACGACGTCCCCGTGTGCGCCGCGACCACTTCCTCGACACTGAGCCCGGTCAACCGCGCCACCACATCGAGATCAGCACCGTCATAGGCAACCGGCACGACCACCTCGCGGCCGCCGGCGGCGGGGCTCGACGGGGCCACCTCCCGGCGATTCGCCGACGACGCGCCGGCGCCCCAGCCCGCGCGGCGTCCAGCCGAAGAGCGCCGTCGCGCGGCGGAGACGCCAAGCCGGGAGGGAGCCTCGCCGAGCTCCGACAACGCCGCACGCAAACGATCCACCGAGACACCGGCCCCCGCTACGAGAAGCAGCGTCCTCGCACCAGGCACGACGTCCTCGACCAACCCCGCCACCTCCGCCTCGCCGGACACCAAGGCTGCGAGCTCGATCACGGCCTCCGTCGAGCCGAGCTCGACCAAAAGGGCGCGGTCGCCGTACGAAAGAACGGTCATGCGAACGGCGCAACCGCGACGTCGGCCTCGGCAAGGGCCGCCCGCACGGCGGCGGCCAGGCGCGGCGCTCCCGGCGAGTCGCCGTGGACGCACAGCGAGCGCACCGTGCCCGCCTCGGCCAGCCGCACCGCCTGGGCAGCGACCTCCTCCGGATCGGTCAGTACGGCGCCCGCCTCCGACCGCGGCACGAGCGAGCCGTCGGGGCGGTAGCCGCGGTCGGCGTACCCCTCGGGCACGACGGGCAGTCCCGCCTCCTCCGCGAGCGTGAGGAACAGCGAGCCCGGCAGCCCGAGCACCGGCAGCCCGCCGTGCTCGACGACCGCGGTGACGACCGCGCGCGCCTGCTCCTCGTGCGTGGTGACCGCGTGGAAGAGCGCGCCGTGGGGCTTGAGGTAGCCGATGGCTCCCCCGACCGCGCGCGCCAGCCCGTCGAGCGCGCCGAGCTGGTAGAGGACGTCGGCGGTCAGCTCGTCGGCGGGCACGTCGATGAACCTTCGCCCGAACCCGGCGAGGTCCCGATAACCGACCTGCGCGCCGATCACGACGCCGTAGCCGACCGCGAGCTCGCAGGTGCGGCGCAGGGTGATCGGGTCGCCGGCGTGGAAGCCGCACGCGACGTTGGCACTGGTCAGGTGCGGCATCAGCGCGGCGTCGTCGCCGAGCGTCCAGCGCCCGAAGGACTCGCCGACGTCGGCGTTGAGGTCGACCATCCCACGGACCGGGGCGGCGGAGGCAGAGGTCACCGCTCTATCGTGGCGCATGCCTGCGTCGCTGAGCCCACGTCGACGCCCTGGCTCCGCGATGAGACGCCTGTCACGAACCTGACACCAGCCCATTACTGGTGAGTAATGTTCCGGACGGCCGTATTGCCACCCCATCGCTCAGACCCAAGGGAGACAACGACCGTGCAGCACATTCTCGATGCCATCCAGGCGGAAGGCACCTCCGCGGAGGACTTCGCCAACCTCGACCTTCCGGAGTCCTACCGGGCCGTGACGGTCCACAAGGACGAGGTCGACATGTTCGAGGGCATGCCCTCGAAGGAGAAGGACCCCCGCAAGTCGCTGCACGTCGACGAGGTGCCGCTGCCCGAGCTCGGTCCCGGCGAGGCGTTCGTCGCGGTGATGGCCTCGGCGATCAACTACAACACGGTGTGGACCTCGATCTTCGAGCCCGTGTCGACCTTCGGCTTCCTCGAGCGCTACGGCCGCGAGTCCGACCTCGCCAAGCGCCACGACCTGCCGTACCACATCGTCGGCTCCGACCTGTCCGGCGTCGTGCTGGCCGTCGGCCCGGGCGTGACCAAGTGGAAGCCGGGCGACCGCGTGGTCGCGCACTGCCTGTCCGTCGAGCTCGAGTCGCCCGACGGCCACAACGACACGATGCTCGACTCCTCGCAGCGGATCTGGGGATTCGAGACCAACTTCGGCGGTCTCGCCGACGTCGCGATGGTCAAGGCCAACCAGCTGATGCCCAAGCCCGAGCACCTCACCTGGGAGGAGGCCGCCTCCCCCGGCCTGGTCAACTGCACCGCCTACCGCCAGCTCGTCTCCGCCAACGGCGGCAACATGAAGCAGGGCGACAACGTGCTGATCTGGGGCGCCTCCGGCGGGCTCGGCGGCTTCGCCACGCAGTACGCCCTCAACGGCGGCGCCAACCCGATCTGCGTGGTCTCCAACGAGGAGAAGGCCCAGATCGTGCGCAACATGGGCGCCGACAAGGTCATCAACCGCTCGGAGATGGACTTCAAGTTCTGGAACGAGGACGGCACCGAGCAGAACCCGAAGGAGTGGCTGCGCCTGGGCAAGGCCATCCGCGAGCTCACCGGCGGCGAGGACATCGACATCGTCTTCGAGCACCCCGGTCGCGAGACCTTCGGCGCCTCGGTGTTCGTCACCCGCAAGGGCGGCACCATCACTACGTGCGCCTCGACCACGGGCTACATGCACGAGTACGACAACCGCTACCTGTGGATGAACCTCAAGCGGATCATCTCCTCCCACTTCGCCAACTACCGCGAGTCGTGGGAGGCCAACCGCCTCATCGCGCAGGGCAAGATCCACCCCACCCTGTCGCGGACCTACCGCCTCGAGGACACCGGCCAGGCCGCCCTCGACGTGCACCACAACAAGCACCAGGGCAAGGTCGGCGTGCTCTGCCTCGCGCCTCAGGAGGGCCAGGGCGTCCTCAACAACGAGCTCCGCGAGCAGCACCTCGACAAGATCAACCTCTTCCGAGGAATCTGAGCCCGCACAGGTACGACGCTCACCTCGGCCCGGTCCCCGCGTGGGGCCGGGCCGACGGCGTTTTCGGTCCCTGAGATGTAACCAAGGTTTGCCTGACCCGGCTGGGATCGGCGAGACGGATCGGGGATGATGTCCCAGTCCCCCAACCGCCGAGCACCACAGGGAGCCTGCGCATGAGCGACCAGGGTCTGTCCATCTTCGACGACGAGCCGAACAACGGTGAGGCCAAGCCGAAGGCGCCCAAGCCGGCCCCAGACGCGGAACGCACCCAGGTGATCCCGGCCGTGCAGTCGAGCACGCCGCCGACGCAGGCGCCGGCCGCGCGCCCGGCAGCGCCGAGCGGCGCGACCGGTGCGCCCGCGCAGCGTCCGGCGGCGCCCGCCCCCGGCTCTCTGCCGGTGGTCAAGCGGGGCGGCTACGACCGGGCGGCGGTCGACGCGCAGATCCGGCAGCTCAGCAGCGACAAGGCGGCTCTGGGGGCGAGCCTGACCGAGTCCGAGCAGCGGGTCATCGACCTCGAGCAGGAGCTGGAGAAGCTCCGCAGCGAGATGACGGAGGCCGAGGCGCCGACGTACGCCGGCTTGGGCGGCCGCGCCAGCGCGATGCTGCGGCTGGCCGAGGAGGAGGCCGAGGAGATCCGGGCGATCGCCGAGCGCGATGCTGCCGAGATCCGCGACCAGGCCACGCGCGACGCCAAGGCGATCCGCGCCGAGGCCTCCCGCGAGGCCGACGACATGCGCGCCGTACAGCTGCGGGAGCTGGAGGAGAACCGCACCCGCCTGCTCGCCGACGCCGAGCAGGAGCGGGCCCTCGCGAAGACCGAGGCCGAGGACCTGCTCGCCTCCGCGCGGCGCGAGTCCGAGCAGCTGCGGCTCGCCGCACAGCAGGAGGCCAGCGAGCTGCGCAGCGGCGTGCAGCGCGAGGTCGAGCAGGCCCGCGCCGCCGCCGACCGCGAGGTCATGGAGGCCCGCCGGATGCTCGCGGTCGAGAAGGAGCGGCTGGCCCGCGAGGCCACCGATCACCACAACACCGCCGTCGCCGAGACCACCCGCCTGGTGCAGGAGGCCGAGGAGCGCGCTGCCGCCGCCGAGCAGCGGGCCGCCGAGGCCAACAAGCGGGCTACGGAGAGCCGCAACGCCGCGCAGTCCGAGAGCGAGGCCCTGCTCACGCGGGCCCGCCGCGAGGCGGAGCAGATCGTGGCGTCGGCCCGGACCCAGGCCGAGGCGATCACCAGCGCCGGTGACGCCGAGGCCGAGCGCAAGCTCCAGGCGACGCGCGCCGAGCTCGACCGGCTCACCAAGCGCCGGGCCGCGATCACCGCGCAGCTGTCCTCGCTGGCCGACCTCGTCTCGGGCTTCGGCGAGGACGAGAGTTGAGGTTCCTCGGTCGCTCGGTGCCGGACGAGGAGTCCGGCACCGGCGACCCGGACGCGACTGACGGCAACGGAGGCGCCGCGATCGTCGAGCCCTCGCCGTACGGCGAGCCCGGCGAGCCGCTCCACCGCGGCCCGTTCTACTGGGGCTTCTTCGGCGCGCTCGGGGCGCTGATCGCGTTCTGGCTGTTCCAGGCCGTCGCGAGCATCGGCTCCACGCTGATGCTGGTCGTCGTCGCGTTCTTCCTCGCGGCGGGCCTCAACCCGTCGGTCGAGTTTCTCGAGCGCCGCGGGCTGCGCCGCTCCCTCGCCACCACGGCCGTCATCGTCATCGCGGCCGGCGCGATCGCACTGTTCATCGTGGCGATCGTCCCGGTCATCACCGACCAGGTGCGCGCGCTCACCGACAACGCGCCGATCTGGCTCGACGAGCTCCAGAAGAACAAGCAGATCCAGGAGCTCAACGAGGAGTACGACGTCATCGACAAGGCGAAGGACTACGTCGCCAACGGCGACTTCGTCTCCACGCTCTTCGGTGGCGTGCTCGGCTTCGGCCTGAAGATCCTCTCGGCGGTCTTCAACGCGTTCATCATCATTGTGCTGACGCTCTACTTCCTCGCGTCGCTCAACACCACGACGCACGCGATCTACCAGCTCGCGCCCGCCTCCCGGCGCGAGCGCGTCGCCAAGCTCGGCGACAAGGTCATCCACAACATCGGTGGCTATGTGTCCGGGGCGTTCATCGTCGCGCTGTGCGCGGGCATCTCGTCGCTGATCTTCCTGTGGTTCACCGAGGTCCGGGAGTACGCCGTCGCGCTCGCCTTCGTGGTCGCGCTGCTCGACATCATCCCGATGATCGGCGCCACGCTGGGTGCGATCGTGGTCTCGGCGATCGCGTTCGCCACCGACATCAAGAGCGGCATCGCGTGCGTGATCTTCTTCGCGATCTACCAACAGGTCGAGAACTACGTGATCTACCCGCGGGTGATGTCGCGCTCGGTCGACCTTCCTGGTGCGGTGATCGTGATCGCCGCGCTCGTCGGTGCCGGCCTGCTCGGCGTGGTGGGCGCGTTGCTGGCAATCCCCACCGCAGCGGCCATCCTGCTGGTCATCCGCGAGGTCGTCGTACGTCGTCAGGACCTGAAGTAGTCGTCAGGCCGGTGGTTGAGGTGCGACGAGCGCAGCGAGGAGCCTCGAAACCTCCGGCCTATCCCTGGGGCCCGATGAAGTAGTCGTAGACCCAGGGAGCGCTGCTCGGGCCATAGACGGTCGCAGGGATGCCGTGAGTCGCCCACGGCGCGGCCGACTGCGGAGTCATCGTGTGCGTCGACCAGCGATCTCCGACGTCGACACTTCCACCACATCCCATGGTGTAGATGGCCGTGCGCTGCAGAACCTCGGAGCCGAACGGGTCGTCGTACGTCGCCTGTACGACGACGAACTCGAACGGGTCGTCGTCGCAGTCGACCGTCGCCCTCGGGGCTGCCTCCGCAGCGGCATAGGTCTCCTCAGCAACTGCCGCGTTGAGCGTGCGGGCGTAGGAGAGCCTGTAGTCCCCGTCGTCGCTGCGGTGATACGCACACACCTCGGCGTGCAGCAGGTCGCCGCGACCCTCATCCGTCATGGCATAGTCGGCGCGAGGGATGCGGTCAAGGTACGCGGCGCAGATCTCGCCGCCGCGGGCCGTGGACAGGATCCGCTCGCGAAGGGCGTCATCCGTGGTGCCGACGGTCAGAGTGGTGCCGTTGACCTCGACCGTCTCCTGGACGAATCCGTCGCGCTCTATCACTCCGGGCGGTACTGCGGCGCCGAGCCACACGAACGGCCCGTTCGCCTCGAACGGAGCACCGGCAACGTAGCCCGCGCAGGAGTCGGTCATGGTGATCGGCCGTCCGACGTAACCGGACACCTCGGGCTTGGACCGTAGCCGTTCCAGGTGCTCTCCATCTGCGGTGACCATCGGTGTCGGGTAGCAGGCGACGCGACCCCTGCCGCTGCTCGGCGCTCCCCCGTAGCCCCAGTCGGCAGGCACGTCGACCGCAACGTCTGCCCAGTACTCCGTGCGCCACTCGCGGTCGGCCGTGCCTGGCGTGCGATCGACCTCCAGCGGCACGAAGTCGGGCGGCTCGTTGCCGGTAACGGCGACCACCGACGCGCCCCCGGCGATCACCGTCACCGCCGCCGCAGCACCCACCATCGACCATCGCGTACGGCGCCGCCGGCCCACGTCGGCCCGGGCGCGATCGACCACGGGCGCCGTGGTGTCCGCTTCCTCGGCGCGGGCGGCGAGCCCGGCGCGCAGGACCTGCTCCAGCTCCTGGTCGTGCATCACGCCTCCTCTTCCGCCTCGAGCTCGCGGCGCAGTGCCGCGAGCGCCCGGTGGACGTGGGAGCGCACGGTCGGCTCGGCAACCCCGAGGATGGCGGCGATCTCGCCGTACTCGAGGTCCTCGTAGAACCGCAGCACCACGGCGGCCCGCTGCTGCGGCGGCAGCGCCGCGCACATCCGCCAGACCGCGTCGTCACGAGCGACCGCCTCGGCCGGGTCGCCGGCCGTCCGGTCCTGCACCAGCGCGACCGGCGACTCGCGCCGGCCGGACTTCCGCCAGGCCGAGACGTGTGCGTTGACGACCATCCGGCGCACATAGGCGTCCGGATCGGTGGTCCGTCGTACCCGCGACCACTTCTCGCACGCCCGCACCAGCGCCGACTGCACCGCGTCCTCGGCCGCCTGCTGCGACCCGGTGACCAGGTAGCCGAACCGCAGCAGCGCCGCCACTCGCGCCTCGACCCACGCGTCGAAGCCGGGCTCGGCGGCCGTCTCGCCGCCGCTGCGCTCGGTCACCCCCACATCCACGCACGACTCACGTCAGCGGACGCGGAAATGTTGCGTCGCCGGCGTGACTTTCTGCCGAGTCGGCCGGTGATCACGCGCCGGCTCGGCGTCCCTCAGCCGTGAACTTCTGCCGACTCGGCGTCCCCCACGCGTGAACTTCTGCCGACTCGGCGTGTCTCAGCCGTGAACTTCTGCCGACTCGGCGGCCAGGCGGGGCTCACCGAGCTTCACCCCGATGACGCCGACCAGGATCAGGGCGCCACCGACGAACTGGACGGGGCTGGGCAGCTGGCCCAGGAGCGCCCACGCCCACAGCACCGCGGCGACCACCTCGCTCAACGCGACAAAGGAGGCCAGGCGCGACCCGAGTCGGCGGGCGGCGGCGATGCCGGTGACGTAGGCCAGCGCGGCGGTGACCAGGCCGAGCAGCAGCAGCGGGACCCACCAGTCGACGTCGAGACCCGCGTAGGTCACCGCCTCCGTGGCCGTCCGCATCGGCAGCGCGCCGACGAGCCCGAGCAGCGCCAGCGCCACCCCTCCGACGAGCAGGCCCCCGCCGGCCATCGCCATCGGCGGCAGGCCGGTGGTGTCGTCAGCGGAGATGAGGAAGTACGCCGCGGCGCCCACCATCGCGCCCAGCGACCAGGCGGCCCCGACGACGTCGAAGTCGGCCCCGGAGAACAGGTCGAGCACGAGCAGCAGGCCGAGCGCGGCCACCGCCGCGCCCGCCAGTGTGAGCGGGCCGGGGCGCTGCCCGTGGCGCAGCCACAGCCAGGCGACGACGGCGGCGGGCGCGGTGTACTCGATCAGCAGGGCGGGGCCGACCTCCATCGTCTGCACCGCGGAGAAGTAGCAGAACTGCGCCCCGGCGACCGCGAGCACGCCGTAGAGCGCGATCGTCGGCGCGGCGGCGCGGACCAGGTGCCAGCGGCCGTGCACGGCGGCGATGCCGAACGGCAGCACGACGAGCGCCGCGAGCCCGATCCGCACCAGGACGACGGCACCCGCGCTCCAGCCGCTGTCGAGCAGCGGCGAGGCGAGCGCGCCGGACAGCGCGAACGACACCGCCGAGGCCAGCGCGAGGCCGATGCCGGCCGACGCGCGGGTGACGGGGAGCTCGGCCGACGTACCGGCCGCCCCCGCGCTGTCATGAGTCATCGACACCATGGGTCATTACGCTAGTGGCAGTTCGGATAACCTGTCAACGTGGTATTCGCCGATGACACGAGCATCGCCCTCCAGGCGGCGGTGACGCTCGCCAACACAGGGCTCGCGCCGGACACCCTGACGACGGTCGCCGACCTCGACCGGTTCTTCGCCGACTTCGAGTACACCGGCCGCCACGACCGCGACCGTGCCGAGCTCGAGGCGGTCCGCGGCGTCCGCGACCGGCTGCGCCGCCTGCTCACGAGTGACCGCGACGAGGCGGTGGAGCAGGTCAACGCGATGCTCCGCGAGTACGACGCGCTCCCCCAGCTCGTGCGGCACGACCACCTCGACTGGCACATCCACGCCGTCGGCCCCGAGCGGCCGCTGCACGAGCGGATCATCGTGGAGACCGCGATGGCGATGATCGACATGATCCGCGCCGACGAGATGTCGCGCCTCGACATCTGCGCCGACGACGACTGCGAGGGCGTCGTGCTCGACCTGTCCCGCAACCGCTCACGACGGTTCTGCTCCGCGGCGTGCGGCAACCGCAACGCGGTCGCGGCCTACCGCGCGCGCCAGGCCGCCGGCGCCTGAGCCCTACTGCTCGACCGGAGCCTTGAGGAACCGCCGCAGCGCCTCGATCATCACGTCGGGCTGCTCGGAGTGCACCCAGTGCCCGGCTTGCTTGACGGTCACCCGGCGCACCCGCGGGAAGTAGCGGGCCATCTCGTCGGCGTACTCGTCGCTGACGTACTCCGACCGCCCGCCCGCCACCCAGAGCACCGGTCCGCCGTACGGCGCCGCGTCCGCGACGAGGTCGTCGGGCCAGGCGCCCAGCAGCGGCATGTCACGCTCGAGCACCTCCAGGTTGGGCTGCCAGCGCCAGCCGTCACCGTCCCGCCGCAGGTTCTGCAGGAGGAACGACCGCACGGTCGGGCTCTGCTCGTGCTCGGCCAGCATCCGATCGGCGTCCCCGCGTCCGTCGATCGCGTCGAGGTCCATCGACCGCAGCGCCGTCGCGTAGCGCGCGAGCCCGCCGACCGGGTTGGACTCGTAGTTGACCGGCGACATGTCCACCACGCAGAGCCGCTCGACCAGCTCCGGGTGGAGCAGCGCCAGCAGCATCGCGACCTTGCCCCCGAGGGAGTGCCCGACCAGCGTCACCGGGTCGTCGGCGGTCCAGAGGCCGGCGACCTGCTCGACGACGTCGCGGTAGTCCCAGCGGTCGGCCCAGGGCGAGCGGCCGTGGTGCGGCAGGTCGACCAGCAGCACCCGGTGGTCGGTCGCGAGCGCCTTCCCGATGGTCGTCCAGTTCTTGCCCTGCCCGAAGAGCCCGTGCAGGAAGACCACGCGACTGCCGGACTCCCCGAGCTCACTCGTGTGCAACGTCACCCGGCAAGGCTAGGCAGTCTGCCGAACGTGCGGCGAGCGGGGTCGGAGTCGTGATGGGGTGGGGCCAGGATGCTGTCCAGCCATTCGTTCACCACGGGAGACGACGCATGACACCGACCGCACTCATCCGCACCGCAGTCGCGCTGGCCGCAGCGCTGCTCCTCGGCGGCACCCTGCTCGCCGTGATCCCGGCTGCGTCATCGGACAACGGCGACAGTGCGGGAGCGGCCGGGACCGAGCGCAGGAAGTGCAACCCGCCGCGGTGCTGGATCGGCGGCGCGTTCAACGTCAGCACGGGCGTCGCCTACACCTGGGAGAACACCGCAACGCGCGAGGCGGCGAGGCGGACCGCCAAGAGGCTGTGCAAGCAGTACTCCGCCGACGAGTACGACGCCGACTGCCGCGCCGCGGGCACCAACCGGCACGGCTGCCTGGCGATCGCCTACCGCGCGAGCGACGGCGACCTGCTCCAGTGGGCGCACCGCGAGACCGACTTCGCGCGCCGGCTGACGGTCAAGGAGACCCGGCGGAAGGCGGTCCGCCGCGCCCTGCGCGCGGTGCGGGGCGACGGCGAGGAGTACGTCGCGATCGCCGACTGCACCGGCCGCTGAACGACGAACCGCCCCGCGCCTCGACGAGGCGCGGGGCGGTTTCCGTCGTACGACGGGCTCACGCGTAGTCGTGGAAGCCCTTCTTGGTCTTCCGGCCCAGCTCGCCGGCGGCGACCTTCTGCTCCAGCAGCTCGGCCGGCGCGAAGCCCGGCTCCTTGAACTCGGCGTAGAGCTCCTTCTGGATCGCCAGCGACACGTCGTTGCCGACCACGTCGAGCAGCTCGAACGGCCCCATCGGGAAGCCGGCCTGCTCCTTGATCGCGGCGTCGATGTCGGCGATCGCGACGCCCGACTCGTGCAGCTTGACCGCGTCGTTGAGGTAGGGGAACAGCAGGCAGTTGACGATGAAGCCCGCGCGGTCGCCGCAGGAGACCGCGACCTTGCCGACCTTCGCGCACAGCGCCTTGACGGTCTCGTCGACGTCGGCGCCAGTGGCAGGCGTGGTGACGACCTCGACCAGCTTCATCACCGGCGCGGGGTTGAAGAAGTGCATGCCGATGACCGACTCGGGCCGCGAGGTCGCCTCGCCGAGGCGGGTGATCGGGAGGCTCGAGGTGGTGGTCGCGAGGATCGCGCCCTGCTTGCAGATCCGGTCGAGGTCCTTGTAGAGCTCGGTCTTGATCGCGAGGTCCTCGGCGATGGCCTCGACCACGATGTCGACGTCGGCGAGCGCCTCGCGCTCGGTCGCGCCGGTCAGTCGGCCGAGCACGGCCTCCTTGCCGGCCTCGTCGAGCTTGCCCTTCGACACCGCGCGGTCGAGGTTCTTGGTCACGTAGCCGACCACGCCGTCGAGCTTCTCCTGGCTACGGCCGACGTAGGTGACCTCGTAGCCGCTCTGTGCGAAGACGAGCGCGATGCCGGAGGCCATCGTGCCGGTGCCGACGACGCCGACCTTGGCGATGTCGTGCTTGAGCTCGGGGGTCGCGACCTCACCGGCCGCGCTCGCCTCGGCGAACGTCCTGCCCTCGGCAGCCAGCTGCTCGAGCAGGTCGGCCGGCTGGTGCAGGTGGTCGGTGGTCTGCTTGAACCGCTCGTCGAGCTCGTTGCGGACCTTCGCGGCGCCGATCTCGTCGATCGTCGCCAGCGGGCCCTGCGGGTAGCCGCAGCCGAACCGCATCGCCGCGTCGATGTCGGCCGCCGAGGCGTAGTCGGCCTCGTACATACGCACCGCGTGGTTGAGGTACGGCAGCACCAGGGTGCTGAAGATCTCTTCGCTGGAAGTCATGACAGGCAGTGTCACACGCCGTCACACGGAGTTCTACCGTCCGGTAACTATGCGAGACGTGGCGCTGGACACGCGTACGGCGGGCTCCCGCCTCCCCTCATCGCCGCCACTGTAGATTCGCGCCTCGTGAGACTCGTCGTCGCTCGCTGCCAGGTGGACTACGCAGGCCGGTTGACCGCACACCTCCCGATGGCGACCCGGGTGCTGATGATCAAGGCCGACGGCTCGGTCCTGGTCCACTCCGACGGCGGCTCCTACAAGCCGCTGAACTGGATGTCGCCGCCCTGCACGGTCCGGGAGTCCGTCGTGGACGAGGACGGCACCGAGAGGGTCGAGTGGACCGTGACCGCGAAGGCGGCCAAGGGCGCGACGCCCGACACGCTACGGATCCTGATCGAGGAGATCCTCCACGACTCCTCCCACGAGCTCGGCATCGATCCCGGCCTCCAGAAGGACGGCGTCGAGAAGCACCTCCAGGAGCTGCTCGCCGACCACCCCGGCACGCTCATGCCCGGTCTGAGCCTGGTGCGTCGCGAGTACCCCACTGCCATCGGACCGGTCGACCTGATGTGCAAGGACGCCGACGGCGTGAGCGTCGCGGTCGAGATCAAGCGCCGCGGCGAGATCGACGGCGTCGAGCAGCTCACCCGCTACCTCGAGCTCCTCAACCGCGACCCGCTGCTCGCGCCGGTGCGCGGGATCTTCGCGGCCCAGGAGATCAAGCCGCAGGCCCGCGTGCTCGCCGGCGACCGCGGCATCACCTGCGCCGTCGTCGACTACGACGCGCTGCGCGGTCTCGACGACCCGACCGACCGGCTGTTCTGAGGAGCGAGATGGCCACGATCTTCCACCTCGCGCTCGCCTCCGACTGGGAGGCGGCGCAGGGCGAAGGCGCCTACACGATCTCCACGCGCGGGCGCACGCTCGCCGAGGAGGGCTTCATCCACGCCAGCCGTGCCGACCAGTGGCCGGCGGTGCGCGAGCGCTTCTACGCCGACGTCACCGAGCCGCTGCTGCTCCTCCAGATCGACACCGACCTGCTCGACGTGCCGGTGGTCGAGGAGCCGGCGGCACCGGGCGGCACCGAGACGTTCCCGCACCTCTACGGGCCGCTCCGGGTCGACGCCGTCGTGCGCGCCCTGCCACTGCCGGAGGCGGGTACGACGCCGGATGGACCGGCCCCCACCCCCGCTGCGCCGGGACCCACCGCACCCGGACCGAGCTTCAGCCGGCTGTTCCTCCAGGAGATGTTCGCCAACGTGCTCGTCGCCGCGGTCGTGCTCGTCTGCACCGTCGCCGGCGCGGCGGTCGGCTACACGCAGGGCGACACCGGCGGGCTGGTCGGCGCGGGGGTCGGTCTCGCGGTGGGTGTCGTCGCGGGCGTCTGGCTCCACGCGCGGCGGAGCGGCGCGAGCGCCGGCTAGACCGCCCGCAGGCGCTGCGCGGCGTCGTACTCGACGAGCTGCGTGAGCCGCCCGCGGGTCGCCTCGTCGCGCGGCGAGTAGACCGTCATCCGGGCGCTGCCGTTCTCGCCCATCTCGAACCGGCTGACCTGGAGGTGGAGGTCGCCGACCGGGCTGCGGAAGTCCTTCGCGGGCAGCGCGCCGTGGACGACGTCGTGGCGGCGCCAGAGCGCGTCGAACTCCTCGGACGCCTCGCGCAGACGCTGCACGAGGCCGGTCCACAACGGGTCGTCGACGTGCTGGGCCGACGCCGAGCGCAGCGTCGCGACCAGGTGGGCGGCGGCCTGCGCGCGGTTGCCGATGCACATGTCCTTCAGGCGCGGGCTCGTGAAGAACAGCCAGATCGTGTTGCGCTCGCCCGGCTCGATCGAGTCCACGTCACCGAACAGCCGGTTGTAGGCGCGGTTGTAGCCGAGGATGTCGAACCGCGGCGACACCACCGCGGACGGGAACGGGTCGAGCTGGTCGAGCACCTCCTGCTGAGCCGTGGACAGCTCCGCGTGCTCCGAGGACGCGGCGGCGATCGTGACCCCGGCCAGCTGGAACAGGTGCCAGCGTTCCTGGTTGTCCATCTGCAGCGTCCGCGCGATCGCCTCGAGCACCTGGACCGACGCGTTGATGTCGCGTCCCTGCTCGAGCCAGGTGTACCAGGTCACGCCGATCCCGGCGAGCAGAGCGACCTCCTCGCGCCGCAGGCCCGGCGTGCGTCGGCGACCTCCGCGCGGGAGCCCGACGTCGTCGGGCGTGAGCCGCTCGCGTCGCGTGCGGAGGAAGTCGGCGAGCTCGGTACGCCGGCGCGAGGTGTCGGTGGCCACGGACACGATGGTCGCACCGCCCGTGGGGGTTATCCAGTTGCTGCCACTACCGGGATAACCAGGCACTCACCACCCTGATCCGACCGCCCCAAGACTACTGGCCATGACTTCCACCCTCCCCCGACCCTCGACCGGCGACGCGGTCGACCAGCGACGGTTGCACCCGGCAGCCCTGGTGGCCGCCCTCGCGGCCCTGACCGTGCCCGTCATGTCCTTCTTCAGCGTCAACGTCGCGCTCGGAGAGATCGGCGTCGACCTCGACGCATCGCCCGGCATGCTGCAGCTCGTCGTCGGCGCCTACGGCGTCATGTACGCCGCGCTGGTGGTGATCGGCGGGCGGCTCGGCGACTCCCACGGGCGCAAGCGGATGCTGGTGCTCGGGCTCGCGGCGTTCGCGGTGACCAGCCTGCTGTGTGCCGCCGCCCAGACCCCGCTCCAGCTCGTGGGCGCCCGCTTCGTGCAGGGCGTCAGCGCCGCGCTCGTCGCTCCGCAGGTGCTGGCGAGCATCCACGCCAACACCGAGGGCCACCACCGCACCCGCGCGCTGGCCTGGTTCGGCGCGACGGCCGGCATCGCCACCTCCCTGGCGTTCCTGGTCGGCGGCAGCTTGGCGGGGTCCGACCTCGGCTGGCGCTCGGTGTTCTGGATCAACCTTCCGCTCGGCGTGCTCGTGCTCGCCGCAGTGGTCCGCTGGCTCCCCGAGTCCAAGGCCCCGTCGCGCACGGCGCTCGACTGGCCGGGCGCCGGCCTGCTGTTCGCGACGATGGCCCTGCTGATCCTGCCCCTCACCGAGGGCCGCACGCTCGACTGGCCCCTGTGGACCTGGCTGTGCCTCGCCGGCGTCCCGGTGGCGGCAACCGCGCTCGTGGCATGGCAGGCGCGCACCGAGCGCCGCGGCGACCTCCCGCTCGTGCCGCCGAGCCTGTTCCGGTTCCGCAGCATCCCCGTCGGCCTCGCCGTCGCCACCCCGATGTTCGTGACCTTCGGCGGCTTCATGTTCGTCTACTCCTACATGGCTGCCGTCCACGGCCTCGACCCGCTGCGCATCGGCGTGAGCCTGCTCCCGATGTCGGCCGCGTTCCTCGTCGCCTCCATCGTGGCCGGACGCCTCCTTCCGCGGTACGGCGCCACCGTGCTCACCGTGGGCGCACTGGTCGCGGCCGCCGGGTTCGGCTGGCTCGCCCTCGCGCTCGACGACCTCGGAGCGACCGCGACGTTCGGCGCCGCGGAGGTCGCCCTGCCGATGGCGCTCAGCGGACTCGGCCTCGGCCTCGTGTGGTCGCCGATCGTCGGCGTCGTCCTGAGCCAGGTGCCGGCCCACCTCGCCGGCCTCGGCGGCGGACTGCTGATCACGGTGATGCAGGCCGGTCTCGGCTTCGGCTCGGCCGTCGTCGGGTCGGTCTACCTCGGCTGGGGCGTGGGCGACGGGTTCGAGCGCACCGTGCTCCTCCTGGCGGCCGCGATGGTCGTGGTCGCCGGGCTCACCCGGCTGCTGGACTCCCGGCGAGGCTGACGACCTCGTCGGCACAGCCCCAGCTGAGGCCGACGCCGTTGCCACCGTGCCCGTAGCAGTGGATCACGTCGCCCTGGCGCTCCACCCGCACCTCCGGCCGCGCGGGGCGCAGCCCGACCTTGTGGCGGAGCACCCGCGCGCCCGCGATCTCGGGCACCAGCCGGGCTGCGCGGGCCAGGATGTCGTCGGCGGCGGCCGGGTCCGGCGTACGGCTCCACTCCCCGGGCTGCAGCGTGCCGCCGACGACGATGTCGCCCGACCGCGGCACGACGTACGTCGGCCCCGCGGGGTCGAACCACACCCGGTCCAGGCCCACCTGCTCGACGACCACGACCTGTCCGCGCACCGGCTCGACCGACAGGTCGCCGGCGAAGAGCCGGGCGCCGAGACCGGCGCAGTCGAGCACCAGGTCGGCGCCCTCGCCGTCGCCGGTCGGCGGCAGCGCCGAGAGGTTGATGCGGGTCAGCGTGCCGCCGAGCGCGGCGAGCCGCGCTGCCAGCCAGTCGAGGTAGAGGGGCATCTCGACGACCGGAGTGGTGAACGTCCAGCCGTCGGCGTAGCCCTCCGGAAGCGAGGTCTCCCGGGCGAGATCGGGTACGGCGCCGCGCCACTCCGGCTCGGGCTGCTCGGTCGCGAAGACCTCCGTGCCCGGCCTCAGCACGACGCCGCTGGCGGGATCGGAGGCGAGCTCCGTGAACACGTCGTAGGAGCGGGCCGACCAGGCGCGCGCCCGCTCCACCGGGAGGGCGCCGTGCGGTGACCAGAACGCGCCCGCGACGGCGGACGTCGTCTCGCGGGGCAGGTCGCGGGCGACGACGTCGACCCGGTGGCCCGCCTCGGCGAGGCGCACCGCGCAGGACAGGCCGATCACGCCGGCCCCGACGACGATCACCCTGGCCATGACTGCCTCAGGCGCCGGCCAACCGCGGCGCCGTCGGGTCGTCCTGGGCGCCCCCGGTCTCGCGGGCGACCCACTCCTCGATGTCGTTGACGTCGTCCTTGCTGCGGGTCACGACGGCGAGCAGGTCGCTCATCGTCGCGACCTCCTCGACCTGCTCCTTGATGAACCACTGCATGAACTGCTCGGAGGCGAAGTCGTTCTCCTCGCGCGCGGTGCGCAGCAGGTCGTTGATCTGCTGGGTGACCCGCCGCTCCTGCTCGAGCGCGAGCGCGACGGGCTCGACCACGTCGGCGAAGTCGGCGGTCGGCGCGGGCACGGCGGGGATGGTGACCGGAACGTCGGTGTCGAGGAGGTATTGCACCATCATCATCGCGTGGTCACGCTCCTCGAGCGCCTGGTTGTAGAAGAAGGCCGCCGTTTGGGGCATCGTCAGCGCGTCGTAGTGGACGGCGCAGGCGAGGTACTGGTTGTGGGACGCGAACTCGTTGCCGATCTGGGCGTTGAGCTGGTCGGAGAAGCGGGTGGCAGCCATGGTCGGAACCCTATCGATGCCGCCGACAGCGCCCCCTATGCGGCCTTCTGCAGCGCCTTCTTCGTGACCTTCTTGCCCTTCACCGTCACCAGCCGGCGGTGCTTCACGGTGAGGCCCTCGGGCAGGGTGCCCTCCTTGAGCATCCGCAGGGGGCAGCGACCGCACTTCGAGCTCGACTCGCAGCACTTGGTCTTGGGGAGCTTGCGCCTCCCCTTCTTGCCCTTGCCCACGCACGCACCCTATCGGTAGAGGTAAGGCTTGCCTTGGTGGGACCGCTCTGTGGTCGTACGGCTCGTCCCGACGGACGAATTACCCCGGTTCCTGACATGCCAGCCCTCACGCCCGGGCACGGTGGCCGCATGCACCGCTCCCGCGTCGTCCTCCTCACCCGCCTCGCGATGCTCGCGACCGGCGCGACCCTGGTCCTGGCCGGGTGCGACGGCGGCGGCACCGACGACAGCGGACGCTACCCGCACGAGACCGGAGCCCGCTGCGCCACCGAGGCCGACTCCCCCGCCGACTGCGAGGCCGCCGAGGATCTCGCGGAGGAGGTGGAGGCGCTCGCCGGTGTCGACGCCGTGGGCTACGAGTTCCGCAGCATCGACGGCGAGGGCATCAACGAGCTGATCCTCGTGATCCACGCCTCCGGCGACGCCACGGCCGAGCAGGTGGCTGCCGCCCTCGAGCAGGGGCTCGCCGAGATAGGCGAGGTCGACGGCGACCGCGACGAGTCGATCGCCGCCACGAGAGCCGGCGTCAGCCTCCACGTCGACACCGCCGAGCAGACCGACCTCGCCGACGCCGCGGGTCTCCTGGTTGCCGCCGGCGGACTGGCCGAGCACGGCTACGTCTCGCTGAACGACGCCGGGTCCGACGTCTGGGTCAACATGCCGCCCGAGGCGACGTACGCCGACATCGGCGCGGTCGCCGACGACGTCGCGGCGTCCGACATCCCCGCATGGGCCGACGTCCTGATCTCCGGAGGCGGCGGCTACCTGAGCGGCCGCGGCCTCGACGCCGAGGACGCCGAGCGGTGGGACGCGCTCGTGGCCGCGGCAGGCCCCGCGGTCGCCACGCTCAGCGTCAGCGACCGCGAGGTGACCGTGACCATCGACGGACCCACGGACATCCGCCCGCGGGACTTCACGTTCGAGACGTACGGCGACCGCTGGTGGCCGATGATCCGCGCCCACCTCGACCTGGTGCGCGCGATGGGCGACGGCGCGGCGTACGTGATCGACACCAACTGGGAGCAGAGCGACGCCGGCTTCGACACGATCCTCGACGTCGCCGTCGGCCGGGCACACGACGGCGCGGACCCGCGCGGGTGGACCGAGGCCGCCGAGCGCTACCTGGACCGCTGAGTCGTCACCGCGCAGTCAGAGCCCGGCGAGCTCCGCCATCCGGGCCAGTCCGGGGCCGCCGGCAGCGGCGATCCGCTCCTTCACCGCACCCACGGCCGGGTCGCCGGCCTTCTCGGCCGGCACCCGCGCGGGGTTGAGCAGGCAGTCGTTGGCCCATGCCGCGATGTCGGGTTCGGCGTTGAACGCCGCCGCGGACCGGGCGCCGAGCACCTGCATGCGTGTCCAGTCCGCGAGCGAGTTCGGGTAGGTCGACGGCGGGCACACCCGGTTCTTCTCGTCGGTGTCGCCGCGGGTCGCCTCGACGTAGCCGATCATCGCGGCACCGAAGCAGGGGAACCCGGCCCGGGTCGGCTGCACCGTGATCGTGCCCTCGCCCCAGATCGGCACGGACGGCCGGTCCCGCAGCCCGGCCGCGGCGCAGTGCACGACGACCGTGTCCGCGGCCAGCGGCACCGTGCCGTCGTCGAGCACCATGCGGCCGGGATCCACGTGCCGGACGTGACCGAGCCGAACGACGTCGTCGACCGAACGCAGGAGGTCGAGCTCCCACTGCGCCAGGGTCGGCGTCCGCGCCATCGTGGGGGTGATGGCGGTGTCGATCCGCAGCACGACGCCGGCCTCCTCGAGGCGCAGGAACATCTGGTCCAGGGACGATGCGGTCGCCGCGGCCTCCATCATGTCGGCGCCGATGCCGAGGAAGACGGCGGGATCGGGTTGCACCTTCGCCCTGTTGAGGAGCCAGGGGTCGCGCGGCCGGATCCAGCAGATGCGGTCCGGGTCGACGCCGTTGCCGAGCAGCCACACGATGGAGTCCGTCGCAGTCTTGCCGGAGCCGACGATCGCGTAGCGCGACGGTGCGCCGTCGAGCCGGACCAGCTCGTTGACGGGGATCACCCGGGCACCGTCACCGACCTCGAACGGCGCCGGCGTCGTCGCCGGGATCATCGGCTCGAGGTAGTGGGCGTCGACGACGGCACGGCGGGCGCTCACGGCGTACTCCTTGCCCGAGGCGCGCGAGCGGGCGCGTCCGTCCGCCAGCCAGTCGCAGCCGGGCAGGAACCTCACCTGCCCGGTCCGCACGAGACGGTCCATGACCCGCGTGTAGTAGGCGCAGATCTCCGGAGCGGTCGCACGCTCCTGGAGCCCCTGCTCGGGGCCGGAGGTCTGGACGCTGCCGTCGCCGAGCTGCTCCCCCGCGACGCCGTAGAACAATGACGCCTGGTGGAGCCGGACGAACGGGTAGGCGTCGACCCAGTGGCCCCCAGGAGCGTGGCGCCGGTCGACGATGACGACCTCGGCATCCGAGTGGCCGACGACGGCGTCGGCGAACGCCATGCCCGCCGCTCCCGCGCCGACCACGACGTAATCAGCGCTGAGCGCCTCCGCCATGAGGCGGACGCTACTCCTGCTCAGCCCAGCCCGTTGGCCTTCCGGATCACGTCGACGATCCCGCCCATGATCTCGGTCAGCCCGAAGTCCTTGGGCGTGTAGACCGCGGCGACGCCGAGCTCCACCAGCTTGCGCCCGTCGGACTCGGGGATGATGCCGCCGACGATCACCGGCACGTCGGCCATGCCCTGGGCCTTCAGGCCCTCGAGCACCGCCGGCACCAGCTCCATGTGCGAGCCGGAGAGGATCGAGAGGCCGACGCAGTGCACGTCCTCGGCCACGGCCGCGGCGACGATCTGCTCCGGCGTGAGCCGGATGCCCTGGTAGATGACCTCGAACCCGGCGTCGCGGGCGCGGACGGCCACCTGCTCGGCGCCGTTGGAGTGCCCGTCGAGCCCCGGCTTGCCGACGAGCAGCCGCAGCCGGCCGCCGAGCTCCTCGCCGGTGCGCTTCACGGCGTCGCGGACAGCGGTCAGCTCGGCACCTGCCTCGGCGACCCCGACGGCGCCGGCCACACCGGTGGGCGCGCGGAACTCGCCGAACACCTCGCGCAGGGTCCCGGCCCATTCGCCCGTCGTCGCACCAGCGCGAGCCGCGGCCAGCGTCGCGGTCATCAGGTTGACGCCCGACTTCGCATCGTTCGCGAGCTTCGCGAGCGCCTCGTCGACCTCGGCCTGGTCGCGCTGGGCCTTCCACGCCTCGACCGACGCGATCGCGGACTCCTCCGCCTTCGGGTCGGCGGTCATGATCGCCTCGTCGAGGTTGGCGGTCAGCGGGCTCGGCTCGGTGGTCTCGTACTTGTTGACGCCGACGATGACCTCGTCGCCGGCCTCGATCCGGGAGCGGCGCGCCGCGTGGGCCGAGACCAGCTCCTGCTTCATGTAGCCGGAGTCGACGGCGGCGATCGCGCCGCCCATCGCCTGCACCCGGTCGATCTCGGCCTTGGCGCCGTCGACGAGTTCCTTGACCTTCGCCTCGATCACGTGGGAGCCGTCAAAGATGTCGTCGTACTCCAGCAGGTCGGACTCGAAGGCCAGCACCTGCTGGAGGCGCAGCGACCACTGCTGGTCCCACGGGCGCGGCAGGCCGAGCGCCTCGTTCCAGGCCGGCAGCTGTACGGCGCGGGCGCGCGCCTTCTTCGACAGCGTCACGCCGAGCATCTCGAGCACGATCCGCTGCACGTTGTTCTCGGGCTGCGCCTCGGTGAGGCCGAGGGAGTTGACCTGCACCCCGTAGCGGAACCGGCGCATCTTCGGGTCCTGCACGCCGTACCGCTCGCGGGTGATCTCGTCCCACAGCTCCACGAAGGCCCGCATCTTGCAGGTCTCCTCGATGAACCGGACGCCGGCGTTGACGAAGAAGGAGATCCGCCCGACGACCTTCTCGAAGTCCTCGTCGTTGACCTGGCCGGAGTTCTTGACCTGGTCGAGGACCGCGATCGCGGTGCACAGCGCGTAGGCGAGCTCCTGCGTCGGCGTGGCGCCGGCCTCCTGCAGGTGGTAGCTGCAGATGTTGATCGGGTTCCACTTCGGGATCTCGTGGACCGTGTAGGCGATCATGTCGGCGATCAGCCGCAGCGAGTGCTCGGGCGGGAACACGTAGGTGCCCCGCGACAGGTACTCCTTGATGATGTCGTTCTGGGTCGTGCCCGCGAGCTGGTGGGCGACCTCGGACGGCGACAGGTCGGGGTTCTGCTCCTCGGCGACCACCTGGTACATCGCCAGCAGCCACATCGCGGTGGCGTTGATCGTCATCGAGGTGTTCATCTCGGTGAGCGGGATCTCGTTGAAGAGCTTGCGCATCTCCCCGAGGTGCGGGACCGGCACGCCGACCTTGCCGACCTCGCCGCGGGCGAGCGGGCTGTCGGGGTCGTAGCCGGTCTGCGTCGGCAGGTCGAAGGCGACCGAGAGACCGGTCTGCCCCTTGGCGAGATTGGTGCGGTAGAGCGCGTTGGACGCCTCGGCGGTCGAGTGGCCGGCGTACGTGCGCATCACCCAGGGGCGGTCCTTCGCAGTCATAGAGCGAAGCGTAGGCCGATTGCTACCGGGAGGTAACTGCGACGGAATGTGGCGTTCTCCACAGGGGCCGGACCGGCTGCCGGCCCGCCGATCACACCGCGATGGGCTCGCGCTCGACCTCGACCACCCGGATCAGGTGGCTGATGTGCAGCATCCGGAGCACCGCCGGGCACGCCCCGCGGAGCACGACGCGGCGACCCTCACGGGCGGCGTTGCGGCTGGCGGCGGCGATCACCTTGAGCGCGGTGTGGTCGATGCTGTCGACCTCGGAGATGTCGATCGTGACCGGCGTGTGGTCGTCGCCGCGGGCCAGCGCGTCGTAGATCGCGTTGCGGACCTCGAAGGTGCTGCGCACGTCGAGGTCGCCGCTGAGGCGCAGGTGGGGTCCATCGGTGGTGATGTCCATCGACCATCCCTCCCTCTCGGCCTCGCGTCTGTGAGTGGTTCTTTACCCACCATGACGCTCGCCACACGGAATCGGTTGCACGCTGCGCCGAAATTCTCCTGTCGTGTCGGCCTTTCATCCTCGAGGACGAACTGTCGACGAACGGAGTTTCGCCGCCCGCGGGGCGTGCCAGCATCCGGGAGACCCCCCGTTCTGCCCCTGAGGCCACCCCTGGGAGAGATCAATGAAGCCTGCTCGAGACCTGCGTCGCGTGTGCGCCGCCGCTGCGCTGCTGGCGACGGCGGCGTCGCTCGCCGCGTGCGGTGACGACGGCCCGCCGGAGCGGGCCCGACCCGCCGCCGCGGACGACCCGTCCACCAGCGCCTCCCCCGAGCCGTGTGGCGGCGAGCCACCGGCCGCCGGCACCGTGGAGGTCCCCGGCCGGGCGACGTACCGGACCGGATCCTTCGCTGCGGAGGTCGAGCTCGACGACGGCACGACCTCGTGCGTCACCTCCGAGGACGTGACGGAGAGCGGGTTCGAGTACGGGTCCTACCACGTGGAGATCGGCGCCTTCGAGGACGCGCGCTTGACGATCGACCAGCTCGACGACGCGGGCAACGAGCTCGCGGCCGGGACGATCTCGCCCGTCGTCCGCATCGACATCGGCGGACGGACCTACCTGACGTCCTACGAGCGCGAGGAGTGCGACGTCACGCTGCTCTCCTTCACCGCCACCGAGACGGCCGGGACGTTCGTGTGCGAGGGGCTCGGCGAGTACACGGCCGACGACCCGGACTCCGACATCCTCGACGTCGTGCCCGGCGGCGCGCTCCCCCGCGCCAGCGGCTGGTGGGTGGCCGCCCGCTGACTCGCCGGCCGACGTGACGCGCGGTCGCCGTACGCTCGGGCCATGGTCAACCTCACCCGCATCTACACGCGCACCGGCGACGCCGGCGAGACCCGGCTCGGCGACATGAGCGTCACGACGAAGACCGACTCGCGGCTCGAGGCCTACGCCGACGTCGACGAGGCCAACGCCTTCATCGGCGTCGCAGTGGCGACGGGCGGGCTCGACGACGACGTCGTCAAGGTGCTGGTGCACGTGCAGAACGACCTCTTCGACGTGGGCGCCGACCTGTGCAACCCGGTGACGGACGACCCGGAGTACCCGCCGCTGCGCGTGGAGCAGGACTACGTCGACCGGCTCGAGGCGTGGTGCGACCACTACAACGAGCAGCTGCCCAACCTGCGCTCGTTCATCCTCAACGGCGGTACGCCGGCCGCCGCCCAGCTGCACGTCGCCCGCACCGTGGTGCGCCGGGCCGAGCGCAAGGCGTGGGCGGCGTACGCCGAGCACGGCGAGGTCATGAACAAGCTGGCGATCACCTACCTCAACCGGCTCTCCGACCTGGTGTTCATCCTCGCCCGGTACGCCAACCGCGAGCACGGCGACGTGCTGTGGGTCCCGGGAGGCGAGCGGAGCAAGTGATCCGGGCAGCGGTCGCCGCGGTCGCCGTCCTCGCGCTGCTCTCGGGGTGCAGCGGCGAGGAGGAGCGTGCTTCGCAGCCGACGGAGGAGACGACCGGGCGGCACCGGGTCCCGGACCCGCCGGCCGACCCGGACCCGGACAAGACCGCCCAGGTGCCCGAGCTCGATTCCCAGCCGCTGCCGAGCGCGCCACCGGTCACCGAGTCCTGGCAGGCGCCGCGGACCCCGGCCGAGCTGGCCGACCGGCTGACCCTCGCCGAGGACCTCCTCCACGACCCGGGCTCGGCTCAGCGCGTGCTCGACGCGGCGGCGTTCGAGACCCAGCTGCTCTACCGCCACCTCGCCCGGACCCCGGCCTGGGAGGAGCGGGTGCGCTCCGCGATCCCCGCCCGCTACCGCGCGTCGCTCGGCGACCACCTGACCGCGCGGCGCTCGCTGCGCAGCGTGCTGACCGAGCTGTCCGACACCGTGCCGGCGTGGCGGATCGTGCCCCCGGAGCCCACCCAGGAGCTGGAGCGCTACTACCGCGACGGCGAGGAGGAGTTCGGCGTGCCGTGGGAGGTGCTGGCCGCGGTCAACTTCGTCGAGACCGGGTTCGGCAAGATCCGCGGAACGTCGGTCGCCGGGGCGCAGGGACCGATGCAGTTCATGCCCGAGACCTGGGCGGCGTACGGCGAGGGCGACGTCAACGACCCCCGCGACGCGATCCTCGGCGCCGCGCGCTACCTCGCGTCCAACGGCGGCGGCACCGGCGACCCGGCGGACCTGGAGAACGCGCTCCACCGCTACAACAACCACTCGGGCTACGTGCAGGGGATCCTCGCCTACGCGCGCATCATCGAGCGCGACCCCGCCGCCCTCGACGGGCTGGTGCGGTGGCAGATCATGTACCTCTCCGAGATCGGCGACCTGTGGCTGCCGGTCGGCTACGAGTCGCAGGAGTCCATCCCGGCGCGGCGGTACGCGGAGGAGCACCCCGAGCGGCACCTCGGCACGATCACGAACTGACCGCTAGAAGTCGTACGCCGTCCGCATCCCCGCGAGCCACGAGCTGACCGCGCCGAGCCCCCACGCGTCCGCCTGCGCCGCGGCCGCGTCGGCGTGCGCCGCGGCGTCGTCCGCCCGCTCCTGTGCCCGTGCGGCGAGCGCCAGGTAGGCGTCGACCGGCGCCATCACGATCGCGCCGCCGACGGTGCAGGGGCGGCCGGCGAAGCCAGCGAGGTAGCCCTCGGCCCGCGCAGCCAGGGCGGTGTCGCCGAGGTACAGCGCGGCCTCCGCGGCGTGGCTCCAGGCGAGCAGGCTCAGCTGGTTCTCCTCCTCCGGCGGCCAGCCGAGGTCGTCGAGCACCCGGCGGGCGCCGTCCTGGTCGCCGGACCGCCACCGGTAGACGGCGTCGCTCGTCTGGAACGGCCAGTCGTGCTTCAGCAGCTGGTCGATCACCGGCAGCGCCTCGGCGGGCCGGTCGCGCCAGTAGGAGCTGACCAGCTGGGTGGCGGCGAACGCCTCGTCGGTCGACTCGTGGTCCATCCGCACGCCGAGGTCGGCGATCCGCTCGAGCGCCCGGTCGAGGTCGTCGAAGCGGCCGGCGGCCGCGGCCCACACCGCCTCCAGCCCGGTGAGCATGAGGTCGCCGTACGCGATCCGCAGCCGCTCGACGAGCACCCGGGTGCGGGCGACCTGGGCGGTCATCTCCTCGACGCGGCCGAGGTCACCCAGCACCATCGCGCGGAGGACGCCGGACACGACCGCCGACCGCTGGTCGCCGGTGGCCTCGGCGAGCTCGAGCGCATAGCTGCTCCAGGAGAGCCGGTCGGGAGCGCTGGTCGGGCTCCACATCGAGATGAACGAGAGCTGGTTGGCCGTGATCACCAGCGCCGGGTCGCCGAGCCGCAGTGCCATCGCGCGGCCCTCCTCGGCGAGAGCGACGGCGTCGTCGGACCGCGCCAGGTCGGTGGCCGGCGACGCGTCGGGATCGGGGATCTCCCCGTCCCCCGAGAGCTCCAGGGCGAGCCCGAGCAGGGTGCGGCAGCGCAGCTCGCCGTCGCCGGGAGGCAGCCGCTCGAGGCTGCCGCGCATGGCAGCGATGACCAGGCCGTTCTCCTCGAACGCCGGAGCCGTGCGCCACAGCACGCCGGTGGACGGTGCGAGCGCGGCCCGAGCGACCCGCTCCGGGTCGCGCAGCTCCTTGCCGATCCGGATCGCCTCCTCGACCACCGACACCAGGTGCTGGATCCGCACCGCCCACTTGTCGGCCTCCGCGAGCTCCATCAGGACGGCGTAGCGGTCCTCCAGCGTGGCCTCGGGGTCGTGGTCCATGCTCGCCAGCGCACCGGACAGCAGGTCGGCCGCCTGGCCGTGGTCGTAGAGGCGCGCGGCGACGCCGGCGGCGTCGCGCGCGGCGCGCCAGGCGAGCGCCGCGTGCGCCGGGCCGGCCTCGAGCCAGTGGTGGGCGGCCTCGGTCTCCCGTCCGACCGCGGTGAGCGCGTCGGCGACGCGCGCGTGCACCCGCGCGACCCGGCTGGCGCCGACCGCCGCGCGCAGCCGGTCGCGCACGAGGGCGTGGGTGAACAGGTAGTGGTCGACACCGTCCTCCCGCACCAGGCCGGCGGCCACGGCGGGGTCGACCACGTCGAGCGCGTCGTCCTCGTCGAGACGCGCTGCCCGCGCGAGGGTGGCGAGGTCGAAGCGACGGCCGATGACGGCGGCGGTGCGCAGAGCGGCGATCGTGTCGTCCGGCAGCCGGCCGATCCGCCGGTCGAGCACGTCGCCGACGGCTGCCGGAAGCACGCCGTGGGCGAGGTCGACGCCACCACCGCGCTCGGCGGAGAGCCGCGCCAGCTCCACGACGAAGAACGGGTTGCCGTCGGTGCGCGCGACCAGCGCGCGGGTGTCCCCCTCGGGCTCGCGGCCGGACACGGCCGCGAACACCGTGCGTACGTCGCGCTCGGGCAGACCGTGGAGGTCGACCCGTACGGCGTGCCGGCGGGCGAGAGCCTCCGCGACGTCGGCCAGGGTCCCGGTCGGGGGCGGGTGGAGCCGCCACGTGCCCGCGACCAGCACGGGCTCGTGAGCCGCCTCGACGAGCAGCCGGAGCACCCGCAGGCTCGCGTGGTCGGCCCAGTGCAGGTCCTCGAGCAGCAGCACCGTCGGACCCTGCCGCGCGGCGTCGCGGACGACCGAGGTGACCGCCTCCCAGAGCCGGAACCGGCCGTCCTCGTCGGCGCCACCGGAGCCACCGGGACCACCGGGCCCGCCGGCCGCGTCGACGAGGGTCATCAGGTCGGTGCCGAGCGCGTCGAGCACGGCCTTCCACGGCCACAGAGACGGAGCGCCCTCGTCCTGCGAGCACCGGCCCACCAGGACCCGGAAGCCGCGGCGCCGGGCCTGGACGAGCAGCTCGGCGGCGAGCCGGGACTTCCCGATGCCGGGCTCGCCGGTCAGCGCGGCGAACGACGTGCGGCCGTCGGCCACGTCGTCGAGCGCACCGGTGAGCGCCGCCAGCTCGGCGTCGCGACCGATCATCGGCCACGGGGCGACCGGGGCCTCGGCGTCCGGGCGGCGGGGCCGCGGCGGCTCCGACGATGCGGGCTCCGCCACCGGCGCCGGCGGCGCCGTACGGACCGGGCCGGAGGCGGGCGCGGCCCACACCAGCCGCTCGTCCTGCCGGAGCACGGCGGCCTGGAGGTCGCGGAGCTCGGCGGAGGGGTCGATACCGAGCTCCTCGTCGAGCACCCGGCGTACCTGGCCGAGCACGTCGAGGGCGTCGGCCTGGCGGCCCGCGCGGGCGAGCGCGACCGCCCGCAGCGCCCACAGCCGCTCGCGGAGCGGATGCGCCGACGTGAGCGCCTCGAGGTCCGCCGCGACGGTCGCGTGGTCGCCGAGCGCGAGGCCGGCGGCGGCGCGGTCCTCGAACGCGACCAGCCGCAGGCCCTCCAGCCGGGTGCGCTCGTTGGCCGCGGCGTCGACGTCGCCGAGGTCGGCGTACGGCGTGCCGCGCCAGCTCTCGAGGGCGGCGTCGATCGTCGCGCGCTGCCTGTCGATCTCGTCCCTGGGCAGCTCGTGGGGTCCCCAGACCGGCAGCGCCTGGAGCGCCTTGTGGGCCCGCGACACCGCCTGCTCGAACCGGTGCGCGTCCACCTGGTCGTCCGGGACCTTGAGCGCGTAGCCCGGGGCCGCGGTGACCAGGATCGTCGCCGGCGTGCGCGGAGCGCGGTCGGGCTCGACCACCCGCCGCAGCTGGGAGACGTAGGCCTGGAGCGTGCCCGTGACGCCGGGTGGCGCGTCGTCGCCCCAGAGGTGGTCGATGATCCCGTCGACCGACACCGGGCGGCCGCGGGCGAGCACGAGCGACGCCAGCAGCGCGCGCTGCTTGGGAGCGCCCAGGTCCAGAGCCGTCGTATCACGGCGGACCTCGAGCGCTCCGAGCACAGAGACCTCGAGGTGTGCGGGCGGCGGCACGTCCGCAGCATAGGGACGCGCGGGCGCCGTACGGGCCGCTTTGCGTCATTCGCCGACGGCCCCAGTCGGGCCCCAAGTGAACCCCAAGTCGGCCCCAAGCGGTCCCGGGCACCTTCGGTCCATCGCACCACCAACCCTCCGACCGAAGGAACCCCGATGAGCATCGACAACGACCTGGACCTGACCACCGGCACCACCGACCCCCTCGCCGCCGGCCACGCCCTCCGCGGCCTGCTCGGCGACCGTGTCGTCCTCCCCGGCGACGAGCAGTACGACGCCGCCCGGGTCGCGTGGAACCTCGCCGTCGACCAGCGTCCGGCCGCCGTGGCCGTACCGCGCTCGGCCGCCGAGGTGGCCACCATCGTCCGGATGGCGGCGGAGACCGGCCTCCGGGTCGCGCCGCAGAGCACCGGCCACAACGCGGGTCCGCTCGCCGCGCAGGGCCTCGACGACGTCGTGATCGTCCGGATGTCCGAGATGACGATGGCGATCGCCGACCCCACCCGCGGGATCGTCCGCGTCGAGGGCGGCACCCTGTGGGAGCCCGCCGTCGACGCCGCGGCCGCGCACGGGAAGGCGGTGCTGCACGGCTCCTCCCCCGACGTCGGCATCGCCGGCTACTCGCTGGGCGGCGGCATCGGCTGGTACGCCCGCAAGCTCGGCCTCGCCACCAACAGCCTCACCGCCGTGGAGATCGTCGTCGCCGACGGCACCCTGGTGCGGGCCGACGCCAGCCACAACGCCGAGCTGTTCTGGGCGCTGCGGGGAGGAGGTGGGAACTTCGGCGTGGTGACCGCGCTCGAGTTCCGGATGTACGACATCCCCACCGCCTACGCCGGGATGATGCTGTGGGGACCCGAGCACATCGAGAAGGTGCTGCGCGAGTGGGCCGCCTGGGCGCCGGGCGCCCCCGACGAGATCACCACCGCGTTCCGGGTGCTGCGGATGCCGCCGCTGCCGGAGATCCCCGAGTTCCTCGCCGGCCGGACCGTGGCCGTCATCGACGGCGCCGTGCTCGGCTCCGACGAGGACGGCGCGGAGATCCTCGCCGGCCTGCGTGCCCTCCGGCCCGAGCTCGACACGTTCGGCCGGGTGCCCGCCAAGAGCCTGGTCCGGCTGCACATGGACCCCGAGGGCGGCATGCCCGGCGTGTCCGACTCCGCGATGCTCGAGGGCCTGCCCGACGGCGCGATCGACACGTTCCTCCAGCACGCCGGTCCCGGCGTCGAGACGCCGCTCGCGATCGCCGAGCTCCGGCAGCTCGGCGGCGCGCTGGGTCGCGCGCACGAGGGAGGCGGCGTGTTGTCGAGCCTGGACGCGCAGTTCGGCGCGTTCCAGGCCGGCATGGCCATGACGCCCGAGATGGGCGCCGCGGTGCACGGCGCGGCCACCGCCCTCACCGGCGCGCTGGCGCCGTACTCCACCGGCGCTGCCTACCTGAACTTCGCCGAGAACCCGATCGACGCACGACGGGGCTACCGGCCCGAGGCGTGGCGCCAGCTCGCCGGGGTGCGCTCGGCCGTCGACCCGCACGGGCTGTTCGTCGCCAACCACCGGGTGCCGCGGCTCTTCGAGGACGGGCAGCCCACGACATGAGACCCATCGGAGCTGCCACCAGGAACACCAAGAACACCAGGAACACCGTCGGCAACGTCCGCTGACACAGGTCGCGACAGGGCTGTGGATGACCCCCCGGCCCTGTCGCACGTGCGTGGAACGATGGCAGTGCGATGGACGTGCTGGCCGCGATGACCGACGAGTTCCTCGAGGACTACTTCAGCCTCGAGACGCTCGAGCGCGCCGCCGACTACCGCGACCGGCTCGACGGGCCGCCCCACATCAGCAGCCTCTCCGCCGGCGCGGTCACCGCCACCGCCGACGTGATCGGCACCCGTCCCGCGCCCTACCACGTGCAGCTGCACGCCGAGGTCGGCCGGGCGACGGCACCGGGGCGTACGGCGCCCAAGGGCTGGCTGTTCACGCTGTGCACCTGCCCGGTGCGCACGATGTGCAAGCACGGCGCCGCCGTGGCGATGTCGATCCGCGCCGGCCACGCGCCGACGTCCGGGTCGAGCGACTGGGAGCGCCGGCTGGGCTCGCTCGTCGACGACCTCGCCACCCAGGAGCGGGCAGCGGAGGCGCCCCTCCCGCTCGCGCTCCAGGTGAGCCTCGACGAGGGCCGCGGCAGCAGCCACTACCGGTCCGGCCCCGCGATCCGGGTGCGGCCGATGCGGCCCGGAGCCCGCGACAATTGGATCAAGACCGGGGCCGAGTGGCCCGACATCCACGCCGGGCTGATCTCGCGGGCGTTCGAGCCGGCGCAGGCCGACGCGATCGGCGCGCTGCACGCGGCGCTCCAGGCCAACCGCGGCTACTACTCCACCGGCGTCTCGCCGTCGCTCGACCAGTTCGGGCCGCGGGCGGTCGACCTGCTGCGCGCGGCGGTCGACAGCGGCATCAAGATCCTGCCAGTGGCGCCGATCTCCTCCGTCGAGCTGCGACCCGATCCCGTCGCGCTCGCGGCCGACCTCACCGCCACCGAGGGCGGTGCCCGGATGCGCGTCGGCGTCGACGTCGACGGTGAGCTGCGGCGCGGGCCCGACGTGCTGGTCGTGGGCACTCCCGCGACCTCGGTCGCGCTCCTCGACCGGGCGACCGGCGGCCTCGTGCTCGCGCGGCTCTCCGGGCCGGTGCCGCGCTCGGTGCGCGAGCTCCTCGACGAGGACGCGGTCGTCGTACCCGACGACCAGCTCGACGCCTTCCGCGACCGGCTGACCACGCTGGTGCGGCAGCTGCCGCTGCGCTCGTCCGACGGGTCGGTGGTGGTCCCCGAGGCCGTCGCGCCGACGCTGCTGGTCGAGGTGGCCTGGCTGAGCTCGACCGAGGCCGACCTGACGTGGACCTGGCGCTACGGCGAGGCCCACCGCTGCGGCCTCCACAGCAGCGACCTGCTGGGCGGCCTGCGCGACCGGGCCGCGGAGCGCGAGATCAAGGCGCGGGTGCCGGCCGAGCTGCTCGGGCGCACCGAGGTGTCGGGCGGCGACGCGCTCGCGCTGGCGCTCCACGACCTGCCGTTCCTCGAGGAGCTCGACGACGTCGAGGTCGTGCAGGAGCAGCGGCCCGACTTCCGGGAGGCGACCGACGCTCCCGAGATCAGCTTCGACCTCGTCGAGCCCGACGAGGAGGCCGAGGAGCAATACACCGACTGGCTCGACCTGATGGTGACGATCAGCGTCGAGGGCGAGTCCGTGCCCCTGCCCGACGTGCTCGCCGCGCTCACCCGGGGCCACGAGTTCCTGGTGCTGTCGAGCGGGCTCTACATCTCCACCGACCGGCCCGAGTTCGACCGGCTGCGCGAGGTCGTCGAGGCCGCGGGCGAGCTGCGCGAGGTCGACGGCGAACGCATCGGCGTCGGCAAGCACGACCTCGGGGTCTGGGCCCAGCTCGCCGAGACCGGCATCGTCGACGCGCAGGCGGCGGCGTGGGTACGCCGGGCCGAGGCCCTGCGCGACCTCGACGCGCTGCCCGACCGCGAGCCGGTCGGGCTGACCACCGAGCTGCGGTCCTACCAGCGGTCGGGGTTCTCGTGGCTGGCGTTCCTCTACGACCACGGGCTCGGCGGCATCCTGGCCGACGACATGGGCCTGGGCAAGACGCTCCAGGTGCTGGCGCTGATGGCCTACGCCAAGCAGAAGGACGACGAGGCGTCCGCCCTCCCCTTCCTCGTCGTCGCCCCGACCTCCGTGGTCTCGGCGTGGGCGCAGGAGGCCGAGCGGCACGCGCCCGGGCTCCGGGTCGGCGTGGTCCAGCGCGGCACCGACGACGTGGCCGCGATCGCCGCGGAGTCCGACCTCGTGGTCACCACCTACACGCTGCTCCGCATCGGCCAGGCCGACTACGCGTCGGTGCGGTGGGCAGGACTGGTGCTCGACGAGGCCCAGCAGGTCAAGAACCACAACAGCAAGACCTACGGTGCCGCGCGCCTCGTGGCCGCGCCGTTCCGGCTCGCGGTGACCGGCACCCCGTTCGAGAACCGCCTGATGGAGCTGTGGGCCCTGCTCTCGATCACCGTCCCGGGGCTCTACCCGTGGCCGCAGAAGTTCAACGAGATCGTGGTCCGCCCGATCGAGAAGGGCGGCGACCAGCAGGCGCTCGACCGGTTCCGCCGGCGCATCCGGCCGTTCCTGCTGCGCCGTACCAAAGAGCTCGTCGCCGACGACCTGCCGCCCAAGCAGGAGCAGGAGCTCGACGTCGTCCTCGGCCCCAAGCACCGCAAGCTCTACGACACCCACCTCGCGAAGGAGCGCCAGCGCATCCTCGGCCTCGTCGACGACTTCGACCGCAACCGGGTGGCGATCTTCAGCGCGCTCACCCGCCTGCGCCAGCTGGCGCTCGATCCCGCGCTCATCGACCCGGCACACGACGCCGTCGGGTCGGCCAAGCTCGACCTGCTCGTCGACCACCTGCAGGAGATCGCCGAGGAGGGCCACAAGGCGCTGGTGTTCAGCCAGTTCACCTCGTTCCTCGGCCGCGTCCGCGAGCGGCTCACGGCCGAGGGCATCCAGACGACCTACCTCGACGGCTCCACCCGCGACCGGCCGACGGTGATCCAGCGGTTCCGCGACGGGGCGGCGCCGGTCTTCCTGATCTCGCTCAAGGCCGGCGGCGTCGGCCTGACGCTGACCGAGGCCGACTACGTCTTCGTGCTCGACCCGTGGTGGAACCCCGCCGCTGAGGCGCAGGCCGTCGACCGCGCGCACCGGATCGGCCAGACCGCGCACGTGCACGTCTACCGGCTGGTCGCCCTCGACACGATCGAGGAGAAGGTCATGGAGCTCAAGGCCCGCAAGGCCGAGCTGTTCTCCCAGGTCGTCGACGGCGACGGCGCGATGAGCACCGCCATCGGCGCCGACGACATCCGGGGGCTGTTCGGCGACTGACCCGGCCGGTGGTTGAGGTGCGAGGCCGCCCGCGGCCGAGCCGGCCGCCGGTGGTTGAGGTGCGAGGCCGCCCGCGGCCGAGCCTCGAAACCTCCGGCCCTCAGCAGTCGAAGACCGACCAGCAGATCTCGTTGCGCAACCGCTGGTCGTCGAGCACGAGGTCGCGGATCGGCGCGGGCAGTTGGTCACGCTGCCACGCGCACTCGCGCCGCCCCGCCTCCTCCGCCTCGTCGACGGGCGCAGCCGCACGGGCGGCCTTGATGGCGTAGGCGGCCGCGCCGAGCTCGTGCGCTGCCACATGTGCGACGACCGCGGCCTGACCGGCGGCGTACGCGGCATTGCGTGCGGCTCCGCGCAGCTCCCGGGCCGCGCCCATCGCGTGTCCGCCCGCGGCCCGTGCCTCCATCATCTTCACCTCGCCGCGCACCCACGCGCGGGCGTGCTCGATCGCCTCCCGCGGCCGGGCGTCGTCGGGCCTGGCCGCCTCGAAGTGGTGCAGGACGTGCTCCGCGCTCGCAGCCGCCCAGAGCGCGAGGAGGTGGTGGTCCTCGTCCGTGAGCGTCCCGCCACGGCGGATCGTCACGAAGCGCGGGTCGCGGACCTTCGGGAGGATCACCGGGCGCCACCCCCGACGGTGACGGTGCGAGCAGGCATCGCGATGGAGAGTAGCCCGCGCCGTGACGATGCGTCAGACGCTACGCAGGGCGGGGCGCTTGGTGCCGCTCCTCGCCTCCTTGGTGCGCGCCTTCAACAGCGACTTCTTCCGGATCTGGCGCCCGCTGACCTGCAGGGCGAAGTGCTCGTCGCTCGCGATGTCCCACCACAGCACGCTGCCGCTCACCTGGTAGCCCTTCAGCGTCGTACCGACCAGGTAGGTCAGCCACGGTTGCACGGCGTCGGTCTGGATCAGCGGGACCTCCTCCATCATCAGGCAGCACCCGTCCTCGCACCCGACCCACGGGTTGGCGCCCTCCGGGTGCCCCGGCACCAGCCGGTCGAGCACGGACGAGCCGCGGCCGGCGAGCGTCGCGCGGAAGCTCTCGCGCATGACGAGGTCGAGGAGGTCGAAGGTCTCGTCGTCCAGGGGCGGTTCGATCGAGAACGCGCCGTTGACGATGACGCCTTCGTCGTGGTGGGGCTGGGCCATGGAAGCTCCCGAGATCGAGACGATGTGTGCGAGCAATCGTCGCTTTCCAGGGCCTTGGCCGCGACCCTCGCCGGAGGGCCTGTGGACAACTGTGGCGACGTGGCATCTCCTCAGCACCGATCAGCGGCAAGGGGGTGACCTAACGTGTGCCTCGTGACCTCGGTGCTCTGGCAGGCGTCCGACGGCGGCAGCGAGCTCTGCGTGCTGGACAGAACCGATCGCGGCTGGCGGCTGACCGGGACCGTGCTGACGCACGATGAGGGGCGGCCGATGGAGATCCGCTACGCGGTGTCGGTCGATACGACGTGGGCAACCACCGACGTCGAGGTCGACGTCTCGACGGCAGGAGGTCCCTCGCAGGCGTTGACCGACCTCGCGGCTCTCTGGTCCGGGGAGCCGCGCCCTCCGGAGCTTCAGAGCTGCGTGGATGTCGACCTCAGCTTCACTCCGGCCACCAACACGCTGCCGATCCGTCGCCTCGACCTGGGGATCGGTGAGGACGCGGAGATCGAGGTCGCCTGGCTGGTCTGGCCCGACCTCGACGTACGCCCGGTGCGCCAGACATATGCCCGCCTCGGCGAGCGTCGGTACCGCTACACGCAGGACGACTTCGAGGCCGAGATCCAGGTGGACGAAAACGGCTTGGTCCTCGAGTACGAGGGCCTCTGGCGGGCGGTCGCACGCACCGAGAATTGACGCCTGTGCACAACTCGCCGGGCAGCGGGTTTGTGTCGGACCCTCGGCCTTGAATAGGCCCATGATCTCGGGCGCGCAGGACCTCGACGCGGCAGCGGTGTTGGCCGCGTCCGAGGCCTTGTTGTCCAGGTCGCGGGAGTGTGAGGTCGACCTGCTCCGGCTGGCGTTGCAGTGGGCCGACATCCACTCCACCGACCCCGGCGAAGGCCGGGTGATCGGTGCCGATCAGCTGCTCGACTTCGGCGGGGAGGGCACACCGAAGACCCGGGAGCTGTGCTGGGGTGAGTTCGCGATCTCCCAGCAGATGGGCGTGATCGCCACCAAGCACCTCGCTGCCGACGCCCTGGACCTGCGGCACCGGCTGCCGCTGGTGTGGGAGGCCGTCCAAGCACGGATGCTTCCGGTGTGGGTGGCCCGCAAGGTCGCCGCCATGTCCCGCAGACTCTCCAAGGAAGCGGTCGAGATCGTCGACATCGCCGTCGCCGCAGCGGCCGGGCAGTCCCCGGGGCGGGTCCTGGCGATCGCCGAGGCCAAGGTGATCGAGGCCGACCCCGAAGCCCACCGCGCGAAGGTCGCCAAGGACGCCGCCGAGATCGGCGTCCGCGTCTCCCAACCCCGACCCGGATCGAGCGTGGACGAGGTCGAAGGCGAACCCGCCAGCACGCGGGTGACGTGGAAGCTGCCGCCCGGGGTCGCGATCGACGCATGCGACTCCATCGAGGAGCTCGCCGACCTCATCCTCGACCACCTGCCCCCAGAGGTCGCCGAGACCATCACCCGCGGCGAGCTGCAGGTCATGGCCCTGGAACTCCTCACCGACCCCCACCGCGCCTCAGCGTTCCTCACCGACTGCGACCGCCCACCCGTCGGCACCTTCGAAACCGCCACCACCCCCGCCGATACCCCACCGGCCGCAGAGAACGCGCCCGCCACCGACGCCACCCACGCCACCAACGACGTGGACCCGGCACCCGTACCGGAGCCGCCGCCGGCCGAGCCCGACCCGGAGCCTGATCCGGAGCCGGGGCCGTTGCCGGCGCCGAAGAAGAAGCGCCCCGCCACGATCTACGTCCACCTCTCCGACCTGGTCCTCCTCGGCCTCGCCAACGGGGTCGCCCGGGTGGAGGGCATCGGCCCGATGCTGCTGGAACAGCTCGGCGACCTCCTGGCCAACCGCGAGGTCACGATGCAGCCGGTCATCGACCTCAACCACGCCCACTCCGTCAACGGCTACGAGCACCCCACCCTGGTCAAGCACCGCACGTTGTTGCGGATGCTCGGCGACGTGTTCCCCCACTCCACCAACCTGGCCTACCGGCGCCTGGACCACGACCACGCCACCCCCTACGTCCCGATCGACAAGGGCGGGCCACCCGGGCAGACCGGCGACCACAACGACGCCCCCCTGACCCGCCAGCACCACCGGATCAAGACCCACGCCGGCGACGGCCGCGGCTACGACCTGCGCCAGCTCGGCCTCGGCACCTACCGGTGGGTCACCCCCCACGGCCTCGGCCGACTGGTCACCACCGCCGGCACCCGACGATTCCAACCCATCCGCAACTCGAGCGGTGGAGTCGTCGGCGAGATCTACCAAAGCGACCCGTCGCCACCGCCGTAATCGACCCCGCCCCTGCCCTTTGGATACCCGCGCGATCATGCTGACCGACCTAGTCGGTCGGACCGGCGCAGTGCGTTGAGGGCGCGCAGTCCCGGGTACGTGTCTCGTGGAGATGGAGGTGGCTGGTCGCGATCGTGCCAGTGGCACCACTCGCCCCTGCGTCGCCTACGCTGCCGCGGTGGCCCAACGTCAACCGTCGCCTGTGACTGTCGTCCTATGCGCTGTGATCGCGCCCTTCATGTTCGTCCTCGGTGTCGTACTGATCTACAACAACTTCCGCGGAAATGTCAGCGCGCCCTGGGATTTCTTCGGCCCCGCTGCGGTGGGCGTCGGTGTCGCGCTGTTCATGATCGCCGCTCGAGGTCTCGGCGGGCGAACGATCAGTGACGACCCTGGCGATCGCTAGGTCGAACTGCGAAGTAGCCCATTCCGGCGTGGCCGTTCGGGCAGGATGGCGACGTGACGCAACCCGAGATGACGATCCGGGACGAGCAACGCGCGCCATCGATGATGAGGACCTTCGGCGGCTGGACACCATCGCCAGCTGGCTCGCGTTGACCGACCCGTGGCGCGGACGGGTCGATCTCATGTTGCTCTTCGGCGGGTCGATGCCCCCGACGTGGCAGGTCGCGGTCGATGCCGTGACGGCCGGCGAGGTCGAGACCTTGATGTTGGTGGGCGGTCGGGGCCACACCACCGACGCCACGCTCACCGCGGTCGGCTTGGACCCTCAGTCCGAGGAGACAACTGCTACGACTGAGGCCGAAGTCATGGCCGTCTGGATGCGCGAGGTGCACGGCATCGAGGACGTCCTAATCGAGGACCGCTCGACCAACTGCGGCAACAACGTCACGTTGGCGGAGCACGTCGCTGCCCGGCACGGGCTCCGACCACGAACCGTCGCCCTCGTCCAGGATCCCACCATGCAGCGCCGAATGGACGCCCGATTCCGCCGTACCTGGACCCTGGCAAGCGCGAGCGCTGTCAACAGACCCGGACCCGACAGCCGCGATGCATGGCCCTGGAACCGATGGCTGTCTCTCGTGATGGGCGAGGTCCCCCGGCTCCGAGACGACGCGCACGGCTACGGCCCGCGGGGCCGCGACTTCATCGCCCACGTCGAGGTGCCTGAGGAGGTCGACGCGGCCCACCGCGCGCTGATCGCCGCGCACCCGGACTGGGACCGCGCAATGCCCTAGCGGGGGCACTCACCGCTCGCGGGCAATGAAGGCGTTCACCAGCGCCCCATCGGCGCCGCGTGCCAGTTGGTGCCGCACCAGACGTCGGTCAGGGCAGAGAGATCCTCTGCACCTCGCGCCCTTCCTGGTCCAGCCCGACGAGAGCAGTCACATTGTCGACTGGCGGGCGAACGATAACGAAGCTGCGCAGTGCGCCGCCGTCATTGGCCGTCGCCCCCGAGAGAGTCGCGGTCAACACGTCAGAACGGTCGTGCTCCTGCTCACTCTCTGCTCGCACTGAGTGGATCCGGGACGTGACGAGGCCGTACAGGTAGTAGCTTCCGTTCCCTGGCGCGAGCCCGCCCCTGAACCCGATCTCGGTCGTGTCCGGTATGTCGAATCCAGACGCGCTCTCACGTTCACCGCCGTTCACAAAGAGAGCCAGGTGGTGCCGCACCCCTCCGCCCTCAGGCCGGTACAGCAGCGTCCAATTGGCGCCGTTCGAAGCCGTACCCCGGGCTGCGACAACTTCTCGCACCTCACTCATCCGTGAAGGTTCCCATGGCGACGGGTGCCGGAGCGGGCGCCACTCACGTGTAAGCGAGGAACGCCATCAGCCGAACGCGACAGGTTGTCGGTGGAACGTCCACTCCAGGTCTGCCGAGCCGTCCTCGCCCCAGTGGTCGATGATCGCGAAGCGCATCCTGTCGCCGGGCACGCGGAACGACTCGATCATCTCCGCCCCGGTGTCGGACTCTGCTGTGATGTCGTGGTCACCTGGTGACAGGCTGAGCGGGAAGCTCACCCAGTTGTGCTGGTCCTCGACGAAGAAGTCGCCATCGACCACGGTCACGCCGTCGACGGCAACTGTCAGGCGCACTTCTTCGTCATCGAAGGACTGGTTGCTCACGTAGAGCACCAGGTCCGCGTGCGCCTTCTCGACGACCCTCACGTCAGAATCAGAGGCGGTCGCCTCGGGGTGCGGACTCGGATCCTCGCCTTGGGCCACGCCGCAACCGACAAGAGTCCCCACGGCGAATGCAAGGGCGAGGACGGAGCGCACGAGCACGAGTATGGGACGTCACGAGGGCCGCAGCCGTTCCGACCCGGGCTTGAATTCTGGCTTGCGGCGGAGTCGAGGCTGCGGCCGAGCGGTGCTGGGAGACCTACAAGGCGTTCGCGGTCCGCTAGCCCCGCTCATCCCGGGCACGCCGACCTCCACTCCCTCCTCCCCCACCCACCCCGAGTGGGAGGATGCTCGCGTGACGTCGTGGCAACCGGACTGGGACGACTTCCCCAGCCCCCTTCTGGAGTTCTGGACCGAACGACGCCTCTGCACCCTCACGACCCTGCGCGCCGACGGCCACCCCCACGTGACCCCGGTCGGCGTCGCGCTCGACCTCGAGTGGCGCTGCGCGTGGGTCATCACGTCGGCGAGCTCGCTGAAGGCCGCCCACGCGTCCGCGGACCCGCGGGTCGCCGCGTGCCAGGTCGAGGGCAGGAGCTGGTCGACGCTCGAGGGCCTGGCTGCGGTGAAGACCGACCCCGCCTCGGTCCACCGCGCCGAGGAGCGGTACGCCGCGCGCTACCGCACGCCGCGTGAGAACCCGACGCGGGTCGCGCTGCGCATCGAGGTCGAGCGGTTCCTGCTGTCGCAGAGCCTCGTCGCCCCGTAGCGCGAGCGGCCTACTCCGCCGACTCCCGGTGCTGCTCCTTCATCGAGCCCACCGCGAGCAGGGCGACGACGAGGAGGGCGGCGACGGCGGCGAGCGCGTCGAGGGTGCCGACGTGGTCGGCGAGCCAGCCGAGCAGCGGCGGGCCCCCGAGGAAGGCGCCGTAGGCGATGGTGGCCACCACGCCGACCCGGCGGGCGGCATCGGCCGGGTCGTCGGCGGCGGCGCTCATGCCGACCGGGAAGCCGAGGGCGGCGCCGAGCCCCCAGAGCACGATGCCGACGGTCACCAGGGGCCAGACTCCGCCCCACACGACGAGCGCGATGCCGGCGCCGGAGACACCCGCGCTGGCAGCGAGCACCGGCACCCGGCCGAAGTGGTCGAGCGCGCGAGGACCGGTCAGCCGGCCGATGGTCATCGCGGACACGAACACGGCGAAGCCGGCGACGCCGACCCAGTGCTCGGCGTCGTAGCCGTCGATGAGCGCGAGAGTCAGCCAGTCGTTCGCCGCACCCTCGACGACCGCGAAGCACAGCACGACCAGGCCGATCGCGAGGGTGCGCGGCTCCCGCCAGGGCGACCGGGAGCGTCCGGACACGACGCCCTCCTCGTCGTCGGCCTTCGGCGAGGCCGTGACGAACCGGCCCGCGCTCACACCGGTGAGCACGGCAGCGGCGACCGCGCCTACGATCCAGTGCACGGCAACGGGTACGTCGAGCCGGGTGAGCACCACGCCGATGCCGGCCCCGCCGAACGTGCCGAGCGACCACGCGGCGTGGAAGCGCGGCATGATCGTGCGCTTCAGCTCGCGCTCGACCTCGGCCGCCTCGACGTTCATCGCGACGTCCCAGCCGCCGATGCCGGCGCCGTAGACCACGAAGCCGGCCGCCGTGACCGGCACCGACGACCAAGCGGCGACGCCCGCCGTCGCGAGCAGGAAGCCGGCGACGACGAAGACGCACCCGGCGCGGACCACGGCCGCGGCACCGAGCCGGTCGACGAGTCGGCCGCTCGCGGAGAGCGCGACCAGGGAGCCCGCGGTAATGGCGAGCAGCAGCAGGCCGAGCTCGCCGTTGGACAGCGAGAGACCGGACCGTACGTCGGGCAGGCGCGCCACGAGGCACGAGAACGCGAGGCCGTTGAGGACGAAGACGAGCGCAACGGCGTTGCGCGCGGCGATGATCACTTGTTCCAGTCGGTGCCGGGCGGCCTGGCCTCGAGCCAGGCCTGGAAGCCGGTCAGCGACGACTCGCTCATCGCGAGCTCCACGTCACCCTCGAGCGAGTGGCAGCGGATGACGACGTGGTCGGGATAGAGCGACATCAGCTCCGAGCCCTCCGGGAGCCGGCGGTCGCCGTACGACAGCTGCTCGCGGTACCAGACGGCCTTGGGCCGGGGCCAGAGCGTGAAGATCCGGAACCACTCGAGCTTCTCGCCGGAGTAGCGCCCCAGGCCGAGCACCCAGCCACGGCCGGCGACGTCCGAGCTCAGCCGGTGGCTGAGCTCGAACGTGCCGCCGTGACGGGCAATGAACCTGCGGCGGAGGATCAGGCCGACGCCGAAGGCGATGAGCAGGAGCAGCACGGCGCCCGATATGTCGAGCAGCCACTGCCACCACGCCATCGAGCCTCCGCCGCGCCCTTCTGTTCGAGACCTAGGAAGCCTTCTCGGCGGCCCGGATGCGCGCCTCGGCGTGCCGGACCCGCTGCTCAGCCTCGTTGTTGGCGCCGATCAGGCCGCGCGCCTCCTCGAGCTCGGCCTTCGCCTGCTCGACGTGGATCTCCTCGCCGAGCTCGACGTGCTCGGAGAGGATCGACACCCGGTTGTTGGCGACCGAGATGAAGCCACCGTCGACCGCTGCGACGACGACGTCGTTGGTGTCCGCGACCTGGATCTCGACGACCGCCTCCGTGAGGAGGGACAGCATCGGGGCGTGGTCGCGCAGGACACCGACGTCACCCTCGACCGTGCGCGCGATGACCATCGCGGCCGAGCCGGACCACACGGTCCGGTCGGCGGCGACGAGCTCCACGTGCAGGGGCTCGGAAGTGGTGTCGGCCATGGTCAGAGGCTCTTCTGGATCTCGGCCCACTTGGCCTCGACGTCGTCGAGACCGCCGCACATGAAGAAGGCCTGCTCGGCGACGTGGTCGTACTCGCCGTCGCAGATCTTGTTGAACGCCTCGATCGTCTCGTCGACGGGAACCGTCGAGCCCTCGATGCCGGTGAACTGCTTGGCGACGTAGGTGTTCTGCGACAGGAACCGCTGGATCCGGCGGGCCCGGGAGACGATGATCTTGTCCTCCTCGGACAGCTCGTCGACACCGAGGATCGCGATGATGTCCTGCAGCTCCTTGTTGCGCTGGAGGATCTGCTTCACGCGGATCGCGCAGTCGTAGTGCGCCTGACCGATGTACTGCGGGTCGAGGATCCGCGAGGTCGAGGTCAGCGGGTCCACGGCCGGGTAGATGCCGAGCGAGGCGATCTCACGCGACAGCTCGGTGGTCGCGTCGAGGTGGGCGAACGTCGTCGCCGGCGCCGGGTCGGTGTAGTCGTCGGCGGGCACGTAGATCGCCTGCATCGAGGTGATCGAGCGACCACGCGTCGAGGTGATGCGCTCCTGGAGCACACCCATCTCGTCGGCGAGGTTGGGCTGGTAGCCCACCGCGGACGGCATCCGGCCGAGCAGCGTCGACACCTCGGAACCGGCCTGCGTGAACCGGAAGATGTTGTCGATGAAGAGCAGCACGTCCTGGTTCTGCACGTCGCGGAAGTACTCCGCCATCGTCAGCGCGGACAGGGCGACCCGGAGGCGGGTGCCCGGCGGCTCGTCCATCTGGCCGAAGGTCAGCGCCACCTTGTCGAAGACGCCGGCCTCCTTCATCTCCTCGATGAGGTCGTTGCCCTCACGGGTGCGCTCGCCGACACCGGCGAACACCGACACACCACCGTGGTTCTTGGCGACGCGGGCGATCATCTCCTGGATGAGCACGGTCTTGCCGACGCCGGCACCACCGAACAGGCCGATCTTTCCACCGGTCACGTACGGCGTCAGCAGGTCGATGACCTTGATGCCGGTCTCGAACATCTGGGTCTTGGACTCGAGCTGGTCGAACGCCGGCGCCTTGCGGTGGATGCCCCAACGCTCCTGGACGTCGGGCACCTCGCCCTCCTCGAGGTTGAGGAAGTCGCCGGTGGCGTTGAAGACCTTGCCGAGGGTGACGTCGCCGACGGGGACCGTGATCGGGCCGCCGGTGTCGGTCACCTGGGCGCCGCGGACCAGGCCGTCGGTGGGCTTCAGCGAGATGGCGCGGACCATGCCGTCGCCGATGTGCTGGGCCACCTCGAGGGGCAGCACCGCGGTCTCGCCGGCGAGGGTGACCTCGACCTCGAGCTTGTTGTAGATCTCGGGCATGGCGTCGACGGGGAACTCCACGTCGACGACCGGGCCGATGACCCGGGCGACCCGACCGACCTGGGCCGCACCGCTGGTCGTGGTCTCTTCAACCGTTGCAGTCATGTTGATACTCCGTTGATTCGTGTGCGGGTCAGTCGTTCGCAGCAGCCTGAGCGTCGGCAAGCGCATTGACGCCGCCGACGATCTCGCTGATTTCCTGGGTGATGCCCGCCTGGCGCGCCTGGTTGGCGATCCGGGTGAGCTTCTTGATGAGCTCGTCGGCGTTGTCCGTCGCCGCCTTCATCGCCTTCTGGCGGGCGGCGAGCTCGGAGGCCGCGGCCTGCAGCAGGCAGTAGAAGATCCGGCTCTGGACATACTGCGGAAGCAGCCCGTCGAGCACCTGTGCCGGAGACGGCTCGAACTCGTAGAGCGGAAGCAGCTCCGACTCCTCCGGCGCCTCTTCGCCTTCGACGACCTCCAGGGGAAGCAGTCGAATCGCCGTCGGCTCCTGGATCAGCATCGAGCGGAAGCGGGTGTAGACGACGTGGACCTCGTCGACATCGTCGTAGCCGCCCTCCTCGCCCTGCTCTCTACTGTCTGCGAGGAACGCGTCGATCAGCGCCCGGCCGATCTCCGCCGCCTTGTCGTAGGTCGGCTGGTCGCTGAACCCGGTCCACGACTGGACGAACGGCCGCCCGCGGAACTTGAAGTAGGCCTCGGCCTTGCGTCCGGAGAGGAAGTAGTCGATCTCCTTGCCCTCGTCGCGCAGCCGCTCGGAGAGCCGCTCGGCCTCCTTGAGGACGCTCGAGGAGTACGCACCCGCGAGACCGCGGTCGCTCGTGATGACGAGCACGGCCGCACGCTTCGGGTTCTCCTCCTCCCGGGTCAGCGGGTGGTCGACGTTGGAGAACGTCGCCACCGCCGACACGGCACGGGTGAGCTCACGGGCGTACGGCGCTGCCGCCTGCGCCCGCTGCTGCGCCTTGATGATCCGGGACGCAGCGATGAGCTCCATGGCGCGCGTGATCTTCTTCATCGACTCCGTCGACTTGATCCGCGCGCGGTACTCACGCAGCGATACGGCCATCGTCAGCCCCGCTTCTGCTTGACGATCTGCTCCTGCTCGAGCTCGTCGTCGGCCATCGCACCAGCCTCGGGCTCGTGCCCGACCTTGATGCTGCCGCCCTCGGAGGTCTCGAACTGGTCGAGGAAGGAGTTGTACGCCGACTCCAGGCCGGCCTCGTCCTCGAATTTGGTGGTCTCGCGGATCGCGGCGAGGACCCCCTCGTGCGAGCGGCGCAGGTAGTCGAGGAACTCCTGCTCGAAGCGCAGCACGTCCTCGGTCGGGACGTCGTCGAGGCGGCCGGTGGTACCGAGCCACAGCGAGACGGTCATCTCCTCGAGCGGGTACGGCGAGTAGGCCGGCTGCTTGAGCAGCGCCATCAGCCGCTGGCCGCGGGCCAGCTGCTGCTTGGACGCGGCGTCGAGGTCGGAGGCGAACATGGCGAACGCCTCCATGGCGCGGAACTGCGCCAGGTCGACCTTCAGGGAGCCGGTGACGGCCTTCATCGCCTTCGTCATCGCCGCGCCACCGACGCGGGAGACCGAGACGCCGACGTCGATCGCTGGCCGCTGGTTGGCAGCGAACAGGTCGGACTGCAGGAAGATCTGGCCGTCGGTGATCGAGATGACGTTGGTCGGGATGTAGGCCGACACGTCGTTGGCCTTGGTCTCGATGATCGGCAGACCGGTCATCGATCCCGCGCCCATGTCGTCGGACAGCTTCGCGCAACGCTCCAGCAGGCGGGAGTGCAGGTAGAAGACGTCGCCCGGGTAGGCCTCGCGGCCCGGCGGGCGCCGCAGCAGCAGCGACACGGCGCGGTAGGCCTCGGCCTGCTTGGTCAGGTCGTCGAACACGATGAGGACGTGCTTGCCGTCGTACATCCAGTGCTGTCCGATGGCCGAGCCGGTGTAGGGCGCGAGGTACTTGAAGCCCGCGCTGTCGGACGCCGGGGCCGCGACGATCGTCGTGTACTCCAGCGCACCGGCCTCCTCGAGGGCGCCACGCACGGAGGCGATGGTCGAGCCCTTCTGGCCGATGGCGACGTAGATGCAGCGGACCTGCTTGCTCGGGTCGCCCGACTCCCAGTTCTGCTTCTGGTTGATGATCGTGTCGATCGCGATCGTGGTCTTGCCGGTCGCGCGGTCGCCGATGATCAGCTGGCGCTGGCCGCGGCCGATCGGGGTCATCGCGTCGATCGCCTTGATGCCGGTGGCGAGCGGCTCGTGCACCGACTTGCGGGCCATGACGCCCGGCGCCTGGAGCTCGAGGATGCGGCGACCCTCGGCCTCGATCTCGCCGAGACCGTCGATCGGGTTGCCGAGCGGGTCGACCACGCGGCCGAGGAAGTTGGCGCCGACGGGGACCGAGAGGACCTCGCCGGTGCGGCGGACCGTCTGGCCCTCCTCGATCTTGTCGAAGTCACCGAGGATGACGACACCGATCTCGCGGTCCTCGAGGTTCAGGGCCAGGCCGCGGGTGCCGTCCTCGAACTCGAGCAGCTCGTTGGCCATCGCCGAGGGCAGGCCGCTGACGCGGGCGATGCCGTCACCGGCGGACGCGACGGTGCCGACCTCTTCCTTGCTCGCCGCAGCGGGCTGGTAGTCGGCGACGTACTTGGCCAGCGCGTCGCGGATCTCGTCAGGACGGATGGACAGTTCCGTCATCGTCAGTCCTTCTCTCTTGTGCTTCGAAAACTCAGGGTGGGCGGGTGCGGTGCCGTCAGCCAGCGAGGCTACGTCGGGCGACGTCGAGGCGGCTCGAGACCGTCCCGTCGATGACGTCGTCGCCGATCTCGACCCGGATGCCGCCGAGGACGGCCGGGTCGACGACGACGTTGAGGTGGACCGGCACGCCGTACTGCCGGCTCAGGGCGTCGGCCAGCCGCTGCTGCTCGCCGTCGGCGAGGGGGCGGGCGGCGTGGACGGTCGCGACGCGCTGTCCGTGGACGGACGCGGCGACCTTCTCGTAGTCCTCCAGCGCGGCCGTCACCGTGCGGTGCGTGCCGGCCAGGGACTGCTTGACCAGGGCGATGGTGGAGGGCAGCGCCTTTCCTCCGAGGAGGTCCTCCACCAGGCCGTTCTTGTCGGCGACGGTGCGCGCGGGGTCGGAGAGCGCGTTCCGGAGCTCGCTGTTGTCGGCGACCACCGAGCGGACCGCGAACAGCTCGTCGACGAGCCGCTCGCTGTCGGTGCCGGCCGCGCGGACCGCAGAGACGACGCCGAGGTGCTCGAGGGCGTCGGCGAGGTCGCGCGTCCGGGTCCACCGGCGGCCGACGGCTGCGGTGAGCAGGTCGAGGGTGGCGCCGTCCACCTTGCCGCCGAAGACCTCACCGGTCAGACCGGAACGGGCCTCGGCGGGCACGGTGGCATCGGTCGCGTAGCGCCGCAGCGCGCCCTCGGCGCGCAGCGTGTCGGCCACCGAGAACAGCTCGGTGGCCACCACCTCGGCCTTGTCCTGCGCCACGCCGCCGACCTGGTCGGTCAGCGCGGCGACGGCCTCGGCCGAGGCACCACGGAATCCGGCAGGAGCAACCATCAGTTCACTCCGGGCGTGCCGGCCTCGAGGTCGGCGAGGAAGCGCTCGACCACGCGGGCCTGGCGCTCGTCGTCCTCCAGGGACTCACCGACGATCTTGCCGGCGAGGCCCGTCGCGAGCGTGCCGACCTCGGCACGGAGCGAGGTGACCGCCTGCTGGCGCTCCGCCTCGATCTGCGCCTTGCCGTGCTCGACGATGCGGCCGGCCTCGGCCTGCGCCTGCTCCCGCATCTCAGCGACGATCGCAGCACCCTGCTCACGCGCCTCCTCACGGATGCGCGCCGCCTCGTGCCGGGCGTCGGCGAGCTGCTGCTCGAGCTCGGCGAGCTTGGCGTCGGCCTCCGCCTGCTTGGTCTCGGCCGCAGCGAGGCCACCCTCGATCGCCTGCGCGCGGTCCGAGAACGTCTTCTCGAAGTTCGGAGCCACGAACTTCCAGATGGCGAAGAAGAGGATGCCGAACACCACGAGGGCGATCGCGACTTCCTCCCACAGCGGGACGAGGGGGTTGTGCTCCTCCCCCTCTGCCGCCGCGAGGATCACGAGTGTCTTCATGGACCTGACCTATCTGGGTCGAGCGTTGATGAGGTGCTGCTCAGGACGTCGGTCGGAGACCGAACGTCACTGAGTGCTTTCGCCGGTCAGGACGAACGCGAGCGCGATGCCGATGATGGCGAGCGCCTCGGCGAGCGCGAAGCCGAGGATCGCGATCGACTGGAGACGGCTCTGCGCCTCGGGCTGGCGGGCAACGCCGTTGATGTACGCGGCGAAGATGAGACCGATGCCGATACCCGGGCCGATGGCGGCCAGGCCGTAACCGATCATGTTGAGAGAGCCACCCATGGCTACTTTCCTTTCGGGTTGTTTTCTCGTGTGAGAACTGTGGGGTTGTGGTCGAGGGACGCGTGCGGGCCGATCAGTGCTCGTCGGCGAGCGCACCCTGGATGTACATGGCGTTGAGCAGGACGAACACGTAGGCCTGCAGGAACTGCACCAGGATCTCCAGGAAGCTCACCAGGATGGCCAGCACCCAGGCCAGCGGGCCCGCGATGTAGCCGACCCCGCCGACGTGCTCGATCAGGTAGAGACCGCCCGTGGCGAACAGCACCAGCAGGATGTGGCCGGCGAACATGTTGCAGAACAGACGGAGGGCCAGGGTGACCGGCCGGACCAGGATGTTGGAGAAGAACTCCAGCGGGACCAGCAGCGGGTACATCGCCGGGCTGACGCCGGACGGCACGCTCTGGAGCTTGAGGTAGCCGAGCACGCCGTGCTTGGCCATGCCGACCCCGTTGTAGATCAGCCAGGACAGACCGGCCAGCGCGTAGGCCATGCCGGCGCGGCTGAACGTCGGGAACTGGATGAACGGGATGCTGGCGAACAGGTTGTTGACCAGGATGAAGAAGAAGAGCGCCACCAGGTACGGCACGAACTTCTGGAAGTCGCGGCTGCCGATGATGTCGCGCGCGACGCTGTTGCGCACGAAGCCGTAGGCGCTCTCACCGGCGTACTGGAGCCGACCGGGCACCAGCGAGCGCGAGCGCGAGGCGACGTAGAAGAAGGTGAAGACCAGGCCAGCGGCGAGCACGAGCTGCAGCATCGGCTTGGTGACGCCGAGGCTCCCGATCTCGAAGACCGGCGGCAGGTCGAAGATGCTGGGCCCGGGAGCGTGGAAGCTCTCCTCCGCCGCTGCCGCTGCGGTGGTGGTGCTGGCTGCGGTGATCACCAGGTCTCCTTACTCCGTGTCCTGCGGGTCTGACTGTGCTTGTGGGGAGCCGGGCTCATCGGGCGGCTCCTGCCGGAAGCGTGCGAATGTCATGTAGATGCCCATCGCCGCGCCGGCCAGGATGCCGATCGCCACCAGGTAGCGGGTGCCGAGCCACCTGTCCGCGAGCCAGCCCAGCAGCCCGTAGAAAGCGACCCCGGCCACGATGTAGCCGAACGCATGCCACGGGTCGCCCTTCGGTTTCTCGTCGGGCTGACTCATTGCGCCCCGGACAATAGCAGCAGGTTCGCCTCACCTTGCACCGCCCTCCGTCGCGTGGGCGTGAGCCTCATCGGCCGTGTTCGACGCCGTGTTCACCGGGCGTTCAGCGGGCTCGTCGAACACCGGGATTCGGGCGGTCGAGGTGGCCCAGATCTGCACGAACGACCAGGTCAGCGCGCCGAGGATGATCGCTCCCCCGAGCCAGACGCGATCGAGGGTCGAGTCGAGCAGGCCGGAACGGTTGACCGCCACGAACACCAGCGCCATCAACAGCACCTGGAACGTGTAGGTGAGCAGCGCGACGAGCAGCGAGGCGACCGGCATCAGCTTGGACACCCCGTCGACCGCGAACGCGCCGAACGCGAAGACACCCACCGCGATCACGGTGCCGACGAGGGCGCCGTACGCCGCTGCGCTGCCCTGCGTGAGGGCCGCGACAACGGCGAGCGCACCACCGAGACCGACCGTCACGAGAGCCGCGACGACCAGCGGCGTCGTGCGCCTGGCGGTGCGTTCGGTCGTCTGCATCGGGCGGCCGTTCTGGTCGTTGGTCGGTGCTCGTGAAAGTTATCACAAAGTCCCGGAGGGCTCCGCATCGGGGCCTTCGGTACCCACTTTCCCGGGACGTTGCACCACCGGGAGCACGAAGGTCAGGGCGACCGTGACGACGAACGCGACGGCCACGCCGATCCACACCGCCACCCCCGTGTAGAGGCTCGCGAACACCGTGCTGAACGCGATCAACCCGGCCCACAGCCACATGATGAGGACGGCCCTCCCCTGCGAGTGCCCGATCTCCAGCAGCCGGTGGTGCAGGTGCTGCTTGTCGGGGGCGAACGGCGAGCGGCGGGCCCACGTGCGTCGTACGACGGCGAGCACGAGGTCGGCGAGCGGGACAATCAGGATCAGCACGGGCAGCGCCGCAGGCAGCAGCACGGGCAGCATGCTCGACCGCCCGCCCCCGGCCCCCTTGGTCAGGTCGCCCGGGCCGAACTGCGTCGTCAGGGTGATCGCCGTGGCGGACAGCACCAGGCCGAGCAGCATCGAGCCGCTGTCGCCCATGAACAGGCGCGCCGGATGGAGGTTGTGGGCGAGGAAGCCGGCGCACGCGCCCGCAAGCGCCGCCGACAGCAGCGCGCTCGTGGTCGCTCGCGTGACGTCGTTGGCGTAGGAGAGCGTGTAGGCGAAGAGGAAGAACGCCACCGCGCTGATGCCGATGACGCCGGCGGCCAGCCCGTCGAGGCCGTCGATGAAGTTCACCGCGTTGACGGTGGCGACGACCAGGAAGGCCGTCAGCAGCGCACCCTGGGCGAGATCGAGCGAGAACTGCTCGCCGTTGGCGTAGTAGAAGTAGCGGAACTGGATGCCGGAGTAGACGAGGACCCCGACCGCGAGCACCTGGCCGCCGAACTTGGTCAGCGCGTCGAGCTCGAAGATGTCGTCGATGACCCCGACCGCGCAGACCAGCGCCCCGGCGACCAGCACCGACAGCGCGTCCTCGAACACCCACGGGGCCGAGGTGGAGAGGAACGGCAGCTCGCGCGCGACCAGGAACGCGCCGAAGAGGCCGCCCAGCATCGCCAGCCCGCCGAGGTACGGGATCGGCTCGTCGTGGACGTCGCGGTCGCGCACCTTGGCCACCGCTCCGGTGCGCACGGCGATCTCGCGCGCGACGACCGTGAGCAGGTAGGTCACCGCCGCGGCGACGAGGAAGACGACGAGGTACTCGCGCATCAGCCCGTCTCGTCGGTCTCGACGGTCACCGCGTGCTCGGCGAGCGCCTCGTCGAGCTGCTCGACACTGATCGCGCCGAGACGCAGCAGGCGGGGCCGGTCCCCCGTCGCGTCGACGATCGTGGACGGCACGTTGCCGGGCGTGGTGCCGCCGTCGATCACGACGGCCACCTTCTCGCCGAGCATCTCCATGGCCTGGTCGGCGTCGGTCGCCGCGTCGTGGCCGGTGAGGTTGGCCGAGCTGACGGCGAGCGGTCCGGTGCGGTCGAGCAGCTTGCGGGCGACCTCGTGGTCGGGCATCCGCACCGCGACGGTGCCCCGGGTGTCGCCGAGGTCCCACTGGAGCGAGGACTGCTCGTGGCACACCACGGTCAGCGGCCCGGGCCAGAACGCGTCGACGAGCGGCCGGACGTACGGCGGCACGTCGCTCGCGAGCGCGTCGAGCGTGCCGGCGCTGCCGACCAGGACGGGCGGCGGCATGTCACGGCCCCGCCCCTTCGCGTCGAGCAGCCGCTGGACGGCGCCGGAGTCGAATGCGTCGGCGGCGATGCCGTAGACGGTGTCGGTGGGGAGCACGACCAGGCGCCCCCGCTGGATCGCGAGGCTGGCCGCGTCGACGGCGGCCTCGACGTCCTCGGGCGACGCCGGGTCGACGGTGGCGAAGCGCTGGGCAGTCACCCGGCCATCCTCGCACCGCCCGGCGCGGTCAGCCGACCGGGGCACGCCGCGCGGTCAGGAACCGGGGGCGGCCCGCGAGGTCCTCGTGGTCGCGGACCTCCTGCCACCGCCCGGTGGCGGCGAACACGGCCGGCGCGGACTCCCCCTGGACGTCGGCATGCTCGACGCCGATCACCCCGCCCTCCTTGAGGAGCACGGCGCCGCGCGCCTCGAGCAGGCGGATGGCGTCGAGGCCGTCCTGCCCGGAGAAGAGGGCCAGGTGCGGGTCGTGGTCGCGCGCCTCGGTCGCCACCGACTCCCACGCCTCGAGCGGCACGTACGGCGGGTTGCACACCAGCACGTCGACCTCGCCGAGGAGGTCGTCGAACGCCGTGAACGCATCGCCCTGGCGCAGGTCCACCCCGCTGCCGGCGAGGTTGCGCTCCGCCCACGCGTGTGCGTCCTCGGACAGCTCCACGGCGTGGACCCGAGCGCTCGGCACCTCGTCGGCGACCGCCTTGGCGATCGCGCCCGATCCGGTGCAGAGGTCGACCACGACGGTGCCGGCGCCCGCCTGCTCGATGGCCCAGCCGGCGAGCAGCTCTGTCTCGGGCCGGGGGACGAAGACGCCGGGGCCGACGGCGAGCTCGACGTGGCGGAAGTAGGCGACGCCGGTGAGGTGCTGCAACGGCTCGCGGGCGGAGCGCCGTACGACGAGCTCGTCGAAGGCGGCGGCCTGCTCGGCCGTGACGTCGGTGACGAGGGCGAGCCCGCTCTTGCTCGTGCCGAGCACGTGAGCGAGCAGCACGGCCGCGTCGTGATCGGGGCTCGCGACCCCGGCGGCGGCGAGCGTCTGCCGCGCTGCGCGCAGCAGGTCGCGTCGCGAGGTCACGACTCCAGCGCCGCCAGCCGCGTGGCCATGTCCAGCTCCGCCACTGAGTCGAGCACCGGCTGGAGGTCGCCGTCGAGCACGGCGTCGAGGTTGTAGGCCTTGTAGCCGGTGCGGTGGTCGGAGATGCGGTTCTCCGGGAAGTTGTAGGTGCGGATCCGCTCGGAGCGATCGACGGTGCGCACCTGGCTGCGCCGGGCCTCACCGGCGGCGGCGTCGGCCTCCTCCTGGGCGGCGGCGAGCAGCCGCGCGCGCAGGATGCGCATCGCCTGCTCCTTGTTCTGCAGCTGGCTCTTCTCGTTCTGACAGCTGACGACGATGCCGGTGGGCAGGTGCGTGATGCGCACCGCGGAGTCAGTGGTGTTGACCGACTGGCCTCCGGGCCCGCTGCTGCGGAAGACGTCGATGCGCAGGTCGTTGTCGTTGATCTCGACGTCGACCTGCTCGGCCTCGGGCAGCACGAGGACACCCGCGGCGGAGGTGTGGATCCGGCCCTGCGACTCGGTGACCGGCACCCGCTGCACCCGGTGCACGCCGCCCTCGAACTTCAGCAGCCCGAACGGCGCCTGGCCGGGCTCGCTGCTCCCGCCCTTCACCGCGACCGTGACCGACTTGTAGCCGCCGAGGTCGGACTCGGTGGCGTCGATGACCTCGGTCTTCCAGCCGCGCCGCTCGGCGTAGCGGGTGTACATCCGCAGCAGGTCGCCCGCGAAGAGAGCGCTCTCCTCGCCGCCCTCCCCCGACTTCACCTCGAGGATCGCGTCCTTGTCGTCGGTGGGGTCGCGCGGCACGAGCAGCCGGCGGAGCCGCTCGGCGGCCGCCTCCTGCCCCTCGAGCAGCGCGGTGACCTCGTCGGCGAACGACGGGTCGTCGGCGGCCAGCTCGCGAGCGGCGCCGGCGTCCTCGCCGTACTGCTGCCACTCGCGCCAGGCGCCGATGATGGCGCCCAGCTCGGCGTACCGCCGGTTGAGGGTACGCGCGAGCCGGGCGTCAGCGTGCGTCTCTGGCAGAGCGAGCTTCTGCTCCAGGTCCGCATGCTCAGCAAGCAGACCTTCTACTGCGTCAAATGCACTCACTCTGCCTGGCCTTCCAGCGTCGTTCGGTGCGTGCGATGGCAAGGCGGAGGAAGGAGGCGGCCTTCAAGCGAAGCGGGCCGTCGACTGACGACAACGCAGCCAGCGTGCGTGCCGGGCGGCGCTGGGAGGTCAGGACTGCTTCTTGCCGTACTTTGCCTCAAACTTCGCGACGCGACCGCCGGTGTCGAGGATCTTCTGCTTGCCCGTGTAGAACGGGTGGCACTGCGAGCAGACGTCGGAGTGGATCGAGCCCGACGCGACCGTGCTGCGCGTGATGAACTGCGCGCCACAGGTGCAGGTGACCTGGGTGACCACGTAGTCGGGGTGGATGTCCTTCTTCATGGATTCCTCACAAGGGTTTCAAGGGTCTCCCGGGTCGCCGTGCGGGATGCAGGCGTGAACCGGGGCCGACCCACAAGTCTACGGGGTACGGCGAGCGGGAGACGAATCGCTACTTCGCCTCCGGCACCGGCGTGTTCTTCTGCACCTGCATCAGGAACTCGATGTTGGAGTGCGTCTTCTTCAGCCGCTGCACCAGCAGCTCGAGCGCCTGCTGGCCGTCGAGGCCGGCGAGCACCCGGCGCAGCTTCCAGACGATCTGCAGCTCCTCGTCGCTGAGGAGCAGCTCCTCGCGGCGGGTGCCCGACGCGACCGCGTCGATCGCCGGGAAGATCCGCTTCTCCGCGAACTCACGGCTGAGCCGGATCTCCATGTTGCCGGTGCCCTTGAACTCCTCGAAGATCACCTCGTCCATCTTCGAGCCGCTCTCGACGAGCGCCGTGGCGAGGATGGTGAGGGAGCCGCCGTTCTCGATGTTGCGCGCGGCCCCGAAGAACTTCTTCGGCGGGTACAGCGCGGCGGAGTCGACGCCTCCGGAGAGGATCCGGCCCGACGCGGGCATCGCCAGGTTGTAGGCGCGGCCGAGGCGGGTGATGCCGTCGAGCAGGACGACCACGTCGTGGCCGAGCTCGACGAGGCGCTTGGCCCGCTCGATCGCGAGCTCGGCGACCGTGGTGTGGTCGACCGGCTGGCGGTCGAACGTCGACGAGATGACCTCGCCCTTGACCGAGCGCTCGAAGTCGGTGACCTCCTCCGGTCGCTCGTCGACGAGCACGACCATCAGGTGGCACTCGGGGTTGTTGACCGTCACCGCGTTGGCGATCGCCTGGAGGATCATGGTCTTGCCCGACTTGGCGGGCGCGACGATGAGGCCGCGCTGGCCCTTCCCGATCGGCGCGGCGATGTCGATCACGCGGCCCGTCAGGTTGTCGGGGCCGGTCTCCATCCGCAGCCGCTCGTTGGGGTGCAGCGGGGTGAGCTTGCTGAACTCGACGCGGTTCTTGGCCTGCTCGGGCTCCATCCCGTTGACGCTGTCGATGCGCACCATCGGGTTGAACTTCTCGCGGCGCTCGCCCTCGCGCGGCTGGCGCACCTGGCCGGCGATCGCGTCGCCGCGGCGCAGGCCGTACTTCCGCACCATCGAGAGCGAGAGGTAGACGTCGTCGGTGCCAGCGAGGTAGCCGCTGGTGCGGACGAACGCGTAGTTGTCGAGCACGTCAAGGATGCCCGCGGCCGGGACGACGACGTCGTCCTCGAGGATCACCGGGTCGGGCTCGTTGCGGCCGCCCTGGCGGGTCGCGCGGTCGCGGCCGCGGCGGCGCCGGTTGCGGCGGCTGCCGCCCTCGCCGTCGCCCTGGTCGTCGTCGTGCTGGCCCTGCTGGTTCTGCTGCCCCTGCTGGTTCTGCTGACGCGCGCCGTCCTGACGCTCGTCCTTCTGGTCCTTCTGGCGCTCGTCCTTCTGGTCCTTCTGGCCGCCGGCCCTCTTGCCGCCGTCCTGCTGGTCCTTCTTGCCGCCGTCCTGCTTGCCACCCCGCTGGTCGTCGGCACGCTGCTCCGGCTCGGTCTTCTTCTCGGGCTCGGCGCTCTGCTCGGGCTTCTGCTCGGACGCGGCCTTCTGCTCGGACGCGGCCTTCTGCTCGGCCGGCTTGTCCTGGGCGGGCTTGGCCTCCGCCGCGGGGCGCTGCTGGCCGGACTGGCCCGCCTGCGCGCCCTTGATCGCCTCGACGAGCTGCGCCTTCTTCATGCTGCTCGCGCCGGCGATGCCCATGCCGCCTGCCATCGCCTTGAGGTCGGCGAGCAGCATGGAGTTGAGTCCACCGGAGCGCTTCTTGGCCGGCGCCGCGGCGGATTCGGTCGTTTCGGTCACGTGAGGTCCTTCCCACGTATCGGTGGCCCCGACGGACGAGCACGCACAGGTGCGGGTCGGGGCGAGGGAGTTTGAATGCGCGTATCGGATCGATCCGGTGTCGCGCTGCACGGCTGATCAGCCGAGCGGCCTCAATGTACCACCGTCACCACGCGGTGGCGCCGCGCATGTCGACCGCGAGGTCGAGCGCCGTCCAACCCTCCGGGCAGCGGTCGACGAGGTCCGCGATGCGGTCGCGGTCGGAGGTGTCGGTGAACGCCAGGACCGTCGGCCCCGCGCCCGACACGATCGCGGGTACGGCGTCCGCGCGCAGCGTCTCGACCAGCTCGAGGCTGGCGGGCATCGCCGGCCGGCGGTAGTCCTGGTGCAGCCGGTCCTCGGTCGCGCGCAGCAGCTCCTGCGGCCGCCCTCCGAGCGCGGCGACCAGCAGCGCGGCGCGGCCGGCGTTCGTGGCCGCGTCCGCGTGCGGCACCTCGGCGGGCAGCAGCCCGCGCGCCATCGCCGTCGACACCGGCTCCGGCGGGATGAAGACGACGGCACCGACGCGCGGGTCGACCGCCCCCGGGACGGCGTAGAACGAACCGTCGGCGTCCTGTCCCGAGATCGTGAAGCCACCGAGGAGCGCGGGCGCGACGTTGTCGGGGTGGCCCTCGATCCGCGCCGCGAGGTCGAGCAGGGCGGCGTCGTCGAGCAGCAGCCGACCTCCGGCGACCAGCTCGCGCGCGAGCCAGACGCCGGCGACGATCGCCGCGGAGGACGACCCCATCCCGCGCGCGTGCGGGATGACGTTGACGCAGGACAGCCGCAGGCCGGCGGGCTTCACCTCGAGCGCCTCGAACGCGGCGTACATCGACCGGACGACGAGGTGCGACTCGTCGCGCGGCACGTCCTCGGCGCCGAAGCCCTCGACCTCGATCACGACGCCGTCGTCGGTGACCTCGGCCTCGAGCCGGTCACGGAGGCCGAGCGCGAGCCCGAGCGCGTCGAAGCCGGGGCCGAGGTTGGCCGAGGTCGCGGGCACGGACACCCGGGCGACTCCCGGGGCGAAGCCGTTCACGCCTACAGTCCAGCGGCGGTCGCGGCCGCGTCGACCTCGGCGTCCACCACGGTGTCGGGGAGGACGACCCCCTCGAGGGCGGTCGCGATGTCCTTGAGGCCGTGGCCGGTCACCGTGATCGCCACGGTGGCCCCGGTGTACGACGCGCCGCCGGCGAGCTCCTGCAGCAGCCCGGCGATGCCGGCCGCGGAGGCGGGCTCGACGAACAGGCCGTCGTGGCGGGCGAGCTCCTGCTGCGCCGCGAGGATCTGCGCGTCGGAGACCGACGCGAACCGGCCGCCGGACTCGTCGCGGGCGGCCTCGGCCAGCTTCCACGACGCAGGATTGCCGATGCGGATCGCCGTCGCCTTGGTCTCGGGGTCGGGGAACGGCTCGCCGGTCACGAGGGGCGCCGCGCCCTCGGCCTGGAAGCCGCGCATCACGGGCTTCTTCGACGCCCGCCCCAGCGCGGCGTACTGCATATAGCCGAGCCAGTACGCCGAGACGTTGCCGGCGTTGCCGACCGGCAGCAGGTGGTAGTCGGGAGCGTCGCCGAGGAAGTCGACGATCTCGAACGCGGCGGTCTTCTGGCCCTCGAGCCGCACCGGGTTGACCGAGTTCACGAGGGCGACCGGGTAGTTCCATGCCATCTCGCGCGCCATCCGCAGGCAGTCGTCGAAGTTGCCCCGGACCTGGATCAGCCGCGAGCCGTGCAGCACCGCCTGCGCCATCTTGCCGGCGGCGATCTTGCCCTCGGGCACGAGCACGACCGGCGTCAGGCCGGCCTTGGCGGCGTACGCGGCCATCGACGCCGAGGTGTTGCCGGTCGACGCGCAGACCACGGCCTTCGCGCCCTCGGCGGCGGCGACCGAGATGGCGGCGGTCATGCCGCGGTCCTTGAAGGAGCCGGTCGGGTTGCTGCCCTCGACCTTGAGCCAGACCTGCGCACCGGTCAGACCGGAGAGCCACTCCGAGTGCACGAGCGGCGTGCCGCCCTCACGCAGCGTCACCGCCGGGGTGCCGGCGGGGATGTCGAGGAGCTCGCGGTACTCCTCGATCACGCCGCGCCACTGGTGGGTCCCCTGGGTCACGTTCACTCGTCGGTCCCTTCCACACGCATCACCGAGGTGACGTCGCGAACGATGTCCATGCCGCGCAGCTCCTCGACCGTCGCGGCGAGCCGGGCGTCGGTCGCCTCGTGGGAGACGACCACCAGCTGGGCGTCGTCGCCGCGGCCCTCCTGGCGGACCGTCTGGATCGACACGTCGTGCTTGGCGAAAGCGTTGGCGACGGCGGCGAGCACGCCCGCACGGTCGTCGACGTCGATCGCCACGTGGTAGCGGGTGGGCGTCTCCCCCATCGGCAGGACGGCGCGGTCGGCGTACGCCGACTCGCCCACCCCGCGGGTGCCCTGCCGGTGGTTGCGCGCCACCGTGACCAGGTCGCCGAGCACCGCGCTCGCGGTCGGCGCGCCGCCGGCCCCCGGGCCGTAGAACATGAGCTGTCCCGCGGCCTCGGACTCGACGAAGACCGCGTTGAACGCCTCGCGCACGCTGGCGAGCGGGTGGGACCTCGGGATCATCGCCGGGTGGACGCGGACGCTCACGGCCTCCTCGCCCGACTCGCTCTCGCGCAGCTCGGCGATCGCGAGCAGCTTGACGACGGTGCCGCGGTCGGCGGCCGAGCGCACGTCGGCGGCGGTCACGTCGCTGATGCCCTCGCGGTGGACGTCGGCCGCGGTGACCCGGGAGTGGAACGCCAGGCTGGCGAGGATCGCGGCCTTCGCGGCCGCGTCGAAGCCCTCGACGTCGGCGGTCGGGTCGGCCTCGGCGTAACCGAGAGCCTGGGCCTCCTCGAGGGCGTCCTCGAAGCCGCTCCCCTGCGCGTCCATCTTGTCGAGGATGAAGTTGGTGGTGCCGTTGACGATGCCGAGCACCCGCGTGACCTTGTCGCCGGCGAGCGACTCACGCAGCGGTCGCACGATCGGGATGGCCCCGGCGACGGCGGCCTCGTAGTAGAGGTCGCGGCCAGCCTTCTCGGCCGCCTCGTAAAGGGTCGGGCCGTCCTCGGCGAGCAGGGCCTTGTTGGCCGTCACGACGGACGCGCCGTTCTCGAGAGCGCTGAGGATCAGCGAGCGCGCGGGCTCGATCCCGCCGATCACCTCGACCACCACGTCGACGTCGTCGCGCGCGACGAGGCCGGCGGCGTCGGTGGTGAGCAGGTCGGCCGGCACGTCGATGTCACGCGGCGCGTCGAGGCGCCGTACGGCGACGCCGGCGAGCTCGACCGGTGCGCCGACCCGCGCGGCGAGGTCGTCGGCCTGCTCGTGGATCAGCCGCACCACCTGCGAGCCCACGACGCCGCAGCCGAGCACGGCCACCTTCAGGGGCTTCTCACCCTCCGTCATCACAACTCAACCCACATCCGTAGCCAGGAGATCGTCTTCAGTCTCGCGTCGTACGACGACGCGCGCGACCCCGTCCCGCACCGCGATCACGGGCGGGCGGAGCGCGTGGTTGTAGTTAGAGGCCATCGAGCGGCAGTAGGCGCCGGTGCCGGGGACCGCGATCAGGTCGCCGGGCCCCACGTCGGAGGGCAGGAACTCGTCGCGGACCACGATGTCGCCGGCCTCGCAGTGCTTGCCGACGACGCGCGCGAGCACGGGCGGCGCGTCGGAGCCGCGGGCCGCCAACGTGCAGGAGTAGTCGGCGTCGTAGAGGGCGGTGCGGATGTTGTCGCTCATGCCGCCGTCGACGCTGACGTAGGTGCGGACCGCGCCCGCATCGAGGGTGACCGGCTTGACGGTGCCGACCGTGTAGACGGTGCACATCGCGGGACCGACGATCGCGCGGCCGGGCTCGATCGACAGGCGCGGCTCGTCGATGCCGAGGGCGCGGCACTCGTGCTCGACGATCTTTCCCATCTCGGTGGCCAGCTGCGCGGGGTCCGACGGGTCGTCCTGGGTGGTGTAGGCGATGCCGAAGCCGCCGCCGAGGTCCATCTCGGGCATGGTCACGCCGAGCTCGTCGGACACCCGCGCGTGCAGCGCCAGCACCCGGCGGGCCGCCACCTCGAAGCCGGAGGCGTCGAAGATCTGGCTGCCGATGTGGGAATGCAGGCCGAGCAGCTCGATCCCGGCGCAGGCCTGCAGCCGCCGTACGGCCTCGAACGCGTCGCCGGAGGTGATCGAGAGCCCGAACTTCTGGTCCTCGTGCGCCGTCGCGATGTATTCGTGCGTGTGCGCCTCGACGCCGGCGGTGACCCGCACCATGACGCGCGCGGTCATGCCGGTGTCGGCGGTGATCATCTCGAGCCGCTCGATCTCCTGGAAGGAGTCGACGACGATCCGACCCACGCCCTCCGCCACCGCGCGCCGGAGCTCGGCGACCGACTTGTTGTTGCCGTGGTAGCCAATCCGGGCGGGGTCGAAGCCCGCGCGCAGCGCGACGGTCAGCTCGCCGGCCGAGCACACGTCGAGGCTCAGACCCTCCTCGGCGATCCAGCGTGCGACCGCCGTGCACAGGAATGCCTTGCCGGCGTAGTAGACGTCCCACCCGGCGAAAGCGTCGCGGAACGCGCGCGCCCGGCCGCGGAAGTCGTCCTCGTCGAGGACGTAGGCCGGGGTGTTGTGCTCGGCGACCAGGTCGGCGACGGGCACTCCCCCGACGACGAGGTCGCCGTTCGCGTCCTTGTGCGCGGTCGACGACCACAGCAGCGGGACCAGGGCGTTGACGTCGCGCGGCGGCTGCAGCCAGGCGGGTCCGCGCAGGGCTCCGGGCGCGTGCGCCCAACCTGCCTCGTGGGTCATCTGCTCGCTCTCCCGGTCACATGCGCTCGGGCGCCGAGACGCCGAGCAGGTCGAGGCCGTTGGCGAGCACCACCCGGGTGGCGTGGACGAGCGTCAGCCGCGCGCGGTGCAGGTCGCCGGCCTCCTCGTCACCCATCGGCAGGACCCGGCAGTTGTCGTAGAACCGGTGGTAGGTGCCGGCCAGCTCCTCGAGGTAGCGCGCGACGCGGTGCGGCTCGCGCAGCTCCGCGGCGGCCTTGACCACCCGCGGGAACTCGGCGAGCGCGCGGAGCAGCTCGCCCTCCTTCTCGTGGGTGAGCAGCTCGGGGTGCGACTCGTGCTCGAGGCCGAGGTCGGCCGCGTTGCGCAGCAGACTGGCGATCCGCGCGTGGGCGTACTGGACCGTGAACACGGGGTTGTCGTTGGTCTGCCGGGCCCACAGGTCGAGGTCGATGTCGATGGGGCTGTCGGCGTGGTAGCGCGCCAGGGCGTAGCGGGCCGCGTCGACCCCGATCGCCTCGACGAGGTCGTCGATCGTGACGACGGTGCCGGCGCGCTTCGACATCCGCAGCGGCTCGCCGTCCTTGAGGAGGTTGACCATCTGGCCGATGAGGATCTCGAGGTTGACGTGCGGGGTGTCGCCGAACGCCGCGCACATCGCCATCATCCGGCCGACGTAGCCGTGGTGGTCGGCCCCGAGCATGATGAAGCAGCGGTCGAAGCCGCGCTCGCGCTTGTCGAGGTAGTAGGCCAGGTCGCCGGACAGGTAGGCGCCGTTGCCGTCGGACTTGATGACCACCCGGTCCTTGTCGTCGCCGAACCTCTCGGTGGCGAGCCAGAGGGCGCCGTCCTTCTCGTAGATGTTGCCGAGCTCGCGCAGGCGGTCGACCGCGTGGCCGACGGCGCCGCTCTTGTGGAGCTCGTCCTCGTGGAAGTAGACGTCGAAGTCGACGCCGAAGTCGTGGAGCGACTTCTTGATCTCGGCGAACATCATGTCGACGCCGAGCGCGCGGAAGGTCTCCTGCGCCTCCTCGGCGGGCTGCTGCAGCACGTCGGGCCGCTCCGCGACGACGGCGTCCGCGATCTCGCGGATGTAGTCGCCGCCGTAGCCGTCCTCCGGCGCCGGCTCGCCCTTGGCCGACGCGAGCAGGGACCGCGCGAACCGGTCGATCTGCGAGCCGTGGTCGTTGAAGTAGTACTCCCGCGTCACCTCGGCGCCGGTCATCGTGAAGATCCGGCCGAGCGCGTCGCCGACGGCCGCCCACCGGACGCCGCCGATGTGGAGCGGCCCCGTCGGATTGGCCGAGACGAACTCGAGGTTGATCTTCTCGCCCGCGAACGCGTCGGAGGAGCCGTACGCCGCGCCGGCGGCCACGATGTCGGCCGCCACCTGCCCCTGGGCACCCGCGTCGACGGTGATGTTGAGGAAGCCGGGGCCGGCGACCTCGACGTCGCCGATGCCGTCGGCGGTGCGCAGCTGCGCGGCGAGCAGGTCGCCGAGCGCCCGCGGGTTGGTGCCGGCCTTCTTCGCGAGCTGGAGCGCGACGTTGGTGGCGTAGTCGCCGTGGCCCTTCTGCCGCGGTCGCTCCACCGTCACCTGCGCGGGCACGCCGTCGGCGAGGGTGAGGTCACCCCGCTGGACGAGTGCCGTCAGGGCGTCGACGACAGTGGCGGAGAGCTGCTCGGGGGTCACCGGTCAAGCGTATCGGCGGGCTCCGGTTTCTCTCGCACCGATATCGACCGGTAAGGTTCCTCACCGCGCCGCACGACGCCCTCTCGGGCCGGATGGCGGCGTGATTGCCCTCGTAGCTCAGGGGATAGAGCACTGGTTTCCGGTACCAGGTGTCGCAGGTTCGAATCCTGCCGAGGGCGCACGAACACCAAGGCTGTTCTGCTGCCAGGCACGGCGATGATCGCCGTGACGTTCGGTCTCGCCCGCTACGGCTACGGGCTGCTCCTGCCCGAGATGCGCACCGACCTCGGCATGAGCGCCGGCGCAGCCGGACTGGTGTCCTCGGCGACCTACGTGTCCTACCTGGTCGCCAACGTCGCGGTGGTGCAGGTGACGGAGCGCTGGGGACCACGGGCCGCGGTCGCCCTCGCGGCGGCGACGGCCGTCGCTGGGATGGCGACCATCGCCGTCGCCGACACCGTCGCCGTCCTGGGGGTCGGGGTCCTGGTGGGCGGCGCGGCGTCCGGCTTCGCGTTCCCGCCGTACGCCGACATCGTCGACCGCCACGTCCCCGCCGAGCGCCGGGACGTGGTGTGGTCGACGATCAGTTCCGGCACCGGCTGGGGCGTCGCACTGGCCGGGCCGGTCGCGATCGTGGCCGGCGACCAGTGGCGGCTGGCGTGGGCGGGGTTCGTGGCGATCGCGGTCGTCGTGGGCGTCGCCGCGACCCGCCTGGCGCCCGCGCGCGACGACGACGGGCTCCGCCGCCCGCAGCTGAGCGTGACCTGGTTCTTCTGTCCGAGGTCGCGCCCCCTCCTCCTGTCCGCGGTGCTGGTCGGGATCGGCAGCTCGGTGTGGTGGGCCTTCAGCGTGGACGCGATGCAGAACGCCGACCTCGGGTCCACGGCATCGCGGGCGGTCTACGCGACGTGTGGCGCCGCCTGCCTGCTCGGGTCGATCAGCGGCCTGGCCTTCGCGCACACCGGCCTGCGGTCCGGCTACCTCGCGGCGACGGCGCTGCTCGCTGCGTCGCTCGGCCTGCTCGCCGTGGCCACGGCCCAACTGGCCCTCGCCCTGGTGGCGGCCGTGTCGTTCGGCGCCTTCTACGCCTCGGTGATCGCCGCGCAGGGCATCTGGTCCGCGCAGGTCTTCGCCGGCCACCCGGCCGCGGGCCTCGCCGCGGTCAGCGCCGCGCTGACGGTCGGCACCCTGGTCGGACCCTCGCTCGCCGGAGTGGTGATCCAGGAGAGCGGCCACGCCGTGGCCCTCCTGGGCGCGGCGGCTGCGACAGCCGCCGCGCTGCCGTTCTGCCCGCCGTCGACCCGTCGGCGCGAGCGGCTCGAGGCGCACCGGGAGCACTGCCGGGCGACGCCGGTGAGGGACTGAGGTCCACCCGCGAGCCCAACTGAACTCGTTCGGCACTCGTATCGCAGTCGGCAATCGGGGCCGAGGTGGTTGCGGCTCAAGCGGCTGGGCACGAGGGAGGTTGCCGACTGGCCGCGGTCGCGAGTCGGCGCCGGGCAGGCGGAGTAGATCCTCCAAAGGCGGCATCCATCACTCTTGTGAATCGAACATTTGTTCGATAGGATGAGCGCATGACCTCCACCACCGCGCTCGACACGGCCGCAGCCGCGGTCCAGGCGTGCGCGGACCTCGCCGGTGGGCAGTGGGACCAGGTCGAGGACTCCCTGCTTCCTGAGGCCGCGGTGGCGATCGCGCGGATCCGGGCGTACGCCGACGCGGCCCTGGTCGAGGTCGCCGAGCAGCTGGAGGCCACCGGCGCCGCCGACAAGCTGGGCTGGGCCACGACGAAGGACTTCCTCACCCATCTCCTGGGCGGCCACAAAGGCACCGGCGCGACCTACCTGCGCGTGGCGAAGCAGACCGCCGACCTCCCCCACGTGCGGGAGGCGATGGCCGCCGGGGAGGTGTCCCTGGCCCAAGCCAGCGTGATCGGGTCCAACGTGGCGAAGCTCCCCCACGTCGACGACCTCCGGGCGGCCGCCGCCGGCAAGCTGCTGGAGCTGGCGGTCGGTGAGCAGCGTGATGCCACCGACCTCGACCACGACATCACCGACGTGATCCACGACCTCGACCCCGACGGCACCCTCCTGGCGTGGGACACCGAGAAGGACAAGGCCGAACGCTCCGCCCACCGCGCCCGGTTCCTCACCTTCACAAGGACAAGCTCGGCGGCTACAAGATCAAGGGCTACGGCACCGCCGAGGACACCGAGCTCGTCAAAACCGCCCTCATGCCGCTGGCCGCTCCCGTGGTCACCGAGCCCGGCGCCTGCGGCGGCGAACCCGACGCCAAGAAGTGGCGCGACCCCGAGACCGGCCAGCGGATCAGCCACGGGTGTCCCGACCCCGACTGCCGCCACGACGGCCGCGATCCCCGCGAGTCCGGCGCCCGCCTCTTCGACGCCCTCGTCGAAGCCGCCCGCCGCCTCCAAGCCACCGACTCACTACCCCACGCCCACGGCACCACCGCCCGGATCACCATCACCACATCGCTCGACGCGTTGACCACCCGCCTCACCGGGACCGGGCACCTCGACACCGACGGGCTCCTCCCCTCCGGCGACCGGCTCTCCGCCACTGCGGTACGACGCTTGGCCTGCGCCGCCGAGATCATCCCCACCGTCCTCGGCACCCCCGGGCAGATCCTCGACATCGGCCGCACCACCCGCACCGTCCCCACCCCGATCTGGAACGCCCTCGTGCTCCGCGACCGACACTGCGCCTTCCCCGGCTGCAACCGCCTCCCCATCGCCTGCGACGCCCACCACATCCACCACTGGGCCGACGGCGGCACCACCGCCCTGCACAACCTCATCCTGCTCTGCCGCAAACACCACACCGCCATCCACCGCACCCCCTGGACCGTCACCATCGACGACGACACCGGCAGACCCGTGTGGACACCACCACCACCCATCGACACCAGCGACCGATGGTCCTTCGCACCCGCCCGAGCCAGACCACCGAACGCGGCCTGAGGGCAGCGACGTCTCAGGTTGAGCATCCGCACTCATGCGCATCCGCGACGCGGCGAGCACCGTGGAGGCATGAGAACTGCCGCGCCCCCACCGTTGCCAGCTCGCCCGAGCCGAGCTCCGGTGGTCCTCGCCTCTCTCGCGCTCGTTCTCGCCGTTCCGGGAGCAGTGGCCGCGGTGTGGATGTGGGCGGAGACCGACCGCTACATCGCGACTGCTGGCGACTCCGGACTGGCGGGACTCGGCTACCTCCTCCCGCTCGTGGTCGGGATTCCGTCCGGTCTCGGACTGGCGTTCGCGCTGCCGGCGCTCGCGCTGTGGCGTCGGATGCCCCGCACCGCTCTCGGTTGCGGGATCGCGGCGCTGATGCCGATCGCACTCCTCGCGGCCCTGTACCTCGTCGAAGTCATCGGCTCGGTGTGACCGGGCCGCCGAGCGCCGGCAAGGTCAGCTCGGGCGCGGGAACTGCGCCCGCATCGCGAGGTCCCAGCCTCGATCGCCGAGCGCCCGGCGCGCGAGGATCGCCGCCGGCGCCGAGAGCGTGACGGTGTAGCGAGGCTTGGGTCGCTTCGCGGTGAGCGCCTTCTCGATCACCTTCGCCACCGCCTCCGGTGGGCCGCCGAACCGCGCGAGCGGACCGTCGTACGCCGCCGTGGTCGCCTGCGCGACGTCGGCGTTGAACGCGGCGTACGGCCCCTCCCCCTCCGGCATGCCGGCCGCGACGGCGGCGTCGAAATTGGTGGTGATCAGGCCCGGTTCGACGAGGACGACCCGCACGCCGAAGCCCGACACCTCGTAGCGGAGCGCGTCGGAGAGGGCCTCCACGGCGTACTTCGACGCGTGGTAGGCGCCGCCGCCCGGGAAGGTGATCTTGCCGCCCATGGAGCCGATGTTGACGATCCGGCCGGACCGCTGCTCCCGCATCGCCGGCAGCACCAGCTGGGTCAGCCGGAGCAGGCCGAACACGTTGGTCTCGAACTGGCGCCGCACGGCGTCGACGTCGAGGGACTCGACCGCGCCCGACTGCGAGTAGCCGGCGTTGTTGACCAGCGCGTCGAGCCGACCCGACTCCCTCAGCACGGTGTCGACGGCGCTCGTCATCGAGGCCTCGTCGGTCACGTCGAGCCGGACGGCCCGGCACCCGGCGGCGACCAGCCGGTCCAGGGTCTCGGGGCGACGGGCGCTGGCCCAGACGTCCCAGCCGGTGTCTGCCAGGCGCCGTGCGGTCGCCTCGCCGATGCCGGAGGAGCAGCCGGTGATCAGCACGGTCTTCGTCATGCCGGGATCATGGCAGCCCGGACGGGCCTCGGGAACCGCCGCTCAGCTGTCGGCGATGGTCTCGCAGACGGCCGCGCGGTCGACGCCGCCCGCCGCTCCCGCCGCCTTGTCGAGCAGCCGCCGCAGCTGCGCGCGCTCCGCGGGCTCGAGGCCGTGCAGCAGCTCGGCCTCCGCCTCCGCGACCTGGGCGCAACGGGTCGCCACCAGCTCCTCCCCTGCTCTGGTGGCGACGACCAGGCGCTGCCTCCGGTCGGTGGGGTTGGGCCGACGCTCGACGAGCCCGGCCTCGACGAGGTCGTCGACGAGATAGGTCATCACGGTGCGGTCGATGCCGAGGTGGCGCGCCAGGGCCAGCTGGCTCGGGTGGTCGCCGTTCACCACCGCACAGAGGACCTCGTAGCCGCGCGCGCCCTGGGGCAGGTCGTCGAGCCGCGGCGCGACCGACTCGCGGAAGCCGCGCAGCAGCACGCCGAGGCTCCACCCGAGGTCCTCGGCGCGGGCCTCCGGCTCACGTCTCGTCCGTCGCTCGGCCACGGGAACATCCTAACGCAATACTCTGTTGAACCAATCGTCTGTCGTACAGACGATCTATCCAACCGATGAACCACCGAGGAACCTGCATGTCACTCCCCCAGGGCATCGCCTACGACGTGCCCGTCTCGCTCGCCGACAACGCCGTCGTGCCGGGCCATCCCGCCTACCGCAGCGTGAGGTCGACGTACCTCCGGTCCGGGTCGCCCGGACTCGTGCTGCGTCCCCGGTCCCCCGCCGAGGTGGCCGACGCGCTGGCGTTCGCGCGGCGCCACCCCGACGTCCCGCTCGGCATCCGCAGCGGAGGCCACGGCATCAGCGGCCGGTCGACCAACGACGGCGGCATCGTCATCGACGTCGGCGCCCTGGACACGATCGAGGTGCTCGACGTCGAGCGCCGACGGGTCCGGATCGGGCCCGGCGCCACCTGGAAGCGGGTCGCGGCAGCGCTCGACCCCTACGGCTGGGCGCTTGGGTCGGGCGACTACGGCGGCGTGGGCGTCGGCGGGCTCGCCACCGCGGGCGGCATCGGGCTGCTCGGCCGCCAGCACGGCCTGACGATCGACCACCTCCGCGCCGTCGAGCTCGTCCTGGCCGACGGCAGCCAGGTGCGCGCGACGCGCGACGAGCACCCCGACCTGTTCTGGGCCGTCCGCGGCGCGGGTGCCAACTTCGGGGTGGCCACCGCCTTCGAGTTCGAGGTGGACGACGTGCCCGAGGTGGGCTGGGCGAAGCTCACCCTGGTCTCCGCCGACATCGAGGAGACGCTCCGGCGCTACGGCGAGCTGGCGAGCGCGGCTCCGCGGGACACGACGGTGTTCCTCGTGACCGGGCAGCCCCGGCAGGGGCAGTCGGTCGTTCAGCTGTACGCCATCGCCGCCTCCCCCGACGCCGACGTCGTCGTCGAGCGGCTGCGCCCCTTCGCCGAGGAGCTGGGCACGCTGGTTCAGCAGGAGGTGGTGCTGACCACCTACGCGGCGGTGATGGCGGAAGCCCCCGACGTCGGGCCGGAGGGCCATCGCGGCCACGGAGAGCCGGTCACCCGGTCGGCCCTGCTGACCGCGCTGACCCCCGAGCTCGCCGCCGACGCCGCTCGGCTGCTGCGCACCGGCCAGGTCTACTTCTTCCAGCTCCGCGCGATGGGCGGCGCCATCGCCGACGTACCCCCGGACGAGACGGCGTTCTCCCACCGCGGCGCCGCGTTCCAGGTGACGGCGATGGGCGGCGACCGCGCGGTGCTCGACGCGCTCTGGGACGGGATCTCCCACCACTTCGAGGGGACCTACCTGAGCTTCGAGACCGACCTCCGACCCGAACGCCTGACTGAGGCGTTCCCGCCTCCCGTGCTCGACCGCCTGCGCGCTCTCAAGCTGCGCTACGACCCCCACAACCTGTTCCGCGACAACTTCAACATCCCGCCCGCCACCACCGACTCCGACGAGGAGGAGCTCGCATCATGACCGACTACGGACACGACCTTCTGTTCGGCACCTTCGTCACCCCGTCCGCCCACCACGCCGAGGCCGTCGTCGATCTCGCCGTGACCGCCGACCGGACGGGGCTGGACCTGGTGACCTTCCAGGACCACCCGTACCAACCGTCGTTCCTCGACACCTGGACCCTGCTGTCGTACGTCGCCGCGCGCACCGAGCGCGTCCACGTCGCCGGCAACGTCACCAGCCTGCCGCTGCGTCCGCCCGCCGTGCTGGCGCGGGCCGCGGCCTCGCTCGACATCCTGAGCGGCGGCCGGTTGGAGCTCGGCATCGGCGCGGGCGCGTTCTGGGACGGCATCGCCGCGATGGGCGGTCGCCGGCTGGCGCCCGCCCAGGGGGTCGACGCCCTCCGCGAGGGCATCACCCTGATCCGCGAGCTGTGGGCGACCGACGCGCCGGGAGGGGTCCGCCTCGACGGCGACTACTACACGGCAGCGGGCGCGAGGCGCGGCCCCGCTCCGGCGCACGACATCGCCATCTGGGTCGGCGCCTACAAGCGCCGGATGCTCGAGCTCACCGGCACCCACGGCGACGGCTGGCTGCCGACGATCGAGTACATCCCCGGCGGTGTCGCCGACCTGCCCGGGCTCAACGCGCGCATCGACGCGGCCGCCGTCGAGGCCGGGCGCAACCCGGAGGACGTCCGGCGGCTCATGAACTTCATGCGCGTCGGGTTCTCCCCCACCGGGCGCGGCCTGCTCGACGGCCCGCCGAACGCGTGGGTCGAGCAGCTCGCCGACCTCACGCTGACCCACGGCGTCACCGCGTTCCTCATCGGCGGCGACGACCACGCGGTCACCGAGCGGTACGCCGCGGAGGTGGCCCCCGCCGTACGCGAGCTCGTCGCGAAGGAGCGTGCCGCTAGCAGCTCTTGATGGTGGCGTCGTTGCGGGCGTCGTCGCCGTAGCGCCGCGCCGCCGCGGTGTCGGGGGTGACCACGCTGGCGCCGCCGATGTTGGCGAAGCCGCCGTGGACGACGCAGCTGGTCACCTTGGCCGGGTCGACGTCGGCGATCGCGTGGGCGATCCGGAACAGCTCGGACGGCGCCAGGTCGGTGTGCAGGTTCTCCATCACCGACAGCACCCCACGGGCGATGAACCCCTTGTCGTCCTGGTGGTCGCGGATCTTGCGCTGGATCCCGGCGATGATCCGGCTCTGGTTGGCGGACCGGTCGAAGTCGCCGCCCGGAAGCTCCTTGCGCGCCCGGGCGAACTGGAGTGCCCCCTGCCCGTTGAGGTGGATCTCGCCCGCAGCGAAGCCCTCCGGCCGCATGTAGGCGTCGGCGAACGCGCGCGGGTTGTCGACGGTGACGCCGCCGATGTCCTGGATCATGTGCTGGAAGTAGAGGAACCGGGTCACGAACACGTAGTCCGGCTGGACGCCGACCAGGTTGCCCACCGCCTGGCCGAGCGCATCGGGCCCGCCGTAGTAGAGGGCCGCGTTGATGCGGTCGGACCCGGCGCCCGGGATCGGGACGTAGGAGTCGCGGGGGATGCCGATGTCGGCGGCAGCGCCGGTCTTGGTGTTGAGGAAGATCATGTGCAGCGCGTCGCCGCGGGTGCGGAGCATGTCCTCCCCCGGCCGTGCGTCGGAGCCCACGGCGAGGAACGTGATGACGTCCTCGCCGTGCGCGAGGTCGCCGATGTCGACGCCCTCCGCCACCTCGACCTTCACCAGAGCCGACTCCATCGGGTGGACGCCGCTGTCCGGGACGACCACGAGGGCCACCCCGAGGATCGCGGCCAGTACGGCGCTGCGCAGCGCCCGTCGTACGACACTCACCGCTTCTTCTCCTTCCGCGGCTGCTCGGGACCGGCACTGATCCGGTAGCCGAAGATCCGCCACTCGGCCTTGTCGCGCTCGAGCTGGACGGTGCCGCGCACCGCGTACCTCTTGTCGCCGTCTCCGGACTCCAGGACCAGCAGGACCCCCGCGGTCACCCCGACGGCCCGCCTCTTCACCGCGAGCACGTCGAGCGTGACGCGGCGGCGGGTGGCGACGGCGGTGGCTCCGTCGAGGAGCCGGGCGCCGGTCATCAGGTCGGCGTCGCCGCGGGCGAGCTTCGCCGCCCCGGGGGTGAACCCCGGGAACGGGTTCTCGCTGTCGGAGAGGTAGGCGGCGTCCCACCAGCGGTCGACCGCCTCGGTCACGCCCTTCACGACACGCTGGCGCTCCTTCTTGGACAACGCGCCGGTGATCTCGCTCACCTTCGCCTTCGTGTCCACGGTCCGTGCCTCGGCGGGCGCGCCGCTGGGGGTCGGCTCGTCCGGTTCGTCGCCGGAACACCCCGTGGAAAGGGAGAAAACGAGGAGCAGCCCGAGCAGCAGGATCAGCGAATTCGTACGCGAGCGGATGTCGTTCCTCCGGGTTTCCGACGAGCGGGTCGACAGGCCTGGACCCCTACCGGCTTACACCCTGCCCCAAAGGGTGGTCCGGACGCGGCATTTGCTTCGCCTTGGGACTAGCCTTGGTGCGGAGTCTCAGTCAACTCGCGCCCCCATCTCGATCCGGAAGAGGCGAAGCAAGTCGTGCCGCAGTCGTCAGGCCAGCAGTCCACCCCGTCGGATTCCCAGAACGGCGGCCCGCCGGCCGACTTCGGCGACAACGCCTGGCTCGTCGAGGAGCTCCGTGAGCAGTACGCCGCGGATCCCGACAGCGTCGACCCGAAGTGGGCCGACTACTTCCGTGCCAACCCGGCCAACGGCTCCAGCCAGGCCCCCGCCCAGCCCGCAGCTGCGCCGGCGGCCGCGCCCCAGAAGGCCGCGCCCCAGAAGGCCGCGCCCCAGCAGGCCGCGCCGGCCCAGCCCGCAGCACCCGCCCAGCCCGCCGCGCGCCCGGTCCCCAAGGCCACGCCGGCCCCGCAGGTGAGCCCGGCCTCGAAGACCACCCCGACCCCGCCGAGGAGCCCGGAGTCCAAGCCGACGCCGAAGGACGCGCCCCGGCCGGTGCCGACCGCCGCGAAGGACGAGCCGACCTACACCGTGCTCCGCGGCATCCCGGCGGCGACCGCGAAGAACATGGACGTCTCGCTGAGCGTCCCGACGGCCACCTCGGTGCGCCAGGTCCCGGTCAAGCTGCTGTGGGACAACCGCATCGTCATCAACAGCCACCTCGCCCGCGCGCGTGGCGGCAAGGTCTCCTTCACCCACATCATCGGCTACGCCCTGGTGCGCGCACTCAAGTCGCTGCCGGAGATGAACAACTCCTACGCCGAGATCGACGGCAAGCCGACCATGGTGACGCCGGCCCACATCAACCTCGGCCTCGCGATCGACCAGCAGAAGAAGGACGGCACCCGCCAGCTCGTCGCGCCCTCCATCAAGGGCTGCGAGACGATGGACTTCGCCGGCTTCTGGACCGCCTACGAGGAGATGATCCGCAAGGCGCGCGACAACAAGCTGACCATGGAGGACTACTCCGGCACGACGGTCAGCCTCACCAACGTCGGCGGTCTCGGCACCGTCCACTCCGTCCCCCGGCTGATGGCCGGCCAGGCCGCGATCATCGGCGTCGGCGCGATGGAGTACCCCGCGGAGTGGCAGGGCGCCTCCGAGGCCGCGATCGCCCGCAGCGGCATCGGCAAGGTCATGTCGATCACCTCGACCTACGACCACCGGGTCATCCAGGGCGCGCAGTCGGGTGAGTTCCTCAAGCGGGTCCACCAGCTCCTGCTCGGCGAGGACGGCTTCTACGACGACATCTTCCGCTCGCTCCGCATCCCCTACGAGCCGATCCGCTGGAACACCGACGTCGCGACGTCCCACGACGACGAGATCGACAAGCAGGCCCGGATCCTCGAGCTGATCCACGCCTACCGCGTGCGCGGTCACCTGATGGCCGACACCGACCCGCTGGAGTACAAGCAGCGCAGCCACCCCGACCTGCGAGTGGAGTCGCACGGCCTGACCCTGTGGGACCTCGACCGCGAGTTCCCGACCGGCGAGTTCGGCGGCGCGGGCCGGCGGTTCATGAAGCTGCGCCACATCCTCGGCATCCTGCGCGACTCCTACTGCCGCACCATCGGCATCGAGTACATGCACATCATGGATCCCGAGCAGCGTCGCTGGATCCAGGAGCGGGTCGAGCAGCCGCACACCAAGCCGCCCCGCGAGGAGCAGCTGCGGATCCTGCAGAAGCTCAATCAGGCCGAGGCGTTCGAGACGTTCCTCCAGACCAAGTTCGTGGGCCAGAAGCGGTTCTCGCTCGAGGGTGGCGAGACCACCATCCCGGTGGTCGACGAGATCGCCGAGGCAGCCGCGCAGGCGGGCCTCGACGAGGTCACGATCGGCATGGCGCACCGCGGCCGGCTCAACGTGCTGGCCAACATCGTCGGCAAGTCCTACAACCAGATCTTCCGCGAGTTCGAGGGCAACATCGACCCGCGCACGGTCCAGGGCTCCGGCGACGTGAAGTACCACCTCGGCGCCGAGGGCGAGTTCGTCGCCGGCACCGGCGAGACGATCAAGGTCTCGGTCGCCGCGAACCCGTCGCACCTCGAGACGGTCGACCCGGTCCTCGAGGGCATCGCCCGCGCCAAGCAGGACGTCCTCGACAAGGGCGCCGAGTTCCCGGTGCTGCCGCTGCTCCTGCACGGTGACGCCGCCTTCGCCGGCCAGGGCGTGGTCGCCGAGACGCTCAACCTGTCGCAGCTGCGCGGCTACCGCACGGGCGGGACGATCCACCTGGTCATCAACAACCAGGTCGGCTTCACCACCTCGCCCGGCTCGTCGCGCTCCTCGCTCTACGCGACCGACGTCGCGCGGATGGTGCAGGCGCCGATCTTCCACGTCAACGGCGACGACCCGGAGGCGTGCATCCGGGTCGCGCGGCTCGCGTTCGAGTGGCGCCAGGCGTTCCACAGCGACGTCGTCATCGACCTGGTCTGCTACCGCCGCCGCGGTCACAACGAGGGTGACGACCCGTCGTACACCCAGCCGCTGATGTACGACCTGATCGAGCAGAAGCGTTCGGTGCGCAAGCTCTACACCGAGTCCCTCATCGGTCGCGGCGACATCACGATCGAGGAGGCCGAGCAGGTCCTCAAGGACTACCAGGCCCAGCTGGAGCGCGTGTTCACCGAGGTGCGCGAGGCCACGACCTCGCCGTCGGCGTGGACGACCGTCCCCGACTACCCGGACAAGCCCGAGGGCGAGGCCAAGACGGCGGTCCCGTTCGAGACGCTCAAGATGATCGCCGACGCCTACGTCACGCCGCCGGACGGCTTCACCGTCCACCCGAAGGTGATGCCGCAGCTGCAGCGCCGCGCGGCCGCGATCACCGACGGCCCGATCGACTGGGGCACCGGCGAGATCCTCGCGTTCGGCTCGCTGCTGATGGACGGCCGCCCGGTCCGGCTGGCCGGCCAGGACTCGCGGCGTGGCACGTTCGTGCAGCGGTTCGCGACGATCATCGACCGGGTCAACGCCAGCGAGTGGACGCCGCTGAGCAACCTCAGCGACGACCAGGCCAAGTTCTTCGTCTACGACAGCCTGCTGTCGGAGTACGCCGCCCTCGGCTTCGAGTACGGCTACTCCGTCGCCCGTCCCGAGGCCCTGGTGCTGTGGGAGGCCCAGTTCGGCGACTTCGTCAACGGCGCGCAGACGGTCATCGACGAGTACATCTCGGCCGGGAAGACCAAGTGGGGCCAGGACAGCGGCGTGGTGCTGCTGCTGCCGCACGGCTACGAGGGCCAGGGAGCCGACCACTCCTCGGCGCGGATCGAGCGGTTCCTCACGCTCTGCGCCGACGACGCCATGGTGGTCGCCCAGCCGTCGACGCCGGCCTCGCACTTCCACCTGCTGCGCAGCCACTCGCTCGGCGACGAGCACAAGCCGCTGATCGTGTTCACGCCGAAGTCGATGCTCAAGCGCAAGGAGGCGGCCTCGCAGCCGTCCGACTTCACCGAGGGCTCGTTCCGGCCGGTGATCGGAGACGACACCGTCGACCCCGGCAAGGTGTCGACCGTGCTGCTGGTCTCCGGGCGGCTCACGTGGGACCTGGTGGTCGAGCGCACGAAGTCCGAGCGCGACGACGTCGCGATCGTCCGCGTCGAGCAGCTCTACCCCTGGCCGACCGAGGCGCTCAAGGCCGAGCTCGCGAAGTACCCGAACGCCAAGGTCCGGTGGGTCCAGGACGAGCCCTTCAACCAGGGGCCGTGGCCGAGCTACTACCTCAACGTGGTGCCGCACCTGGGCCGCGAGGTCGAGCCGATCACCCGGGCCGCGTCGTCGACCACCGCCGTCGGCACCGCCAAGCGCCACCTCGAGGAGGCGAAGGTGCTGATCGGCGAGGCCTTCGCCTGATCGATGTACTTCACCGATCGCGGCATCGAGGAGCTCCAGCAGCGCCGGGGTGACGAGGAGGTCACCCTGGCGTGGCTCGGCGAGCGGCTCCAGGAGTTCGTCGACACCCACCCGGAGTTCGAGGTGGCGGTCGAGCGGTTCGCCACCTGGCTGGCGCGCCTCGACGACCCCGAGGACTGAGGTCCTGGCGCGCTTTCCCACACGGTCGGGCAACCGACGTCGAGGCCAGCGCGTCTACGTCTAGAGTCCACCGCTCGGGGCAGGCTGTCGTCGGGCGCGACGCACTCACCGCCCACGCCCTCCGTCTCCCGGGAGTCAACGATGTCCCTCCGTCTCCGGCGCCTGGTCGCCACCTCCGCGCTGCTCGCGACCGCCGCGGCCCCCATGGCGGTCGCCGCCGGCCCGCAGGCCCTCGCGGAGGGCCCGGGCGACCCGGTCGCGCCGGTGCTCGGCCTCGACGCCCCGAGCCGGATCGACGGGCAGTACATCGTCGTGCTGCGCGACACGACATCCCGCCGGACCGCCCGCTCCGCCCGCGCCTCGGTCGCGACGCTGGGCGGCAGGGTGCTGTCGTCGTACGGCGAGGCGCTGACCGGCTTCGCCGCGACGCTGCCCGAGCGTGCCGTGGCTGCCCTCCGGCGCAACCCCGCCGTCGCCTACATCGAGGCCGACCAGCGGGTGCGTGTCGCCGGCGACCGGTCGCAGGCGCGCTGGGGCCTCGACCGCATCGACCAGCGCCAGCTGCCGCTCGACCGCACCTACCACTACGAACGCACCGGCGCCGGCGTGACCGCCTACGTCATCGACACCGGCATCCGTGCCGACCACTCGGAGTTCACGGGACGCGTGACCAGCGGCTTCACTTCCGTCTACGACGGCGAGGGCACCAACGACTGCATGGGGCACGGCAGCCACGTCGCGGGCACCGTCGGCGGGGAGACCTACGGCGTCGCACCGGACGTCCAGCTGGTCCCCGTGCGCGTGCTCAACTGCGGCGGCTTCGGCAGCTGGAGCAAGATCATCAAGGGCATCGACTGGGTGGCCCGGCACCATGCCGCCCATCCCGGGCCGGCCGTCGCCAACATGAGCCTGGGCGGGTGGGCGCGGGACACCCGCGCGGTCAACCAGGCCGTCACTGCGGCGATCAACACCGGGGTGACGTTCGTCGTCGCCGCCGGCAACGCCTACGACGACGCCTGCTCCTACTCCCCGGCCCGGACGCCCCTGGCGATCACGGTCGGTGCGACGAACCGCGAGGACCGCAAGGCCGACTTCTCCAACTACGGCAGGTGCGTCGACATCTTCGCTCCCGGCGTCGGCGTCGACTCCGTCGACATCCGGTCGCGCTGGGCGCACGCCAAGCACAGCGGGACGTCGATGGCCTCCCCGCACGTCGCCGGGGTCGCGGCCCTCTACCTCGAGGCCTATCCGAGCGCCACGCCCGTCGACGTCACCCGCGCGATCCATGACAACTCGACCTGGGGCGTCGTCGGCGACCGTGGCAAGGCGTCCCCCAACCGGCTGCTGTACGCCAACTTCCTGACGCCCCCGCCGCCGGTCGACTGAACGCAGTAGCCTCCGGGCATGGACGCTGACGACGGCGTCGGCCCGGAGGCTCCGCGGGTCGACTACGCCGGGTGGGGCGAGCGGTTCTTCGAGCAGGCCGTCACGCTGGAGCGCGTGCTGGCCGGGGTCAACGTCCTCGGCGGCCGCCCCATCGAGCTGGGCCCGCTCGGCGTCGGCCCCGGGCGCCTCGCGAAGGTGCACGCCACCGGCACGATCGGGGAGGCGACCGGGCATCGGGTCGGCGTCTCGCCGATGACGTTCGACGTGACGCTGCCCGCCTCGCTGTCGTTCGTGCTCGACCTGACCATGGACAAGCAGCGGTTCGACGCCGAGGTCGAGGTGCCCCTGCGGCTGACCGCCCACGCACACGCGGACCTGTCGATCTTCGTCGACGTCACGCCCCCGCGCGCCGACGCGGTCGTCGTACGGCTGAAGGCGCAGGGGCTGCGGGCCTCGCTGACCCAGGCGGCCGCGGGGGTCGACGGCGAGCTGCGCCGCTTCATCGCGAAGTACGTCGCCCGCGAGGTCGACAAGCCGCACATCGCCGCCGCCCGCGTCATCGACGTGGCGGCGGCGATCGAGCGGTCAGCGGACCACGTCGTGCCGCGCTGACTCAGGCGGGGGCCTCCACGGGCACCGGCTCCCGGGCCGGCTCGGGCACGGTCTCGCTCAGACCGAACCGGCGATGCAGCGCGGCCAGCGGCCGCGGTGCCCACCAGGCGGCGTCGCCGAGGAGCCGGATGCCCGCCGGCAGCAGGATCCCGCGCACGATGGTCGCGTCGATGAGGATCGCGAGCCCGGTGCCCAGCCCGAAGAACTGGATGAAGCTGACGTCGCTCACGACGAACGCGAAGAAGCTGATCGCGATCAGAGCGGCCGCCGTGCTGACGATCCGCCCGGTGTGCGCGAGGCCGTGGACGACGGCCTCCTCGTTGCCGAGGCCCGCGTCGCGCATCTCCTTGATCCGGCCCATCACGAAGACCTCGTAGTCCATCGAGAGGCCGAACGCGACGCAGAAGAGCAGCACCATCATGCTGGTGTCCATCGGCAGCGGGGTGAAGCCCAGCACCTCGCTGAGGTGGCCCTCCTGGAACACCCACACCATCGCGCCCAGCGTTGCCGACAGCCCGAGCGCGTTGAGCACCAGCGCGCGGATCGGCTGCACCACGCTCCCGGTGAAGAGGAACAGGATCACCAGCGTGGTCACTACCATCCAGGCGACCGCGACCGGCAGCCGCGACCCGATCGAGGCGAGGTTGTCATGCAGCTCGGCGGTGCCGCCGCCGACGAGCGTCTCGGCTCCTGCGGGGCCCGGCAGGTCGCGCACCGCGTCGACCAGGTCGCGCGCGCCGTCGGAGCGGGTGTCGAGGTCGGTCACGACCGAGATGCGCTCCGCCGTCACCTCCGGCGCCTGGGGGGCGGGCACCGGGCCCTGGTCGCTCGTGGTGCCGCCGGCGAAGCTGCCGAGCCGGGTGTCGACCCGGACCACGTCCGGCAGCTCGGAGGCAGCGGCGGCGTACGCCGCGAGGTCGTCGTCGGCCACGGTCCGGGTGGTGACGACCTCGATCGGGTTGCTGCCGTCGCCGGAGAAGTCGTCGCGGAGGACGTCGCCCGCCTGCCGGCTCTCGGCGCTCGTGGGCAGCACCCGGTCGTCGGGCGTGCCGAACGAGATGCCCAGCAGCGGCGCGGCCATCAGCAGCAGGCCGGCGACGACCGGGATCGCGGTGACGAGGGGCCGGCGGATCACGAACCGCGCGAGGCGCGCCCAGGTCGGGGCCTCCTCGCCGCGGATGCCGCGGACACCGGGCACCCGCCACCGGTCGATGCGGTCGCCCAGCAGGGCGAGCCCCGCGGGGAGGAGGACGACCGCACCGAACGCGGTGATGAGCATGACCCCGATGCCGGCGTACGCGAACGAGCGCAGGAAGTACTGCGGGAAGACCAGGAGCGAGCCGAGCGCGACCGCGACCGTGGTCGCGCTGAACACGATCGTGCGTCCGGCGGTCTCGACGGCGCGGACGACCGCGTCCCGGTGGTCGCGCCGCGCCCGCTCCTCCCGGACCCGGGCGACCATCAGCAGCCCGTAGTCGACGGCGAGACCGAGCCCGAGGCCGGTGGTCAGGTTGATGGCGTAGATGGACACGTCGGTGAGCGAGCCGAGGATCGACAGCTCGGCGAACGTGCCGAGGATCGCGGCGATGCCGACCGCCTGGGTGACCAGGGCGCCGACGAGGTTGCCGAACGCGAGCACGAGCAGGGAGAGGATGAGCGGGATCGCGATGCTCTCCGCGAGCGCGAGGTCGCCCCCGATCGTGGCGCCGATCTCCTCCCCCGTCGCCTCGGGGCCACCGATCCGGACGGTGACGCCGTCGCGGTCGCCCGAGTAGTCGTCGAGGACCTCGGCCGTGTCGGCGTCGTCGGCCGCGTCGGCGGTGATCAGCGCGTGCGCCCCGTCGGTCGAGCGCATCGACGGCACCCCGGCCTGGAAGTACGACGTGACGTCGGCGAGCCTGTCGTCGGCGAGCATCTCGTCCGTCAGCGCCCGACCCGCGCGCGCGGCGTCGCGGTCGTCGACGGTCCCCCCGTCGGCGGAGACGACGAAGATGTAGTCGGCCGACCCCCCGAACTGGTCGGAGAGCACCGCCGCGGCGCGGCTCGCCTCCGACTCGGGGTCGTCGAAGCCCTCCGTCTGGAGCTTGCTGAAGGCGCCGACGCCGAGCACGCCCGCGGCGACGACGGCGACGAGCCCGACCGCGAGGACCAGCCGGGCGCGGGTGGTGACGAGGATGCCGATCCGGTGGAACATTCCGACTCCCGATGTGAACGTCGTAAACTTTACGGACGTTAACTTGGCATAGATGTGCACGGGTGTCAACATATTCTCCATGACGAGCACGGCGCGCGACCGCCCCTATCACCACGGCGACCTCCGCAACGCCCTCGTGCGCGCCGCCGCGGCGCTGGCCGAGAAGGGCGGGCCCGAGGCGGTGACGATCCGCGCCGCGGCGCGCGAGGCCGGCGTCACGCCCACGGCGACCTACCGGCACTTCGACAACCAGCTCGACCTGCTCCATGCCGCCAAGGTCGAGGCCAACGACCGGATGGCCGCCGTGATCCTCGACCTGCTCGAGGAGCCGCCCGCCGATGCCGACCCGGCGGAGGTCGCGATCGCGCGGCTGCGCGCGGCCGGGCGGGGCTACGTGCAGTTCGCGGTCGGGCAGCCGGGCCTGTTCAAGACCGCCTTCTGCCGTGCGTCGGCGGACGACGAGGACCTGCCGCCGCTCGAGGAGCGGCTGGCGGGCTCGGCGCCGTACGCCTTCCTGTCCTCGGTCCTCGACGACATGGTGGCCGCCGGGCGGCTGGATCCCGCCTACCGCCCGGGCGCGGAGACCGGCCCGTGGGCGGCGGTCCACGGGCTCAGCATGCTCCTGATCGACGGGCCCTACCGCACCCTCCCGGCGCCGCAGCGCGAGGAGCTGATCGACAAGACGCTCGACCTGGTGCTGCACGGGCTGCTGGCGGCCTCGGACGCCGTACGCTCGCCGTCGTGACCGGACACGCCTATCCCCCCGCTCCCTGGCAGATGCACGGCTCGATGTGGATGTCCGTGTTCAAGCTGCGCGAGGACGCGCGGACGGCGACGGGCGAGCCGCGGCCGGCCGGCACGTACGCCGTCGGGTTCGTGTCGTACGTCGAGCCGAGCCCGCTCACGTACTCCGAGCTGCTGGCCGCCCGCTACCTGGGTGACGGACCGCGCAAGGGTTTCGTGAGCATCACCGACATCTGGGTCGACTCCCCGGCGTCGGTGGCCGGGGGCCGCGAGCTGTGGGCGATCCCCAAGCACCTGTGCGACTTCGACCTCGAGTCGTCGTTCCGCGGACCGCTCACCTCGACCTCGTGGCAGGCGTCGGTCGAGCGGACGCCGATCGTCGAGGCGAGCTTCACCGACGTGTCCCGGGTCGCCCCGCGGGTGCCGATGAAGGGCAAGGTCTGGCAGCCCGGCATCGACGACCACCCCGACGACGCCGACATCGTGATGGCCGGCACGGCCCGGGCGCTCCCCTGCCGCGCGCGGTGGCACTTCGCCAGCGGCGGCCCGCTGGGGTTCCTCAGCGGCGCGCGCAGGGTCGGCTCGTTCCGCACGAAGGACTTCCGCCTCGCGTTCGACTGAGGCCGATCCCGGACCTACTCCACCGGGTCGTGCCGCTCCGCGGCACGCCGCGACGCGTCCCGGATCTCGAACACCTCGGTGGCGAAGCCGCCGACCGCTCCGGCCACGTCGCCGACGGCCCGGGTGATGATCGTGGCGACCTCGCCCACCGTGCTCGCGGCCGCCTGGGCGGTCGCCTGGAACGCGTCCTTGGTGATCTCGCCCTTCGTCAGGCGGTCGGGTCCGTCGGTCATGCGCCCAGTGTCCCCTCTCCGGATCAGGCCGCCAAGGGGTGGGCGGGCGCGACCCCGGTCACATCGGCCTCCTTCGGCTGGCCGCCGGGCAGGGCGAGGCGGCAGATCTTCTTCGCGACGCTGAACAGCTGCTTGTGCAGCGGGCCGGTGTTGTAGGGCAGCCCGTAGCGCTCGCAGATCTCCCGCACCTCCTCGGCGATCTCGGGGTAGCGGCGCGCCGGGATGTCGGGGAACAGGTGGTGCTCGATCTGGTGCGACAGGTTGCCGCTCATCACGTGGAAGAGCTTGCCGCCGGCGATGTTGGCCGAGCCGAGCAGCTGCCGGAGGTACCACATGCCCTGGGTCTCGGTGCCCTCGTTGATGCCGGTCTCCTCCTCGGAGAAGCTCGCGACGCCGGCCGGGAAGTGGCCGCAGAAGATGATGTTGAACGCCCAGATGTTCCGGACCAGGTTGGCCGTCGCGTTGCCGAGGAACGTCAGCGGGAACAGCGGGCCGGTGAGCGCCGGGAACAGCAGGTAGTCCTTGAGAACCTGGCCGCGGATCTTGCGGATCAGGCCGCGGTGGAGGTGCTTGGTGTCCTTCCAGGTTCGGCGGCCGGCGACGATCTCCTCGACCTCGAGGTCGTGGAGGGCGACACCCCACTCGAAGAACACCATCAGCAGGAACGCGTAGACCGGGTTGCCCAGGTAGTAGGGGTTCCACTTCTGGTCGGGGTCCATGCGGAGGATCCCGTAGCCGATGTCGCGGTCCTTGCCGAGGATGTTGGTGTAGGTGTGGTGGATGTAGTTGTGCGAGTACTTCCACTGCTCACCGGGGCAGACGGTGTCCCAGTCGAACATCCGCGAGTTGAGGTCGGGGTCGCCCATCCAGTCGTACTGGCCGTGCATGACGTTGTGGCCGATCTCCATGTTGTCGAGGATCTTCGACACGCTGAGCGCGCCCACGGCGATCGGCCAGGCGGGCGGCAGGTAGAACAGCGCCCGGCCGGTGATCTCGAGGCCGCGCTGCCACTTGAGGATGTTCAGCAGGTAGTCGCGGTCCGCCTGGCCCAGGTCGGCGATCACCCGCTGGCGGATGGCGTCGAGCTCCGCGCCGAAGCTCTCGATCTGGTCGTGGGTGAGTCCGTGGTAGGTCTTCTCGTCGGTCGTGGTGCTCATGAGTCTCTCCTCAGAGGTCGATGTGGCAGTCGCCGGCGGGGGTGGTCACGCAGATCCGGATGTCCTCGTCCGGTGCGGCTGACTCCTCCCCCGTCAGCACGTTGCGGACGGTGCCGCTGGTCTTGCGGGCGGTGCAGGAGAAGCAGATGCCCATCCGGCAGCCGAAGTCGGGCTTCAGGCCAGCGGCCTCGGCCTGCTCGAGCAGGCTCGCCCCGTTGTTGGTCGTGGTCACGCCGGAGCGGGCGAAGGAGACCTCTCCCTCGACGGCGTCGGATCCCCGGCCGACGCGGGCGGTCGCGGGCTTGAAGAACTCCATCCGGAGGCGCGGCGAGTCCCCGAAGGCGTCGGTCACCAGCTCGACGAGGCCCGGAGGGCCGCAGAGCCAGGTGTCGGTGGTGCGGAAGTCGGGGACCAGCCGGCGCAGCAGGAACTCGCTGAACAGGCTGTCGCCGTGGTGCAGGTGCACGTCGACGCCGTTGTCTGCGTCGGCGATCGCGGCGAGCTCGTCGGCGAAGATCTGGTCCTCCGCGCTGCGCGCGAAGTGCAGGAAGGTGACCTTGCGGCCGACGTGGCCGTCGTAGCCGTCGCGCAGCAACGTGCGCAGCATCGACATCGCGGGCGTGATGCCCGAGCCGCCGGTGATGAGCAGCAGCCGATGGTTGGTCGGCGTGGCCGGGCTCTCAGTGAGGACGAAGTCGCCCTGCGCCTGGCTCAGGTGGAGCAGCTGGCCGGGGCGCGCCTCGTGGACGAGGAACTTGGACAGCTGGCCCTCCTCGTGGGCGCGGATCGTCAGCGTGAACCGCTCGCCGGGAGCCGAGGCGGCCGAGGAGATGGAGAACGCGCGGGTGGTCCGCTTGGCGGAGGCGGGCAGGTCGGCACCGACCAGCACGTGCTGACCGGCCTGGTGGCCGCGCCAGGTGCTGGTGGGCTGCAGGGTCAGGGTGGCGACACCGGGCGTCTCGGGCGTGATCTCGACGACCCGGGCGCGCACCTCGTGCGCGGCCAGCATCGGATCGATCAGCTCGAGGTAGCGGTCCACGCCGTGCGGCGCGGTCAGCGCGGCAGCGAGGCGGGAGCGTAGGACCCGGCCGGTCGCGTCTGCGACGATGCTCATCGGGTTCCCCCTCCGGGAGGTAGGCGGCGGCCAAGGCCGCCGGAGTTTGAGTGTACGTCTGTACACCGACAAGCCTGCCGGTCCCGACGGGGCGTGGTCAACGGCCGCGCACGTGAGGGTGCACACATGTTCACCGGACTAGGATGGGTAGATGACAGCGAGCGGAGCGAGCACGTGACGGAGACCCGCGTGGAGCGCAAGGAGCGCACCCGCCGCGCCATCCTCGACGCGGCCCTCGCCCTCAGCGCCGACACGACGCTCGCGGCGCTCTCCCTGCGGCAGGTCGCCAAGGAGGTCGGCGTCGTGCCGACCGCGTTCTACCGCCACTTCGAGTCCCTCGACGAGCTCGGGCTCGCGCTGGTCGAGGAGTCGTTCGAGTCGCTGCGCGCGATGCTGCGCGACGTGCGCCGTACGGCGGACCCCCAGTTCCGCGACATCATCGACAGCTCGGTCGCCGTCCTCGTCGACCACGTCCGGCTGCAGCAGCGCCAGTTCGCGTTCATCGCCCGCGAGCGGTTCGCGGGCCCCGCCCCCGTGCGCGAGGCGATCGCCCGCGGCATCGAGCTCTTCGAGCGGGAGCTGGCCACCGACCTCGCGCACCTACCCAACACGGGGTCCTGGTCCGACGCCGACCTCCGCATCGTGTCGCGGCTCATCGTCCACCTGATGGTCGCCGTGGTCGAGGAGCTGATCGCCGCCGGGGCCGAGCCCGCCGCCGAGCGGCGCGCGGCCGCGACCGCCCGCACCCAGCTGCGGATGCTGATGATCGGCGCGCTCAACTGGAAGTCGTCGACCTGAGCGCCGGCGTCACGCTGGTCACGTTCGGTGGACCCGGCGTCCGGACGCCGGGAACAATCCCCGGGTGCCCTCGCCGACACTGACCTCCCTCGCCACCGCTGCCCGCAACGCCTGGGCGATCTCGCCCCTCGGCGACGGCATCGAGGGCTACGACGGTCTCCCGGCGGAGGTCGTCGCGGACGCGCCCCACCGCCGCCTCGTGCGCTACCGCCGTACGACGCCGGCGACCACGGCGCGGCCGGTGCTGCTCGTGCCGCCGCTCGCGGTCTCGACGCGCTGCTACGACCTGCGTCCCGGCCAGAGCCTGGTGGCCCACCTGCTGGAGCGGGGCCACGACACCTGGCTCGTCGACTACGGCGACATCACGTTCGCCGACCGCGGCATGGGCTTCGAGGACTGGATCGACGACATCATCCCCGGCGCCGTGCGCACCGTCTCCGAGGCCCACGGCGGCGCCGGGGTCGACATCGTGGCGTGGTCGCTCGGCGGCACGATGAGCCTGCTCATGGCCGCGTCCCACCCCGACCTGCCGGTCTCCTCCATCACGGCGTTCGGGACCCCGATCGACTACTCGAAGAACCCCGCCGTCCAGGGCTTCGCGCTCGCGGACAAGTACCTCGGGACGTGGCTGACCACGCTTCCCACCGCCGCGATGGGCGGCGTCCCCCGCCACCTCGTGCGGACGTCGTACCGCGCGATGGCGCCGAAGCGCGAGCTGACCAAGGCGCTCTACCTCGCCCGCAACATCCTCGACCCCGAGACCCTCGGCCGCACCGAGGCCGTCGACGACTTCATCAGCGCCATGCCGGGCTACCCCGGCCGCGCCTACAACCAGATGCACTCCCGCCTGTTCGCCCGCAACGAGCTGGCGACGGGCCGCGTGCAGCTGAGCCGGCACCGGACGGTCGACCTGGCGAACGTCGACACCCGGGTGCTGTTCGTCGGCAGCCGGACCGACAACATCGGCCCGGCCGCCTGCGTCCGTGCGGGGGTCGACGTGGTGCCGGGTGCCCGCTACCGCGCCGCCGACGGCCTCAGCCACCTCGGCCTGGTCGCGGGCGTGCGCGCCTCAGAGATCAGCTGGCCCCTCCTCGACGAGTTCCTCGCCGAGGAGGGCGACCAGCCTGACGGTCAGTGGCCGTGGCCGGCCGGCGCGTCGACCCGCGCCGGAAGGAACAGCGCGAGCACGAGCACGACCGCGCCCATGAACGCGCCGGCGTAGAACGCCCACTGCAGGCCGCCGACGAACGCCTCGGCGAACGGCGTGCCGCTCGCGGCGAGGTCGTCGGAGCGGTTGCTCATCACGACCATGATCAGCGCAGTGCCCATCGCGCCGGCCACCTGCTGCAGCGTGCCGAGCAGCGAGGAGCCGTGCGAGTAGAGCTGCGGCGGCAGGTCACCCAGGCCGATGGTGAACACCGGGGTGAAGATCGCTGCCAGGCACGCCATCAGCGTGACGTGGACGATCAGCAGCAGCCAGAGCGGCGTGTCGGTCGAGACCTGGGCGAGCGCCAGCAGCGCGGCGACCATGCCGGCCGCGCCAGGGATCACCAGCGGGCGCGAGCCGAACCGGTCGTAGAGCTTGCCGACCTGCGGGCCGAGCAGACCCATCGCCAGGCCGCCCGGCATCACCAGCAGACCGGTCTCCAGCGCGCTGAGGCCGCGGATCTCGGGGTTCTGCAGGTAGAGCGGCAGCAGGATCATCGAGCCGAGGAAGGCCATGAAGCCGGCCGACATCAGCAGGAGCGAGATCGTGAACGACTTGTGCTTGAGGGTGCGCAGGTCCATCAGTGGCGAGCCGTCGCGCTGCAGCCGGAGCTGGTAGACGGCGAACAGCAGGACGAGCAGCGCACCGCCGCCGGCGAACAGCCCGACCTCGAGGCCGGACGTGTGGCCGATCTCGCTGAGGCCGTAGACGAGGAGCGCGAAGCCGGCGGTCGCGAGCACCACGCTGAGCCAGCTGACCGACCCGGCCTGCGGCTCGCCGACGTTCTCGAGCCGGCGCAGGCCGAGCAGGGCGACGACCACCACGATCGGCAGCACGACGGCGAAGATCACGCGCCAGCCACCGATGTTGAGCAGCACGCCCGAGACGGCGGGGCCGAGAGCAGGGGCGCACGACATCGCCAGCGTGACCTGGCCCATGACCCGGCCGCGGTCGCTCGCGTCGACGACGGTCATCAGCGTCGTCATCAGCAGCGGCATCATGACCGCCGTACCGGCGGCCTGGACGACTCGCGCCGCCAGCAGCACCTCGAACACGGGCGCGACGAGCGCCAGCGTCGTGCCGGCGGCGAACGTCGCCATCGCGACGGAGTACGCCGCCCGCGTGGTCACGCGCTGCAGGAACCAGCCGGTGATCGGGATGACCGCAGCCATCGTCAGCATGAACACGGTCGAGAGCCACGCTGCGGTGGACTCGTCGACGTTGAAGTCGCCCATCAGCGTGGGGACGGCGTTGATCATGATCGTCTCGTTGAGGATCACGACGAACGTGGCGGCGACGAGCAGCTTGATCACCAGGGGCGTCTTGCCCGGTGCGGTCGTGGAGGTCGCGAACTCCTGCTCGAACTCGGCGATGTCGCCGGTCTCGATGGGCGCAGTCATGTCTAGGGGTCCTATCGGTGGAAGGGGCGTTCGACGAGTCCACGAACGAGAGCTGCGGATTTCGACATGCCGCGAGGCGATTTCTCATCGCCGATCGATCGACAAGTTCGCAAACCGCGCAACGACCGCAATGCTTCCCGATGCCACCGACATCGGGCGACCGGTTTTCCGCCGCCGCGAGCGGCGGGTGTGACCAGGGTCTCTCAGCGGGTGAGGACGATCTTGCCGAACACGTCGCCGGCGGCCAGCGCGGCGAAGCCCTCGCGGGCGTCCTCCATCGGCAACGTCCGGTCGACCAGCGGGCGGACGCCCGTCGCGTCGAGCATCGACACCAGCGACGCCAGCTCGCTGCGCGAGCCCATCGTCGAGCCGATGACGCTGAGCTGGAGGAAGAAGATGTGGCTGAGCATCGCGTTGTCGAGCTTCGGGCCCGACGTGGTCCCGCTGATGACCAGCTTGCCCCCCGGCCGCAGGGACCGGATCGAGTGCTCCCAGGTCGCGCGGCCGACGGTCTCCATGACCGCGTCGACCTTCGCCGGCAGCCGCTCGCCGGACTCGTAGACCTCGTGGGCGCCGAGCTCCAGCGCCTTGGCCCGCTTGGCCTCGTCACGGCTCGTCGCGAGCACCCGGAGCCCGCCGGCGCGCGCCAGCGCGATCAGGGCGGTCGCGACTCCCCCGCCGGCCCCCTGCACCAGCACGCTGTCGCCGGCCTTGAGGCCGCCCTGGGTGAAGAGCATCCGGTACGCCGTCAGCCAGGCCGTCGGCAGGCAGGCCGCCTCCTCGAACGAGAGGGAGGCGGGCTTCGGCACCACGTTGACGCGGGGCACGATCACCCGGTCGGCGAACGTGCCCTGGTGGCGCTCGGAGAGGAGCGACCGCTTCGGGTCGAACGTCTCGTCGCCGTGCCAGTCGGGGCTCGACACGACGGCGTGGACGACCACCTCGTTGCCGTCCTCGTCGTGGCCCGCCGCGTCGCAGCCGAGGATCATCGGCAGGGCCTCCTGCTTGAGGCCGACGCCCCGCAGGGACCAGAGGTCGTGGTGGTTGAGCGACGCCGCCTTGACCGTGACCGTCGTCCAGCCGTCCGGGGCCACGGGGTCGGGGCGCTCCCCGACCACCAGTCCGCTGAGCGGGTCGTCGGTGCTGAAGGACTCGGCGTAGACGGCGAACATGGCGTTCAACCTATCGACGCGCGACCCCGTCGCGACGGGCGGCCTCGGCGACCGCGGCCGCCACGGCCGGGCCGACCCGCGGGTCGAACGGGGACGGGATGACCAGGTCCTCGCTCAGGTCGTCGCCCACCAGGGCAGCCAGCGCGTCGGCCGCGGCGACCTTCATCCCCTCGGTGATCGCGCTCGCGTGCACGTCGAACGCACCGCGGAAGATCCCGGGGAACGCCAGCACGTTGTTGATCTGGTTCGGGAAGTCCGAGCGACCGGTCGCGACGACCCGCGCGTGGCGGTGGGCGACGTCCGGGTGGACCTCCGGGATCGGGTTGGCCATCGCGAAGACGATCGCGTCGTCGGCCATGGTGGCGACGATCTCCTCCGGGATGGTGCCGCCGGAGACGCCGATGTAGACGTCGGCCCCGCGGAACGCGTCGGCAAGGGTGCCGCTGCGGCCCACCCGGTCGGCGGTGAGCTCGGCGAGCTGCTTCTTCACCGGGGTGAGGTCGTGGCGGTCGGAGCTCACGACACCCTTGCGGTCGGTGACGACGATGTCCTTGACGCCGGCCGCGAGCAGGATCTTCGCGATCGCGACGCCCGCGGCGCCCGCACCCGAGATCACCACCCGCGTGGACTCGGCGTTGCGGCCGGTCAGCTTCAGCGCGTTGACCAGGGCGGCCAGCGTGACGACCGCGGTGCCGTGCTGGTCGTCGTGGAAGACGGGGATGTCGAGCCGCTCCTTGAGGCGGTCCTCGATCTCGAAGCAGCGCGGGGCGGAGATGTCCTCGAGGTTGATGCCGCCGAAGCTCGGCGCGAGCCGCACGACGGTCTCGATGATCTCCTCGGTGTCGGTCGTGTCGAGGCAGATCGGGACACCGTCGACGCCGCCGAACTGCTTGAAGAGCACCGCCTTGCCCTCCATCACCGGCATCGCCGCCGCCGGGCCGATGTCACCCAGACCGAGCACGGCGGTGCCGTCGGTGACGATCGCGACCGTGTTGGGCACCCACGTGTAGTGGCGGGTGTACGACGGGTCGGCGGCGATCGCCTCGCACACCTGCGCCACCCCGGGCGTGTAGGCCAGCGAGAGCTGGTCCTTCGTGGAGACGTCGACCGTGGCTACCGTCTCGAGCTTCCCGCCGACGTGGAGGTCGAACACGGGATCGCCCGCGCGGGGATGAGAGGTCGGGACATCTGCGGCCACGACGAATGATCTTGGCACACCGGCGCGCGCCGAACGACCCGGTGAGACGAGAGCCGCCGTTACCCCGGTCACAGCGGCTCAGAGGCGTCGCGGACGCGGCCAGACCCGCGCCACGGCCACCGCGAGCACGTCGTCGTCGGCCACCGGGCCGCGGTGTCGGGAGTCCACCGCGCCGGGCGCCAGCTCGGCGGGCGCGTCGCCGAGCAGCCACCAGCCGGCGCTCCGGCGCTCGACGGCCCGCTTCACGACCACCGTCCCGTCGGCGAACCGCGCGACCACGACGCGGCCCGGCAGGACGCGGGCGCCGTACCTCACGAGGAGACGGTCGCCGGGCCGCAGGGCCGGCCGCATCGAGTCGCCCCGGACCACCGCGAACCCCCACCGGGAGCGGGCCGGAGCCTCCGGGCGACCTGCGGATCCGTGGTTCGACACGACGAGTAGTGTCGCAGTCAGCAGCTTCCAGACCCATCCGTGAAAGGACCCGCATGTTCTCGCGTTTCTTCGCCCCCACCATCGAGGTCTCCGCGCACTGCGACCTGCCGTGCGGCGTCTACGACCCGGCGCAGGCACGGATCGAGGCCGAGTCGATCAAGGCGATCATCGCCAAGGTCGCCGACAACGACGACCCCGACTTCCGGACCCGCGCGGTGATCATCAAGGAGCAGCGCTCCGAGCTCGTCAAGCACCACCTGTGGGTGTTGTGGACCGACTACTTCAAGCCCCCGCACTTCGAGAAGTACCCGCAGCTGCACACGCTCGTCAACGAGGCCACCAAGCTCGCGGGCGCCTCGGGCACCAAGGGCACGCTCGACGCCGACGTGGCCGACCAGCTGCTCGCCAAGATCGACGAGATCGCCGAGATCTTCTGGGAGACCAAGAAGGCGTAATCCTTCCTCCCTACGCGAGCGCGGTGCCCGGACGGGCGCCGCGCTCGTCGCATTTCCCGGGTCCCGACTGGTCCAGACCAGTTCACGTGTTTGTGCGACGTGCGTCACTCGCCAGCAGCGGTGTCGTTTCTCCGTGCAGACCCCGACGTCCGGCCCTTGAGGGAGGGCCTCCCGAGACGATCGTGGATGAAACCGGGAGCAATACCGTGTACCGAACCCTGTCCAAGATCCTTGTCAGTCTTGCTCTGGCCCTCGGCCTGAGCATCACCTTCGCCACCACCTCGGGTTCGGCGCAGGCAGCACCCACCCCCGCCGCGGCCGCGGCCGACTGCTCGGCCGAGCAGTCCGCTCTCGCCGACGCGAAGGCCAAGAAGGCCGCGACCAAGAAGAAGCTCAAGCAGGCCCGCATCGCCAAGAACCGCGCCGTCAAGGCGCTGAAGCGCGCCAAGGCCAGCCACAACCGCGCCAAGATCGCCAAGCTGACCAAGCGGGTCAAGACGCTCAAGCGCAAGGTCAACCGGCTCGAGCGCCAGCTGGCCAACCGCAACCGCGCCGTCCAGGCCGCGAAGGCCGTGTACGACGAGTGCGCCAACGGCGGCATCACCGGCGACAGCCCGATCCAGGCGCTCTGCGACGCCGGTCTCCCGCAGGCGATCTGCGACGCCCTCGCCGGCGGCATTCCCGGTGGCGGCCTGCCGACCGACATCTCGCTCGACATGTTCTGCGACGCCGTTCCGGCCAACCCGCTCTGCGACGCCCTCGCCGGCGGTGGCGGCCTCCCCGGCCTGCCGGAGCTGCCGGGCGGCGGCCTGCCGACCGACCCCGCGATCCTGCTCGACCTGCTCGCCCCGATCCTCGGCGGTGGCCTCCCCGGCTTCCCGGAGATCCCCGGCCTGCCGGAGCTCCCGGGCCTGCCGCTGCCCTGATCAGCGACGGACCTCCCCGCGCGAGCGCGGTGCCTGCGGGCACCGCGCTCGTGCGCTTTTTGTCGCGGAAATCCTCAACTTCGCCCGCGAGACGCCCTTCCGGGCGTTCAATGTGCCCCGTACCCCGACGCCGGGCCCTTGAGGGAGGGTCGGCACGGCGCTCGTGGATGGATGGGGGGAGGGCTCCCAGGTGTACCGCTGTGTGTTCAAGATCTTCGTCAGTCTCGCGCTCGCGCTCGGACTGACCACGGTCGTCGTCAGTACGACGTCCGCGGCCCACGCCGCGCCGGCCAGTGCCGGCGTGACGCGTGCTGCCGCCGACTGCTCGGCCGAGCAGTCCACGCTCGACTCGATCCGCGCCAAGCGGAAGGCGACCAAGCAGAAGCTCGCCAAGGCCAAGCGCATCAAGAAGCGCACCGCCGTACAGCTGCGGCGCGCGAAGGCCAACGACAACCGCGCCCGCGTCATCAAGCTGAAGCGGAAGATGAAGAAGCTCACCCGCCAGATCAGGAAGCTGACCCGGCGTGTCCACAACCAGAACCGCGCGGTGCAGGCGGCCAAGGCGGTCCTGGCCGAGTGCCAGGACAGCGGGGGCACCGGCAGCCCGATCCAGGACCTCTGCCCGCCGCTGCCGCAGGCGCTCTGCGACGGGCTCGGCGGAGCGATCCCCGGTGGGAGCGCCGACAGCCCGCTCCAGGCGCTGTGCGACGCGGTCCCCCAGCTCCAGCCGCTGTGCGACGCGGCAGGCGGGGCGGGCCTGCCCACCGAGCTGGGCGCGCTGACCGACCTGCTCCAGCCGCTCCTCGACGCGGCCGGCCTCGGCGACCTGCTCGGCGGCGGCCTGCCGTCGCTGGACGCGCTCTGCGGCGCGGGTCTGCCGCTCCCGGCCGGGATCTGCGACGCGCTCGGTGGCGAGGGCGTCCCGACCGAGCTGCCGCTCGACCAGGTCTGTGAGCAGCTCCCCGGCCTCCAGGCGCTCTGTGACGCGCTCGAGGGCGGCGGCCTGCCGACCGACCCGGCGGCCCTGACCGGCCTGCTGCAGCCGATCTTCGACGCGCTCGGCATCGGCGACCTGCTCGGCGGCCTGCTCGGCGGTGGCCTCCCGACGCTGGACTCGCTGTGCGGGACCGGTCTGCCGCTGACGACCGAGATCTGCGAGGCGATGGGCGGAGCGGGCGTCCCGACCGAGCTGCCGCTCGACCAGGTCTGTGAGCAGCTCCCCGGCCTCCAGGCGCTCTGCGACGCGCTCGAGGGCGGCGGCCTGCCGACCAACCCGGAGGCGCTGACCGGCCTGCTCGAGCCGATCCTCGAGGCCCTCGGCCTCGGCGACCTGATCGACGACCTGCTCGGCGGTCTCCTCGGCGGCATCCTCGGACGCCAGGCGGCTGCCTGACAGCACCCCCACACCAGCGGTGGCCGCGAACCCGGGAGGGAGCGCGGCCACCGTGCATTTGTTGCACCGGATTTCGCTCCCTTGCAGGAAGTAGCCTCGCGGCCCCACCGCTCGTTGACGCTGATGACACCGCGTTGCATGAACCGGAGGGAGCGGTCACGTCATGTCTCGTCAGATCTTCAGGGTGCTGCTGGGCGTCGTGCTCGCGGTCGGACTGGCCGTCGGCACCGCCGTCGCCCTCGGCTCGGCACAGGCGGGCTCGCAGCCGGCCGGTGCCGCCGCGGGCGTCGACTGCGGCGACGAGCAGGAGGCCTACTACGACGCGATCTACGCCAAGAACGAGGCGTTCACCGACCTGAAGCGAGCCAAGCGCAAGCTGCGCAACGCCCGGGAGGCGCTCGCGCGAGCCAGGAACGCGGGCCAGGCCCAGCGGGTCGCTGAGCTGAAGAAGGTGGTCGCGCAGCGCAAGGCCACGGTCGCCAAGAAGCAGAGGGCCCTCGAGGAGCGCAAGGCCGAGATCACCAGGGCCGACGCCGCGCTCGACGCGTGCCTGTCGGGCACGCCGACGGGTACGCCGACCACGGGGACGCCCACCGGTACGCCGACCGGCACGCCCACCGGCACGCCCACCGGGTCGCCGACCGCGACGACGCCGCCGAACCCGCTCTGCCAGATCCTCCCGATCCTCTGCCCGTAGCGGGTGTCGCCCACCGCGCCCCAGCGCTGGGCGCGGTGGCGTAACCTCCATTCCGAGCGACCCGGCCAGAGGGTCGACCGCGCAGCGGAGGAGTGTGCATGTCCGACACGAGCACCGTCCACGGGATCGACGCCCGTTCCCAGGTCGAGCTGCGGCTGCCCGCCGACGGCGCCTTCGCATCGGTGCTCCGCACGCTCACGGCCGGCCTCGCCGCGCGCCTGGACTTCACGATCGACGACATCGAGGACCTGCGGATCGCCGTGAGCGAGTCGGTCGCCATGGTCCTCGACGAGGCCGACGAGGGCGCCGAGCTCGACTGCCGGTTCCAGCTGCACCCGGGGAAGCTCACGCTGCTCATCAGCACGACCGCGGCCGCGCCGGCGTCCCCCGACTACGAGAGCTTCGGCTGGCAGGTGCTGGCCACGCTCGCCGAGGAGGCGGCGATCGAGAGCGTGCCCGGCACCTACGCCGTCCGCCTGGTCGTCCGCTCGTCGCTCGCCGAGGCTGAGGGGCCCGGACGCTGACATGACCTCCGTCAACTCTCGGGGCGACGGCGGCTCCTCCGCCGTCGACGCCACGCGGCGCCGCAGCGCGGAGCTGTTCGCCGTGCTCCGTGACGCGTCGGGCTCCGACGCCGAGCGGTCCGCCTCGCGCGACGAGCTGCTCGCGCTCCACATGCCGCTCGTCGAGCACTGCGCCCGCCGCTTCCGCAACCGGGGCGAGCCGTTCGAGGACCTCGTGCAGGTCGGGTCGATCGGCCTGATCAAGGCCGTCGACCGGTTCGACACCGACCGCGGCGTCGAGTTCTCCACCTACGCGACGCCGACGATCATCGGCGAGATCAAGCGGTACTTCCGCGACAAGGGCTGGGCGATCCGGGTGCCGCGGCGGTTGCAGGAGCTGCGGATGCAGATCACCGCAGCCACCGCCGACCTCACCCAGAGCCTGGGCCGCTCCCCCACCCCGCGGGAGATCGCCGAGACGATCGGCTGCACGGTCGAGGAGATCGTCGAGGGTCTCGAGTCGAGCAACGCCTACGCCACGCTGTCCCTCGACGCGGGCAACGACGACTCCGAGGACGGCGGCCCGAGCATGCTCGACGCCATCGGCATCGCCGACGAGGGCCTGGAGCGGGTCGAGATCCGCGAGTCGGTCAAGCCGCTCCTCGAGGGCCTGCCCGAGCGGGAGAAGCGGATCCTGCTGCTGCGGTTCTTCAAGAACATGACCCAGTCGCAGATCGCCGAGGAGATCGGCGTCTCCCAGATGCACGTCTCCCGCCTGCTGACCCGCACGCTCGACCAGCTGCGGGCCTGCCTGGAGTCGGAGTGACCGAGGTGACCGAGCCCGGCGTCGATCCCGTGCGCGGACAGGTGCCACCGCCGCTGACCGTCGCGGTCTCGGTCGTCGCCGTGCAGGGCCTTGGGGTGCTGCTGTTCGCGGTGCTCCAGCTGGCCGAGGTCTCCTCCGAGCGGGCCGCGGTCGGCGTGTCCAACGCGGTCTTCTTCGGCGTCTACGGAGCGCTGCTGGTCGCCGCGGCGTGGGCGCTCTGGCGCCGTACGGCGTGGGCCCGCGGCCCGGTGATGCTGACCCAGCTGATCTGCCTCGGCCTCGCGTGGGGCGTGCGCGACGTCGTCTTCGTGGCCGTCATCATGGCGGTGTCCGCGCTCGTCGCGCTGGCCGGCCTGCTCCACCCCGACAGCATGGCCGCGCTGGGCGACCGCTGATTGTCTGTGACACAACAGACCATGTTCAACCCTTGATTCACGCCCGTTTCCTTGGAACCCTTGAGGGCGCGATCGTGAAACCGTTCACTTTTGCGGTGATCGGCATGCCCGCGGTGCTCAACCAGACTGCGCCGTCGTGCCTGTGATGAAAGTAGGGATTTCCCACCGATGGATTGGCGACACCGTTCCGCATGCCTCGACGAGGATCCGGAGCTGTTCTTCCCGATCGGCAACACCGGCCCGGCCATCCTCCAGATCGAGGAGGCCAAGCAGGTGTGCCGACGCTGCGAGGTGCGCGAACAGTGCCTCCAGTGGGCTCTCGAAGCCGGGCAGGATCACGGTGTCTGGGGTGGCCTCAGCGAGGACGAGCGCCGCGCCCTCAAGCGCCGCAACGCCCGCGCCCGCGTCCGGACCCCCGTCTGATCGTCTGACAGTCCGACCGCCGGAGCGCTCAGTCGACCGGCACGCTGATCGACGCGCTCGCGCCACCCTCCGGTGACCGCCCGAGCGTGAGGTGCCCCGCCAGCTCGGACTCCACCAGGGTCCGCACGATCGAGAGGCCGAGGCTGGTCGTCGCGTCGGGGTCGAACCCGTCGGGAAGGCCGGTGCCGTTGTCGTCGACGCTCACGTCGAGCACCTGACCGCTGCGGCGCACCCGCACCACGATGGCCGCGTCGGCGCGGCCCGCGAAGCCGTGCTCGACGGCGTTCTGGAGGAGCTCGGTGAGCACCATCGCGAGCGTCGTGGCCTGCTCCGAGGGCAGCACGCCGAACTCACCCTCACGGCTGACCCGGACGGCTCCGGCGAGCGCGCCGACCTCGGTGACGAGCTTGGTCAGCCGGTCGGCGATGTCGTCGAACTCGACCGACTCCCCCACCGCCTGGCTCAGGATGTCGTGGACGATGGCGATCGAGCCGACCCGGCGGACCGCCTCCTCGAGCGCCTCGGTCGCCTCCGGCGACTCGATCCGGCGCGCCTGGAGGCGCAGCAGCGCGGCCACCGTCTGCAGGTTGTTCTTCACCCGGTGGTGGATCTCCCGGATCGTCGCGTCCTTGGTGACGAGCTCGCGGTCGCGGCGGCGCAGGTCGGTGACGTCGCGCAGCAGGATGACCGCGCCGATGTGCTCGCCCTGCGGACGCAACGGGATCGCCCGCATGATCAGCGCGACCCCGTCGGGGACTCCCGACCCGACCTCGGCGTCCCGGTGGGCCCGGCCCCCGAGCACGGCGCTGAGCGTCTCCTCGTCGGGCCGCTTTCGCGGCGGCACCAGCTCGCGGGTCAGGTCGGCCAGCGCGTGCCCCGCGAGATCGCCGGTGAGCCCGAGCCGGCGGTAGACGGACAGCGCGTTGGGGCTGGCGTAGACCACCCGGCCGTCGGCGTCGACGCGGACGAACCCGTCGCCTACCCGCGGCGAGTCGGCGTGGTCGCTGCGCTGACCCGGCGCCGGGAAGTGGCCGGCGGCGATCATCTGCGTCAGGTCGGCGGCGGTCTGGAGGTAGGAGATCTCCAGCCGGCTCGGCGTGCGCACGCCCAGGAGGTTGGTGTTGCGGCCGATGACGGCGATCACCCGGCCGGCGCGGCGCACCGGGATCGCCTCGACCCGCACCGGCACGTCGTCGCGCCACTCGGGGTCGCCCTCCCGGACGATCCGCCCGGAGGCGTAGGACTGGTCCACGAGGGGCCGGCGTCCGGTGGGCGCGAACGTGCCGACGAGGTCGTCGACGTACGCCGTCGGACCCGTCGTCGGGCGGCGCTGGTCGCCCGCCCAGAACCCGTTGCCCTGCCGGTCGGGCAGCCACATGATGAGGTCGGCGAACGACAGGTCGGCGATGATCTGCCAGTCGGCCTGGAGCAGCTGCAACCAGGTGATGTCGTCGTCGTCGAGGTCGGTGTGGCGGCGCGCGATGGAGGAGAGCGAAGGCATTCGCTCACCCCCCTCCAACCAGTCCAGGACACCGGCTAATCTAGTGGCCGGGGGCACACGTTATTCGCGAACCCTCTCTCGGTCAGGACGGCGCTCATGGCGAAGGTTGACTGGTCGCTCCTGGCGCGCCTGCACCGGGACGGTTACTCCCGGCCGCCCGCCGAGCACCGGATCACCGACCTCACCGCCGAGCTGACCGAGATGCTCGGCAGCCCCGACCCGGCGCTCCGGGTCGAACTCGCCCTCGAGCTGCTGACCACCTGGATCAGCGCCGGGGTCTACGACGACCTCCTGCCCGGGCTCGGCGACGGCATCGCCACCGGGCTGATGACCGGCATCGGCGAGTCCGGCACCGACACGGTCTTCCGCCGCAGCCACTCCGCTCTCGTGCTCGCCGAGTGCATCGAGCGCGACACCGAGCGCTCGCTCGTGCCGCCGAACCAGGTGCTCAACTGGGGCGACCGGCTCGCGGCGTGGTTCACCGCCGAGCGCGACCTGCGCAGCTTCGTCCCCGAGAAGGGGTGGGCGAACGCCGTGGCCAACGGCGCCGACGCGATCGGCGCCCTCGGCCGGTCGCCGCACCTGCGGCGCGCCGAGCTCACCGTGCTGCTCGAGGTGATCGGCGAGCGCGCCGCCAACCCGCTGGCGGACGTGTGGTCCGCGGGCGAGGCCGACCGGCTGGCGCTCGCGTCGCTCTCGATCATGCACCGCGGGATCGTGCCGCTCGACCGGGTCGAGGCCTGGACCGCCGACCTCATCGACATCGCGCGCGCCGAGGCGCCGGCGTCCGTGTCGGGCCCGGGTTCGCCGGCGCGCGCCAACATCAACGCGTTCCTGCGCGCGCTCTACCTCCACCTCTCGCTCGGCCGCAACCAGCCGCCCGGCCGCACCGACATCCTGCTCATCGTGATCGAGCGGCTGCGCACCGCGCAGCCGGGCTTCTTCGGCCGCCGCTGACCAGACTCCTGGCCAGCGCCCTCGCCGGCGTCGGTAGCCTCCGGGCATGACCTCCACCACACCCTCGAGCGATCAGCTCACCGGTCACGCCGGCGAGCTCGCCGTCGCCGTCGCCCGCGCCCACGGCGTGGACACCATGTTCACCCTGTCGGGGGCACACGTCTTCCCGATGTACGACGGCGCGGTGAAGGCCGAGCAGGCCGGCCACCCGATGCGCCTGGTCGACGTCCGCCATGAGCAGACCGCGGCGTTCGCCGCCGAGGCGACGGGCAAGCTGACCCGGGTCCCGGGCCTGGCGGTGCTGACGGCCGGACCGGGGGTCACCAACGGCGTCAGCGCCATCGCGCAGGCGAAGTTCGCCGGCTCGCCGATGGTCGTCGTCGGCGGCCGCGCGCCCAACAACCGCTGGGGCACCGGGGCGCTCCAGGAGATCGACCACCTGCCGATCGTCGAGAGCGTCAGCAAGCACGCCCGCACGCTGCCGACCGCCAACGACGTGGCCGCCGGCTTCCACGACGCGTTCACGGCCGCGCGGTCCGCGCACCGCGGCCCGGCGTACGTCGACGTGCCCATGGACGAGTTCTTCAACGTCGGCGGCGGCGTCGTACCGGTCGTCGGCGCCGACGCGGGACGCGGCGCCGCGCCCGACACCGACGCGATCGACCGGATCGCCGGGCTGCTCGCGGAGGCGGCCCGCCCGGTCGTCATCCTCGGCACCGACGTGTGGGCCGACCGGGCCGAGGAGGCGGCACTGCGGTTCGTCGAGTCCGCCGGCGTGCCGGCGATCACCAACGGCATGGGTCGCGGCGTCGTACCGGGTGGCCACGAGCTGCTCGTCACCAAGGCGCGCGGAGCCGCCCTCAAGGGCGCCGACCTGGTCGTCGTCGTCGGCACTCCGCTGGACTTCCGACTCGGCTACGGCGTCTTCGGCGCCGAGGACTCCCCCGCCAAGGTCGTCCACGTGGCCGACTCCCCCGACCAGGTCTCGCCGCACGCGCAGCTCGCGGCGTCGGTGTCCGGCGACCTGACCGCCGTCTTCGACGGCCTGCTGGCCGCCCTGGAGCGCGGGTCGAAGCCGCGGTGGCACGACTGGGTCCGCGACCTCCAGGAGACCGTCGCCGCGGCCACCGCCCGCGACCTCGACCTCCTCGGCGCCGAGGCCGACCCGGTCCATCCCGCCCGGATCTACGGCGAGCTGGTGCCGAGGCTGGCCGCCGACGCCGTCGTGATCGGTGACGGGGGCGACTTCGTCTCGTTCGCCGGCAAGTACGTCGAGCCGAAGATGCCCGGCTGCTGGCTCGACCCCGGTCCGTACGGGTGCCTGGGCGCCGGCCTCGGCGCCGCCATCGCGGCGCGGATCGCTCGCCCGTCCTCCCAGGTCGTGCTGCTGCTGGGCGACGGCGCCGCCGGGTTCTCGCTGATGGACGTCGACACCCTGGTGCGGCACAACCTGCCGGTGGTCATGGTGATGGGCAACAACTCCGCGTGGGGGCTCGAGAAGGGCCCGATGCAGATGCTCTACGGCTACGACGTCGCCGCCGACCTCGCCGAGCGCACGGCGTACGACGAGGTCGTCAAGGCGCTCGGCGGTGCCGGTGAGACGGTCACCGACCCGCGCCAGATCGGGCCGGCCCTGGACCGGGCGTTCGCCAGCGGCGTGCCCTACCTGGTCAACGTGATCACCGACGTCGACGCGGCCTACCCGCGCAACACGTTCGGCATCTGAGCCGTGACCGCGATCCTCCGGTTCACCGTCAGCGACGACGACACGGCGCTCGCCCTCGGCTCGGGCTCGCTGCCCGTGCTCGCGACCCCGCGGCTGCTCGCCTGGTGCGAGGCGGCCACGTGCGCGGCGATCGAGGACGACCTCGGGCCCGGCCAGACCAGCGTCGGGACGCGGGTCGAGCTCCAGCACCTGGCCGCGAGCGCGGTTGGGCAGGAGGTCGAGGTCTCCGCGCGCGTGGTGCATGCCGACGGGCGGCTGCGGCGGTTCTCGGTCGCGGTGCGCAACGTGGTCGACGGCGAGCCGGGCAAGCTCGCCGGGTCGGGAGAGGTCACGCGCGTCGTCGTCGACGCCGAGCGCTTCCTCTCCCGGCTCTAGGGGCTCCTAGGTCCAGGGTGCGGGCGGCCCGAGCTTCTTCGGCGCCACGGCCGTGGCCGGCAGCCACCTGCTGTCGCCCGGCCACGAGATCGTCACCGACGGCGCCAGCAGGATCGCCGTCAGGCCGCCGAGCGTCGGCTTGCACGAGGCGATGCCGTCGGCGTCGGTCACGGCCGTGCACGCGACCGGGTTGCCGAGCACCGCGTTGGTCGCGCGGAACGTCACCGTGGCGCCGGCGATCGGCGTCCCGGGCCCGCCCAGCAGCGTCGCGGTGAGGTTGCCGCCGAGCAGCACGTTGCCGACGACGACGACCGGCCCCGGGACCAGGGAGCTGACGCCCTTGCCGACGCTGATCGAGAGCTGCTGGGTGTCTTCGTGACCGGTGCCGTCCTCGACGCGGACGGTGAACGTCGAGGTGCCCGGCGCGCCCGACGGCGTGCCGGTGATCCGGCCGTCGTCGCCCAGGCTGAGGCCCTGGGGCAGGGCTCCGCCCGCGAGCGAGAACGTGTACGGCGCCGCGCCTCCCTCGACCTGGACGGCCCGGTCGTAGCCGGTGCCGAACGCGGCGTCCGGGAGCGACGTGGTGGTGATCTGCACCGGCGGCACGACCTCGACCGAGACCGCGATCGCGTGGCCCTGGCCGATGCCGTTGGCCGCGGTGACCGTCAGCTGGTAGCTCCCGACCGCACCCGCTGTCGGGGTCCCCGACAGGGTGGCCGTGCCGTCGCCGTTGTCGACGAACGTCACGCCGGCGGGAAGGTCGCCCGTCGCGGACAGGGCGGGCACCGGGAAGCCGGCCGCGGCGTACGAGACCGACGCCTCGGTTCCGGTGACCATCCGCACCTCCAGCGGTCCGGCCACGGAGGCCGTCTCCTCGACGGTGATGGTGGCGCTGTCGGTCGCGTCGGCGCCGACGCCGTTGGTCGCGGTGAGGTCGACCACGTGGACGCCGCCCGATCCGGCCGCGGGCGTGCCGGTGATCGCCGCGCCGTCGACCGCGAGGCCCGCAGGAAGGCCGGTCGCGGTGACGGTGGGCGCCGGGAAGCCGCCGACGGTGAGGGCGGCGGACCCGGCAGTGCCGACCCGGAACGTCGCGTCCGCGGCGCTCAGGGACGGAGCCTCGTTGACGGTCAGCGCGAACGGCCAGGTCGCGTCGGGCGCGACCCCGTTCGTGCCGTCGATGGTGACGTCGTAGAGCCCGCCGGTGGCCGGCTGCGCCGTCCCGCCGAGGGTGCCGGTGCCGTCACCGTTGTCGGCGAAGGCGACGCCGTCCGGCAGGTCGCTGTCGGTCGACAGCGTCGCGACCGGGTGGCCGCCGACCTGCTCGAAGACGTCCGGGCCGCCGGGCTCGCCGACGACGTACGTCGACGAGGTCGGCCCGCTCAGCTCGGGTGCCTCGGCGATCTCGATCTCGACGTCGTGGTCACCGGAGCCGGCCTCGTTGGTGGCGGTCACGGTGACGGTGTGCACGCCGCCGGTGCCCGCGGCCGGCGTACCGCTGATGGCGCCGGTGCCGTCGCCGTTGTCGGTGAACGTCAGCCCGTCGGGCAGGCCGCTCGCCGACAGGTCGGGCAGCGGCGAGCCGGTGCTCGTGAACGTGGCGGCCGGGTCGGCCGAGGAGCCGACCGCGAGGTCGACGTGAGCGGGGCCGTCGACGGTCGGGACGACCTGTTCGGCCTCCACCGCGCCGATGTCGCACTTCGCGCCCTGGGGGCGCGCCACCCCGCGCTGGTCGGGGTTGCTCCCGCTGCAGGTCAGCACGTCGAGCAGCGGGCTGGCCGGGCCGGGCAGCTGCGTGAGGGTCGGGCCGCCGTTGTCGGCCAGCGCACCGAGCTGGGGATCCGCTGCGGGGGTAAGCCCACACCCGGCCTGGCCGGGACCGCCGTAGTTGCCGCCGTTGCCCGCGACCGGGCCGAGGCACGCGCGCGGGAGGTTGCCGGCGAAGACCGTGTTGCTGACGCCGCCGCCGGCGGGCGCGCCCGCGTAGATCGCTCCCGCGCCACCGGCTGCCGCGACGTTGTCGGTGATCGTGCTGTCGGTGATGGTCACCGGACGGCCGACCTGCTCGATCGCGCCGTACACCGACGAGCTCAGGTTGCCCGTGATGGTCGTGTCGTCGATCGTCGTCTGGTTGGTCGCGCCCGCACCGGTCGAGTAGGCGACGAGCGCGGAGCCGGCGTACGCCTGGTTGTGCGAGATGGTGCTCGCGTCGACGTCGAACGTCGTCACGGCGCCGGCGACGTCGGTGCCGCTGTAGACGGCGCCACCGAGCCCGTTGTTGGTGGCGGCGACGTTCGCGTCGAGGGCGGACCTCTGGATGGTGGTGCGACCGGCGTTGATGATGCCGCCGCCGCCCAGGCTGGTCGCGGTGTTGCCGCTGACCTCGGTGCCGTCGAGCTGGGCGGTCGAGCCGTTGGCCACCAGGACGCCACCGCCACCGGCAGCGACGTTGTCAGCGATCCGGCCGCCGTCCACGCTGAGCGTGGCCTTCGCGATGTTGACGATGCCACCGCCACCCAGAGCGGCGGAGTTGTCGTGGACATCTGCGTCGACGAGCAACGCGGTCGGGGCGTCGGCGGCGGAGGCGGACCCGTTGAGGATGCCCCCTCCCTGGAACGACGCGTCGTTGCCGACGACCTCGGAGCCGCGCACGGTCAGGGCGCCGGAGTTGTAGACGCCGCCGCCGACCTGGGCGCTGTTGTCGGCGATCCGGGAGCCGTTGCGGATGACGGTGGGGCCGGCGGTCGACATCACCGCGCCGCCGGCCACCGCGGCCTCGTTCCCGGCCACCTCGGTGCTGTCGAGCGAGACGCCCTGGGTCGCGGTGGAGTAGATCGCCCCGCCGTAGTTGACGGTGGCGTGGTTGTCGTCGACCTGGCTGTTGGTGAGGGAGAGGCTGTGCGCGGCGTGGAACGCTCCCCCGGCGAGGGCCGAGTTGTCGTGGACGTCGATCCGGCTCGCGACCACGGGCTGAGCGAGGCTGACGGCACCGCCGATCGCGGCGGAGTTGCCGTCGACCTCGGTGAGGCTGACCGTCATCGTCTGGCCGGCGTTGTAGACGGCGCCGCCGTAGGAGCTGTTGCCGGGGTGCACCGCAGTGTTGTTGGAGAGTCGCGCGTTGACGATGGAGGTGAGGCCGCCGCTCGCGATGCCACCGCCGACGGCGACCGCTGACTTGTTGGACGCATCGGCGCGGTTGTCGGCGACGGTCGTGCCGTCGAGGCTCAGCGCCGCGCCCGGGGCGACGTAGACGCCGCCACCCCAGCCCTGGTTCGCCGCCTGGGCGACGGCCCGGTTTCCCTGGACCCGGCCGCCGGTCATCAGCAGCGACCCCGAGAACACGTAGGCGCCACCGCCGACCGCAGCGGACGAGTCGGTGATCCGGACGTCGACGGCGGACACGTGGGCAGCGACGACCGGCAGGGCGCCGCCGGCCACGTAGCCGCCGGCCGTGAGGGTGAGGTTGCGCAGCTCGACGTTCGCGCCGGGCACGGCCGTCGTGTTGACCGCGAGGGCCCACGCGCCGGCAGCACCGCGGAAGACGACACCCGGGCCCGTGCCGATGATCTTGGCCGCCTTCGCGAGCACCGGCCGGTCCGTGTAGGTGCCGGGATCGACGTTGATGGTGTCACCGGCCTGGAAGCCCGGCTTGGCCAGTGCGCCGGTCACCGTGGCGCAGGCCGTGGCCTGCGACAGGCAGTTGGCGGCGTTGTTGCCGGTGGGCTTGACGTACCACGGTCCCGCGGCAGAGGCCGGTGCCGCCCCCGCGAGGACACCTCCGGCCGACGCGGCGACGAGGACGGCGGCGGTGATCGCGCGACGGAGCATGGGACACCTCAAGGTGGGCACCGAGATGCGGAGGGAGACGCGCGCAACGTAACAAGCGGTCACGCCCGCCACAGCCGATTGCCGAAACCCGTTCTACCGCGCAACAGGCCGGCCCGATTCACGCCGAGCGGCCGTGGTCTGGGAGACTGGTCGGACCTGAACCTGGAGGAGATCACCATGGGCAAGACCGGCCGCAAGCGCCGCGCGCGTCGCAAGAAGGGCGCCAACCACGGCAAGCGCCCCAACAGCTGAGCGCGTCTCGCGCCGCTGACCCGGACCCCCGGACCACCTGAGGGTGGTGGCGGGGGTTCCGCAATTTCCGGGGTCGGACCCGCCGGACCGCGGGATCAGCCCTCGGTGATCTGCACCTGCACGGCGGCGATCTGGACGCGGACCCGCTCCCGGAGGTCGGCGGGTGCCTTCTCCGAGCAGGACCGGGCGACGAGCGCCTTCACGGTGCGCTGCAGGTCGTAGCGCTCGAGACACGGCGAGCAGGTGTCGATGTGGGCGCGCACGATCGCGCAGTCGCCCTCCTCGAGCTCGTTGTCGATCAGCCGGACGATCCGCTCGAGGAAGTCGGCACACTCCTCGTTGGACGGGTCGTCGTGCGCGTGGCCGTGGGCGCCTTCACCGGACATGTTCACGACGCACCTCCCTCGATGGGCGCGTCGCCGCCGGTGCGGACGTAGTCGGAGAGGAGGTCGCGCAGCTGGCGACGTCCCCGGTGGAGGCGGGACATGACCGTCCCGATCGGCGTACCCATGATCTCGGCGATCTCCTTGTAGGCGAACCCCTCGACATCGGCGAGGTAGACCGCCAGGCGGAACTCCTCGGGAAGCCGCTGCAGCGCGTCCTTGACCTGGGAGTCGGGGAGGTGCTCGAGAGCCTCCATCTCCGCCGACTTCAGGCCCGTGGAGGTGTGGGACTCGGCGCGGGCGAGCTGCCAGTCCTCGACGTCGCCGGAGTCTCCCGAGATCGACTGCTGCGGCTGTCGCTGCTTCTTGCGGTAGGAGTTGATGAACGTGTTGGTGAGGATCCGGTAGAGCCAGGCCTTCAGGTTGGTGCCCGGCTTGAACTGGTGGAAGGCGGAGTAGGCCTTCGCGAAGGTCTCCTGCACCAGGTCCTCGGCGTCCGCGGGGTTGCGGGTCATGCGCATGGCCGCGGAGTAGAGCTGGTCGAGGTAGGGCAGCGCGTCGCGCTCGAACCGCGCCGATCGCTCGGCGGGGGTCTCGGTCGCGAGGTCGACTTCCTCGACGTGGTCGGTGGTGGTCTCTGACATCGCCCCCCAGCCTACGGGGAGCTGCTCCACCGGGCGCTCGAGCGTGGCGATCATGAACGGATCAACCGTCGCGGGCTACGCACCATTCCCGTCGCCGACGATCTCGCGCACGATCCACTCCAGGGTCGACTCGACCACGATGTCCATCGCGACGTCCTGGGTGATGGCGGCCCGCTTCGGGACCGCGAGGCCGTGGTCGGCCTCGGGGACCACGGCGAAGTCGACGTGCCCGGGCATCGGGTCGGGGAACTCCTCGGGGCGCCCGAACGAGTCGCGCTCCCCCTGGATCACCAGCGTCGGTACGCCGGCCGCGGCGAGCTCGTCGAGGCGGGACTTCTCGGGGCGGCCCGGCGGGTGGAGCGGGAACGAGAGCGCCAGGCACGCCCGCGCGCCGAGGTCCTTCGCGCACCGGGTCGCCGACCGGGCGCCCGCCGACCGGCCGCCGACGATCAGCGGGTTGCGGACCCGGATGCTGTCTGCGGCTGCCCGCAGGCCGTCGTCGAGGGAGGCGGGCGGTCCGGCGATCTTCTTCCCGGCGCGGCGCCAGGGCTGCTCGAAGCGCATCACCGTGATGCCCTGCCGCGGGAGGCTCCTGGCGAGCTCCACCAGATCGCGCGCATCGGTGCCACCGCCGGCGCCGTGGCTCAGCAGGAGCGTCGCCATCGGCTTGCGAGCGCGGTCGGTCAGCAGCAGGCCCTCGCCGTGGGGAGTGGGGATCACGCGCTCCTCGGTGGTCACCCGACGATCCTCACAGGAGCGAGTCCTCCAGCGGAAGCGGCTCGACCAGCTCCGGTCCGTTGTTGCGGACGTTGCCGACCGCCGGCGAGACAGGGTAGGCCTGCAACCCGGTCTGCTGGGCCGGCACGAGCAGGTCGAGCAGCCGGTCCTTCTCGGTGCCGGGGTCGAGCCAGGCGTCGCGGTTGTCGCGGGTCACGAGCAGCGGCATCCGGTCGTGGATCTTGCCCAGCTCGTCGGGCGCGTCGGTCGTGAGGACGGTGCAGGTCCAGCGGAACCGGTCGGGATCGTCGTCGTCGCGCGTCGGGTCCTTCCAGATCTCGTAGAGCCCGGCCATCGCCATCACCGACCCGTCGGCCGGGTGGATGTAGAACGGCTGCTTGATCGGCTTGCCCGACTTGCCCTTCTGCTCGGTCGGGTACCACTCGAAGTAGCCGTCCGCCGGCAGGAGGCAGCGCCGTACGGCGAACGCCTTGCGGAAGGCCGGCTTCTCCGCGACCGTCTCCATCCGCGCGTTGATCATCTTGCTGCCGATGCCCGGGTCCTTCGCCCACGAGGGCACCAGCCCCCAGCGCAGGGTGCGCAGCTGGCGGGCCGGCGGCTCGTCCGGGTGCTCCTTCGACTGCCGCTCGAGGACGGCGTAGACGTCCTTGGTGGGTGCGACGTTGTAGTCCGGCGCGAGCGGCTTGTCGAGGCGGCTGTCGACCACCTCGAACTCCTCGGCGAGGTCGTCCGGACTCCGGCTGGATGCGTAGCGGCCGCACATGCGTTCAATCTAATCGGACGGGGTACCGACCTCCCATGGCACTGATCAGACTGCTCGCCCGTCCGCTGCTGGCGTCCTACTTCATCGCCAACGGCGTCGACTCGCTCCGCAACGCGAACGCGCTGGCCGCGCAGGCCGCTCCGGTGACCGAGAAGCTGCAGCCGGTCGCCCAGCGCGCCGTACCGAACGTCACCGTCCCCAAGGACCCGACCCTGTGGGTGCGCGCCAACGGCGCGGTCCAGATCGTCGCCGGCGCTGCCCTGGCCACCGGACACTTCCCGCGGCTGGCGTCGGGCGTGCTCGCGGCGAGCCTGGTGCCGTCGACGGCGACCCGCTACCGGTTCTGGGAGGCGCAGGACAAGGCCGTTCGCTCCGACCAGCAGACCCACTTCCTCAAGAACGCCGCGCTCGCGGGCGGCCTGGCGATCGCCGCCGGCGACACCGCCGGCAAGCCGGGGCTGCTCTGGCGCGCCCGCCACACGGCGAAGGACGTACGCCGCGAGGCGGCGCACGCCGTCAAGGACGCCAAGCTCGAGGCCAAGGCGTTCAAGGCGGCGCACACCTGAGCCAGCGGCCGGGGCGTCAGGTCCGGACGATCTCGACGTCGAACTCGGTCAGGGTCGACGGCGGCCCGGGCTCGAAGCCGAGCGACGTGACGGCCGGCTCGGCGTACTCGTCCTTGAACCGGACGGCGTGCTCCCTGGTCTCCCAGACGTCGACGACCCGGACACCGACGTCGCTGCGCCCGGCCAGGTGGAGGACGTGGCCGGCGGGCGACGCGCCCCCGAGGGCGCGGTTGATGGCGTCGTCGATCTTGAGGTGGGTCTCCCAGTCGGCGGGCCACTCCATGATGCTGACGTAGGGCATGGCGATCTCCTTCTGTGTGGCGGCGGTCAGGCCGACCGCCGCTGTCGGGTGGTGCGTTCCAGCAGGTCCGCGAGGCCGGCGCAGGCGTCGGGAGGCAGCTCGCCCGGCGGCAGCACGTCGACCGCGGCAGAGGCGATGCGCAGCAGCCTGACGGCGATCCCGCGCGCCGTCGGGTGCAGGATCCCGGGGCCGGCGGCCAGCTCCCACAGCGCGGGCACGTCGCAGCTGTCGAGGCCGGCGAGGACCTCGTCGTCCACGCCCCGCACACCGAGCAGGAGCCACGCCAGAGCGACCGCGACGGGCAGGTCGGAGCCGGGCATCGAGTCGAGGCAGCGGAGCTCGAGGTAGCGGCCGCGCGGCCGGACGGCGGGGAACAGGGTCGACAGATGCGCGTCGACGTCGCGGAAGCGCTCGCTCAGCGTGGGCGCGGCGGCGGCGAACCGGGCGTACTCCCCCACCACGTCGCGGGTGCGTCCCAACCGTCCGTACGCCATGCGCGCCGGGTCGGTGGCGAGGCAGACAGCGGTCCGTCCGCCGTCGGTGGTCAGCCGGCGCCCCTCGCAGTACCGGGAGTTGGCGAACAGGGCCGCCAGCACCGGCGCGACGAGGTTGGCCGCCCGCCACTGCACGACACCCTCGGCGCCGGGTCGCAGGTCGACGCACACGTGCAGGCCTGCGGTCTGCCGCATGAACCGCCGGCCGGCGGATCCCCGTCGGGAGAGGTACCGGTCCAGGTCGCAGTAGCGCGACGAGGTCAGCTGGAGGCCGATCCGCTCGGGCCTGCGCCACGGGTCGAGCCCGGCGGCGGCCAGGTGGATGCCGGCACCGGCCAGGGCGGCGCGGGCGGCGCGCTCGCGCTCCCGGAGTACGGCGACCGCGGCCGCCGCGGTGGGCTGCGGGCCCGGGTTGAGCTCGACCTGTCCGCCGGGCTCGAACGCCACGTCCGGCACGTCGGCCAGGTGCGGTCGCATGTCCGCGATCGTCACGGCGGCGGTGGGGTCCTCGTGCCGATAGGCGAAGAGCTCCCGCTCGAGGCCGACCAGCGGCGCGGCGTACGAGCCCTCGAAGAGCGACTCGACCGCGTCCCCGAGCACCCGGGTGCGCGTGACCATCGCTAGATCACCAGGACCGCGGCGACCGCCAGCGCGACGCCGCTGAGGATGGTGCCGACGGCGCCCGCGAACCGGAGCACGCTCTCCTCCGCCATGTCCCCGGCGATGAGGACCCCGGCGGCGTGGAGGTATCGCGACAGCACGGCCACGCACGCCACCACCAGCATCCACAGCGCCGGGTCGCGGGACCCGACGACGAGGATGAGGACGGCGAGCATCGGGACGTACTCGGTCGCGTTGCCGTGCGCGCGGATCGCGACGAACAGCGCGTCGTCGGGCGCGGTCGGGAACTGGTCCCCCGTGTCGCCGCGCGTGCCGCGGATCCGCGACACGTTCCAGCCGAGCACGAACAGCAGGGCCGCGAGCAGGGCGATGCAGATGATGGCGGTGGTCATGACTGCCTCCGGTCGGTGCGTTCTTCGATGAGCTGGACGAGGTCGGCGCACAGGGTGCTGCCGAGGAGCCGGTCGCACTTGCGCAGCGCGCCGGAGCTGGTGACGTTGACGTCGACGAGCAGCCCGTCGATGACGTCGAGGCCGACGAGGAAGAGCCCGAGCTCGCGGAGCCCGGGCCGGAGCCGGTCGCAGATCTCGCGGTCGCGGTCGGAGAGCGGCACCATCCGGGCGGGCATCCCGATCCGGAAGTCGCCGTTCTCCACGGGGAACCTGAGCGCGGCGGCCACCGGCTCGCCGTCGTGCACGAAGACCCGCTTGTTGCCCTCCCGGACCCGCTCCAGCCACGGCTGGACCACGACCTGGCGGGACCCGCCGGCCGTCGAGAGCTCGACGATCGACGCGGTGTTGGGGTCGTCGTAGCCGAGACGCAGCACGCCGTGCCCGCTGAACCCGTCGATCGGCTTGACGACGCACTCCCGGTGCTCGCGCAGGAACTCTGCGATCAGGTCGGCCGACGACGTGACGAGCGTGGGCGGGCAGAGGTCGGCGTGCTCCAGCGCCCACAGCTTCTCGTTGGCAATGCGTACGCCGCGGGGATCGTTGATCATCAGGGTCCGCGCCGTGTCGACCCGGTCGAGGATGAACGCGGCGTCGAGGTAGGCGCCGTCGACCGGCGGCTCGGTGCGCAGCAGCACCGCGTCGGCGTCGTCGAGAGCGGTCCATCGGGTGTCGCCGCGGCGCACGTCGTAGGTCCGGGCCAGCGCCGCGCCGTCGACGATCGCGAGGTCGGACGGCTGGCACGCGCGGACGTGGTGCCCGCGGGCGATCGCCGCAGCGACCACGCCGAGCGTCGTGTCGATCTCGGGGTCGAACCGGTCGAGCGGGTCGCCCACGACCACGAGGTCGAGGGCCCGGCGGGGCTGCGTGGTCATCGCTGCCGGCCAACCAGAAGCGCGATGCCGAGGACCAGCTCCGCGGGGAACAGGCCGATCGGGGCGATCGGCTCCTCGAAGCCGGACGTCACCAGGGTGATCGCCATCGCGACGACGGCGAGGATCGCCACCGCTGCCGCGACGAGAGCGGCGACGGGTCGGTGGCCGCGGCGGCGGAGAGCGACCGCGGCCAGCACGAACGAGGCCGTCGAGAGCACGGAGCCGGCCGAGACGAGCGGGACGGTCAGGACGTCGAGGTCGCGGGTGAGCGGCGGCAGCGACTCCGGATCCGTCAGGAGGCCGACCTGGAGCAGGAGGTAGAACGCCCAGACGGCGGCGGCGACCCACGCGGTGGCGAGCGCCGCCCGGGAGCCGGTCACAGCTGCCACGCGGCGGGCGACGACGATCAGCGCCGCCGGGAGGACCAGGAGCATCACGTTGGCGAGGAAGCTCCACGGGTGGTCCTGCCCGATCTCGGCGAGGGTCTCGGCGGGCAACCGGTTGACGGCAGTGCCGGTGTCCTCGGAAGCGTCGGCGAGCGCCTGCTCGTAGCCGGCGGACGTGGTCGCGATGAGGACGACGTAGAGCACCCACGTCGCGGCCGCGCCGAGGACCGCGCGGCCGACGCTGGTGCGGTCCGCAGAACCGGTGCCTGCCCTCACCGCCGTCACGGAGGTCATCGCTGCCCCCTCGGCGAGGGCGCGACGTCGCCGACAGGGCGGTCGGTGCGCCGCGGGCGCGGCCGGGGCGCGCAGGTGACCTGGGCGAGCAGGCGGACCCGCCAGTCGGCGGCGATCATCTGGTAGAGGTTCATGCCCCGGAGGCGTTCCGCGGGCACGGAACGATGTTCCGCCCGCGTGTGGCGTGCCTCAGGGCCGGCCGCGGACCTCCCAGGCGAGCGCCGCGGCGGGGTCGGGGCGGTAGCTGCACTCCCGGCCGGTGCGGACGGAGACCTCCAGGTGCGCACCGAGCTCGGGGGCCTGGGCGGCGACCGCGGCGATCGCCCGGCGGATGCTGCGCGTGACGTTGACCCGCGCCCGCTCGTCGGTCGCGCCGTGCGGGCGGTCGCGGCCGCCCATGCCGACCGCCCGACCGAGCTCGTCGAGCAGCGCGTCGAGCTCGAGCCGCGCGTGCGTCGCCCGGTCGGGGTCGTTCATCGTCTCGGCGTCGTCGATCTCCTCGCGCAGGTCGGCGATCCGCGCCCGGTACTCGCGCTTGGCGCGGTCGTCGAGCATCGGCCCGAGGTCGTGCTGGACGACGGGTGCGCCACCGCCCGCCGCCAGGTCGACCGCGGCCAGCTCACGACCCGCTGCGCGGAGCACCTCGACGAGCTGCAACAGGCCGCGGGACTCCTCGACGGTCGCCGCTCCGAACGGCGTGGTGAAGACCCAGCCGTCCATGCTCCGCACGACGCTCGCGGAGCCGGGCGCGGCCGTCCGCTCCGGGGGTCGCTGTGCCCGGCCTGCGAGCGCCCGGCACCGGTCGGCCAGCACCACGGAGCCGACCCGGTCGGCCAGCTCGATCCCCAGGTCGTGGTACGACGCCGCGGCCTCCGCGTCGCCGGTCGCGTCGGCGAGCAACCCGACAGCGGTCGCTGTCGGCACGATCACGCCGCTGCTCCCCGACGTGAGGCGGGCCGCGTGCGGCTCGAGCAGCGGCCGGATCTCCCGCGCGATCCCCTCCTCGCCGAGCGCGGCGGCCACCAGGCCGCAGGACGTGAGGCCGTAGAGCGACTCAAGCCCGACCGCGAGCACGTCGAGCGACGCCGCAGCCTTCGCGAGGTGGCGGCGGGCGAGCTCCTCCTCACCGATCACCCACGCCGTGAGCGCGAGGCTGGCCTGGATGAAGGGCGCCGGGATCGACGCGGCAGCGTCGACGAGCACGTCGTACTGCTCACGCAGGACCGGGTCGTCCACGCCGTGCTGGAGCGCGGCCGCCGTGCGGAACCCGACGGCGATGCCGTTGAGCTCGTCCTGGTGCAGCCACTGGCGGGCGGAGAGGAACTCGGTGTCCAGGACGCGGAGCGCGCCCTCCCGATCGCCCCGGAGGGACGTCAGGACCGCTCGCCGCAGGCCCGCCGCGATCCGCCACTTCGGCGAGGGCGAGAGCTGGGAGTAGAGCTCGAGCCGACCGAGCGACTCCTCGGCGCCGGGCCGGTCGGCGCGGCCCAGACGCTCGCCGAACTGCCACTCGTAGCCGAGGAGAGCAACGTCGGGTCGGCCCAGCCGCTCCCCGAGCGCGACGATCTCGTCGGCCGCGTCGCCGCGCGCCACCCACTCCTCCGGGCTGGTCGGCGCCAGGTGCAGGTCGGCGAGCGCTTGCACGAGCAGCTGGGGATCACCGAGCCGGCGCGCCATCGCGACCGCTTCGCGCCCGGCCGAGCGCCCGCGCTCCCGCGCCGCCGGTCCGGCGATGCTCGTCGCCGCGACGCGGCCCAGGAGCCGTACCCGCAGGGGGCTGTCGTCCGGCGGCAGGGCTGCGTCCGCCCGGGTGAGGCGCGCGAAGGTCTCGCTCTCCGGCACCAGCGGGTTGACGAAGAAGGAGCGTCCGGTCTCGGCGCGGGCTCGCAGCGTCGGGTCGAGCGCGCCGCCCAGCGCGACCGCGGCGGCGAACGCCTCCCTGGCCCGGTCGACCTCGCGGAAGTCGAGGAGCAGCTCGCCGAGCTCGACGAGCAGGCCTCCTCGCAGGTGCGGCGCCGCGCCGTACGGCTCCAGCTCGGCGACCGCGACCGCCGCGAGCGCACTGGCCTCCGAGGGCCGCCCGGCGGCCCTGGTCTCGACAACCGCAGCGAGCGCGGACCTCGCCGCGGTCTCGACGTCGCCCGCGGGCAGGGCGAGCAGCCGCTGGTGGGCCGCCTGGCCGCGGGCCCAGACCGTCGCGTCGGCCTCGAGGGCGTCGGCCAACGCGAGCCGGAGTCGGCGCTGCTCGTCGACCGACAGCGTCGCCGCGGCCGCCTCGGTGAGGAGTGCATGGCGGAAACGCACGCCCCCGCCGCGCTCGTCGACCACCAGGTCCTCACCGCGCGCGACGTCGACCGCCGCGACGACGGCCTCCACCGTGCGGTCGAGCGCGCGGGCCAGCGTGACCAGGGAGGTGCCCACCGGCGCGAGGGCGACGGCGGCGAGCGCTCGGCAGCTCGCCTCCCCCAGCCGCTCGAACCGCCGCCCCAGCACGCCGGTCGCGAGCGCGGGGACGCCACTCTCGGCCGCGAGCACCGCGGCCTCACGGACGAACAGCGGGACCCCGCCGGTCCGCTCCCACAGCGCGGCGCCGTCGACGCTGCCGCCCGGCGCCGCGAGCTCGGCGAGGCGGGTCGTCTCCTCCACCGACAGCCCGCCGAGCCGCACGACGGGGTCGGCCGCGGCCATGAGCCGCGCCATCGGGGGCTGCGTCGCCTCGTCGGACCGGGCCGTGCCGAGCACCGGCGCCGCCACCCCGCCGAGGTGCCGCGCCAACCGCTCGAGCACCCAGAGCGAGGAGGCGTCGGCCCAGTGCAGGTCCTCGACGATGACGAGCACCGGCGCTCGGTCGGCGATCCCGGCGGCGACCGCCTCGAGCCGGTCCCACCGCTGGTCACCATCCGAGCCGTCGACCGACGCGTCCGTGCCCGCGACCCTCAGGCCGGCCAGCGCGGAGAACGGGCCGCCGTCCTCCTCCGCCTCGGTCCACAGCACGTCGTAGCCCTGCGCCCGCGCGTCGGCGGCGACCCGGCCGACCAGCCGCGACTTGCCGATCCCGGCCTCGCCGAGGACCAGCGCGAGCGGTGATCCGCCCTCGCGCGCCGCCCGCAGCACCTCCGCCAACCGGGCGACCTCGTCGCCGCGGCCGACGAAGCCGGGGTCCGGGCGGAGCGTGCCCATGCGCTCAGGGTGGCAGAATGCGGCAGGAGATGAGTACTGCTGCCGCCGACCCCTGGCCCGCCCCCGTCGCGACCGAGCCTGTCGACGCGGTGGTCTCGCTGCCGGGCAGCAAGTCCCTGACCAACCGGGCACTGGTGCTGGCGGCACTGGCCGACGGCCCCTCGGTCGTACGCCGCGCGCTGCGCTCGCGCGACACCGAGCTGATGGCGCGCGCGCTCACGTCGATGGGTGCTCACGTCGACACGTCCGGCGACGACTGGGCCGTGACGCCATTGTCGACGGCGGCCGCGGACCGGGTCGAGGTCGACTGCGGGCTCGCGGGCACCGTGATGCGGTTCGTGCCGCCGGTCGCCGGGCTGGTGGACGGTGACGTCGCGTTCGACGGCGACCCGCACATGCGCAACCGGCCGGTCGGAGAGGTGCTCGCGGCGCTGGTCGCGCTCGGCGTACGCATCGACGACGGCGGGCGCGGCTCGCTGCCGTTCACGGTCCACGGCACCGGCACGGTGCCGGGCGGCACGGTCGTGATCGACGCGTCGGCGTCGTCGCAGTTCGTCTCGGCGCTGCTGCTCGCGGGCGCGCGCTTCGAGCACGGGGTCGACGTGCGCCACGACGGCAAGCCGGTCCCGTCGCTCCCCCACGTCGAGATGACCATCGCGATGCTGCGCGACCGCGGCGTGGCCGTCGACGACAGCGACGCCAACCGCTGGGCGGTCGCTCCGGGCGCCATCGCGGCGCGCGACGAGGCCATCGAGCCCGACCTGTCGAACGCCGCGCCGTTCCTGGCGCTGGCCGCGGTCTCCGGTGGCTCCGTCACCGTGCGCGACTGGCCGACGTCGACCACCCAGCCGGGCGACGCGCTGCGCGACCTGCTCGCGCAGATGGGCTGCCGGGTCGAGCGTCTCGCCGAGGGCCTCCGGGTCACCGGACCGGCCGACGGTCATCGCGGCCTCGTCGGCCTCGACGCCGACCTCCACGACGTCGGCGAGCTCACCCCGGCCGTCGCCGCCCTGTGCGCCCTCGCCTCGACGCCGTCGCACCTGCGCGGGATCGCCCACATCCGCGGCCACGAGACCGACCGCCTGGCGGCGCTCGCGAAGGAGCTCGGCGGCATCGGCGCCGACGTCGTCGAGCACCCCGACGGGCTGTCGCTACGGCCCGCCGCCCTGACCGGCGGCGTGTTCCACACCTACGCCGACCACCGGATGGCCCACGCCGGCGTCATCGTCGGCGCCGCCGTGCCGGGGGTGCTCGTCGAGAACGTCGCGACGACCAGCAAGACGTTCCCCGACTTCGCCGCCTTCTGGAGCGGCCTCCTGTGAGCCGTCCGACGGGTAGGTACGGCGAGCACGACGTCGAGCACTACGAGCGCCCGCGGCGCCGTACCCGCCCCCGGACGAAGGACCGCCCCTCCCACGACGACGCCGTCGACGGCCTCGTCACCACCGTCGACCGGGGCCGGTTCACGCTGCTCGTCGACGACCGGGTGGTGACCGCGATGAAGGCGCGCCCGCTCGGCCGCAAGGGCGTGGTCGTCGGCGACCGGGTGCGGGTCGTCGGCGACGTCTCCGGCGACGAGGGCTCGCTCGCGCGGATCGTCGAGGTCCGCGAGCGCACCACGATGCTGCGCCGTACGGCGGACGACGACGACCCCGTCGAGCGGCCGATCGTCGCCAACGCCACCCAGCTCGCCGTGGTCACCGCACTCGCCGACCCCGAGCCGCGGCCGCGGCTCATCGACCGCGCGCTCGTGGCCGCGTTCGACGCGGGCCTCGCTCCCCTGCTGGTGCTGACGAAGTCCGACCTCGCCGACCCCGAGACGCTGCTGGTGACCTACCGGTCGCTCGGCGTGAAGTGGGTGGTCACGCAGCGCGGCGGCGACCTGGCGGAGGTCCGCGACGCGCTCGCGAGTCACACGACCGTGCTCGTCGGCCACAGCGGCGTGGGCAAGTCGACGCTCGTCAACGCGCTCGTGCCCGACGCGGGGCGCGAGACCGGCCATGTCAACGCGGTCACCGGCCGCGGGCGTCACACCTCGACGTCGGCGATCATGCTCGAGCTGCCCGACGGCGCGGGCTGGATCGTCGACACCCCCGGCATCCGGTCGTTCGGGCTCGCGCACGTCGAGCCGGAGAACCTCATCGAGGCGTTCCCCGACCTCGACGAGATGACCGAGACCTGCCCGCGCGGCTGCACCCACGCCGCCGACGAGCCCGAGTGCGGCCTCGACGAGGCGGTGGCCGAGGGCGAGGCCGACCCGGAGCGGGTGGCGTCGTTCCGGCGGCTGCTCGAGGCGCGGTCGGTCACGGACTACTGAAGCTCCAGGGCGGGCTACCGTCGGGGCGTGCCTGACCAGTTCGTGCCGTTCCTCGCCGTCGTCCTGCTGCTCACGCTCACGCCCGGACCCGACATGGCGCTGGTGCTGCGCAACGGCATCCGCGGCGGCGCATCGCTGGCGTGGTGGACCGGCCTCGGGTGCTGCACCGGGATCGCCGGGTACGCCGCCGCGTCCGCGATCGGTCTGGCCGCGGTGCTGGCGACGTCCGCCACGGCGTTCACGGTGATCAAGCTGGCCGGCGCGGCGTACCTGGTGTACCTCGGCGTCATGGCCCTGCTGCACGCGCGCCGACCGGCACCCGACGCGGCCGCGCCTGCAGCAGAGCCGGGTCCAGCACTGAGCCGGGAGAAGGCGTTCCGGCAGGGCCTCATGAGCAACCTCCTCAACCCGAAGATCGCGCTCATCTTCCTGACGCTCATCCCCCAGTTCGTGTCGTCGGGCGAGCAGCCGTTCGCGACGACGAGCGTCCTCGCCGGCACGTTCCTCGCGATCGCGATCCTGTGGTGGCGCGTGTTCTCGCTCGCCGTCGGCGCGCTCGGCCGGTTCCTGTCCCGCGAGCGGGTCCGGGTGCTGGTCGAGCGGTTCACGGGCGTCGTGCTGATCGCGCTCGGCGTGCGGGTGGCCGTCGACCACTGAGCCGGCGCCTCGACGCCGCGGCGTCATCAGGGCCGACGTAGCGTCGACGTGTGGGGAACGAAGGTCCGGTCCTGGTCGACCACCGCGAGCGGCAGAGCACGATCCCGGCGGCGCTGGTCGCCGCCGGGCTCGACGTACGACTGACCGACCTGCCGGTGGGCGACTACGTGCTCGGGCCCGGCCTGGCGGTCGAGCGCAAGGGGCCGAGCGACCTCGGGGCGTCGATCCGCGACGGACGGATCTTCGACCAGGCGGTGCGGCTGCAGTCCGCGTTCCCCCAGGCGGTGCTCGTCGTGGAGGGCGAGCCCCGGATGGCCCAGGACGCGTGGCGGGGCGCGGTGTGCCGCCTGATCGAGGACGGGTTCACCGTCGTGCACAGCCTCGACGCCGACGACAGCGCCGCGTGGATCGCCCGGCTCGCGAAGCGGGCCCGGCGCGCCGGGCCGACGGCCCCCGCCTACGGCCCCCGCCGCGCACCTCGGCACCCGTCGGCGCAGGCCGAGGCGATGCTGTCGGTCGTCCCGGGGATCAGCACGACCATGGCCCGCAGCCTGCTCTCCGCCTACGGCAGCCTCGCCGCGGTGGCGGCCGCGGCGCCCGAGGGAGTGCGGAGCCACCCCGGCATCGGCAAGGTTCGCGCGGCCCGACTCGCGGAGGCGCTGCACGCCAGGTACGTCGAGCCTGCCGACCGTGAGCCCGATCCCGGCCGGCCCGCCCGCGGCGCTCCCGCCGCCCGGCGCTGGCTCCTCCTCGGTCCCGACCCTGAGGACGAGGCCCGGTCCTTCGACCGGCGTTCCGTGGCGCTCCAGGCGCTCGAGTCGGCCGCGGCGGGCACGCAGCTGGTCGACGGCCTCACCGGTGAGGTGTTCGCGACGGCGAGCGACCCGGGCTGAGCCACCGGCAGTCGCGGGAACGCCAGGCTCAGCCGGCGTACCCCTCTCCCCACACGGCGTCCGCGCCGGCCTCGCCGGTGAGGTAGACCAGCACGAGCACGGCGATCGCGTCGGCGACGAGGACCAGGCCGAGCAGCACCTTGATCCACCGCGACTCCACCTTGTGCAGCGCGACGTTGAGCAGGGCGACCGCCGAGAACCCGACGGTCACCCACAGCAGGATCCAGCCGTAGTCCTCGTGGTCGTCGATCTTCTCGGTCGTGGGCAGCGCGGGATCGTTGAAGAAGGCGTTGGCCTCCCGGAAGCTGTCGCCCGACAAGTAGGCGAGCACCACCGCGCCGAGCGCGAGCAACGCACCGGCGAAGAGCGGCCACCGCAGCCTGTCGCGCCAGGGCGGCACGGCGTACGCGATCGCGAGGAGGGCCGCGAGCGGGGCGAGCACGACGGCGCTGTGCACCGCCAGCGGGTGGAGGGGGAGGCCGTTGATCTCCATGGTTGAAGAGTGCACCAAATCGCTCGGGGTTTCGAGGCCGGTCGCAGGCGGGCTCGCCCCTCGATCGCCGGCGGGCTCTAGGGTGAGCCCGTGGCCTCCGACTACACCGACGACCTGCGCCTGGCCCACCTGCTGGCCGATGACGCCGACTCGCTCACCCAGGCCCGCTTCAAGGCGCTCGACCTGCACGTGATGAGCAAGCCCGACCTGACCCCGGTCACGGACGCCGACAAGGCGGTCGAGGAGAGCATCCGGCGCACCCTCTCGCGGGCCCGGAGCCGCGACGCCGTGACCGGCGAGGAGGAGGGCACCACCGGCCACTCGCAGCGCCGCTGGATCGTCGACCCCATCGACGGCACCAAGAACTTCGTGCGCGGCGTGCCCGTCTGGGCGACGCTGATCGCACTGGCGGTCGAGGACGAGGTCGTGCTCAGCGTGGTGTCCGCGCCCCTGCTCGGGCGCCGCTGGTGGGCCTCGGTCGGCCAGGGCACGTGGACCGGCAAGTCGCTGCTGAAGTCCACCCGGTGCGAGGTCTCCGACGTCCGCCGGCTCGAGGACGCCTCGCTGTCCTACGCGTCGCTGTCGGGCTGGGAGGACCGCGGCCTCGGCGAGGACTTCCTCGCGCTGATGCGCCGTTGCTGGCGCACCCGTGCGTACGGCGACTTCTGGTCCTACATGCTGGTGGCCGAGGGTGCCGTTGACCTGGCCGCGGAGCCCGAGCTCGAGGTCTACGACATGGCCGCGCTCGACATCATCGTCCGCGAGGCGGGCGGCCGGTTCACCTCGCTCGACGGCGCCGACGGCCCGTGGGGCGGCAACGCGCTCGCCTCCAACGGCCACCTCCACGAGGCCGCGCTCTCGTTCATCGGCTCGCTCCCGGACGGTGGCGACGACCCCGACTGGCCGTCCAGCGGACCGGGCACGGTGTCCGACCTGCGCGCCCACCGCCGTCCCACCGACGACTGAGATCCTGGCACCCGCCGGTCCGCTCGGAGTAACCTGCCTCACATGCGGATCGCAGACGTGCTGCAGGCCAAGGCCATCAAAGACGTGGTCACCATCGCGCCCGACGCCGGGGTCAAGGAGCTGATCGCCACCCTCGCCGACCACAACATCGGTGCGCTGATCGTGAGCGCCGACGGCACCTCCCTCGACGGCATCGTGAGCGAGCGCGACGTGGTGCGGCACCTCCACCACGACGGCACCGTCATCAACAACACGGTCGGCGCGATCATGACCGACGTCGTGAAGACCTGCTCGCCCGACGACTCGCTCGACGAGGTGATGCACGTGATGACGCAGGGCCGGTTTCGGCACATCCCCGTGTGCGACGCCGACGACGCGCTCGTCGGCATCGTCAGCATCGGCGACCTGGTGAAGCACAAGATCGACCAGCTGCAGTTCGAGCGCGACCAGCTCGACTCCTACGTGCACCAGATGTGATCTGCACAGAACCTCCACAGGTCGCGCCCCGAATCCGCAGGAGACCGCTCCTACGCTGCTGACATGAGCAGCAGCCGCCGGGTCCTCGTCGTCGAGGACGAGCCGGTCATCAACAAGATGGTGGCCGACCGGCTGACCGCGGAGGGCTACGACGTCCGCACGGCGTACGACGGACCGGGCGCGGTCGCCGCGTTCGGCGAGCACTCCCCCGACCTGGTGGTGCTCGACGTGATGCTGCCCGGTTTCGACGGGCACGAGGTGTGCCGCAGGATCCAGGCCGAGCGCCCGGTGCCGGTGCTGATGCTGACCGCCCGCACCGAGGAGACCGACATCCTCGTCGGGCTCGGGGTCGGCGCCGACGACTACCTGACCAAGCCGTTCCGGATGCGCGAGCTGGTCGCCCGTGTCGCCGCCCTGCTCCGGCGGGTCGACCGTGCCGCCGAGCTCAACGGCAGGCGGCCGCTCGACGTCGCCGGCCTGCGCATCGACGCCGCGGCCCGGCGGGTCTGGGTCGACGACGACGAGGTGCGGCTGACCCCCACCGAGTTCGACCTGCTCGCGTGCCTGGCCGAGGCGCCGGGCACGGTCGTCACCCGCGAGCGGCTGCTCGCCGACGTCTGGGGCTGGCCGGGCGGTTCGGGCACCCGCACCGTCGACAGCCACGTGAAGGGCCTGCGCGCGAAGATCGGGGCCGACCGCGTCCGCACGGTCCACGGCGTCGGCTACGCCCTCGAGCCCGGGACCGGACCGTGACGACGAGGCCGCTCGCCGCCGTCCGCTCCCTGAAGGTCAAGCTCGGGCTGCTCGTCGCGGCGAGCACCACCGTCGCCGCGATCGTCGCGCTCGCCGGCCGGTCCGCGGGCGCGTCGGTGTGGCTGACGCTCCCGGTCACCCTCGCGCTGGCGCTCGCGGTCACGCAGCTGCTGGCGCTCGGGATGACCGCCCCGCTGCGCGAGATGACCGCAGCCGCCCGGCGGATGGCGCAGGGCGACTACGACGTGCGGATCACGCCGACGTCGCGGGACGAGGTCGGGGAGCTGACCCGGGCGTTCACGACGATGTCCCGCGACCTCGCGACCGTCGACGCGCAGCGGCGCGAGCTCGTCGCGACCGTCAGCCACGAGCTGCGCACGCCGCTCGCGGCCCAGCGTGCGGTGCTGGAGAACCTCGCCGACGGCATCGGCGGCGCCGACGGCCTCGACCTCGCCGTGCGGCAGGCGGAGCGGCTCTCGCAGCTCGTCGAGGACCTCCTCGACCTCGCCCGGGTCGACGCCGGCAAGGCCCCGCTCGCGACGTCCGACGTCGCGCTGGCGGGCTTCCTCGCCGACGTCGTCGCCGACGCCGAGGCGACCGGTCGCGACGTGCGCTACGACCTCGACGTCGAGCCGGGCCTCGTGGTGAGCGCCGACCCCGGCCGGCTCCACCAGCTGGTCGCCAACCTGCTCGACAACGCCTCTCGGCACAGCCCTGCCGGCGGCACTGTCACCGTGCGTGCCCTGCGTGAGCCCGGCGGCGCGAACCACTACGTGCTCGAGGTCGCCGACCAGGGCGAGGGCATAGCACCGGCCGACCGCGAGCGGGTCTTCGAGCGGTTCGGCACCGTCGGCGCGACCGACGGCGGCGGCACCGGGCTCGGCCTGGCCATCGCCCGGTGGGTGACCGACCTGCACGGCGGCTCGATCAGCTTCGTCGACCCGGCGCCCGGCGCGACCGGCGCGCGCGCCCGCGTCGTGCTGCCCCTCACGCCACCCGTCCGCCCCGCCCCGAAGGAGGCACCCGTGACCACGACCGTGCCCGAGGGACCGGCGACGGCGATCCGGCCGTCCCCGCCCGCTCCCCCGATCTCCGACGACCTGTTCGGCGGCTTCTGGCCCGACGGCACCCCGGGCCGGCTCTCGCTCCTCGCCGGCTCGCTCGGCGTCGGCCTGCTGGCGGCGATCGTGCTGCCCGAGCGCAACGTCGGCCTCGGCTGGACGCTGCTGGTCCTCGCCGCGGGCGCCGTCGTGCTCGGCGCGGCGCGCGACCGCCGTGATCCGTTCACGCTGGCGTGTGCCGGGCTGTGCGGGCTGCTCGCGCTGGTGCCGGTGGTCCGCGCGGCGGAGTGGCTCACCCCGCTGTCGCTGCTCGCCGGCGGGACCCTCATGGTCGCCGGCGTCACCCGCGGCCGCACCCTCCCCGGGTTCGTCGTGGCCGGGCTGTCCTGGCCGCTGGCCGGCCTCCGCGGGCTGCCCTGGCTCGGGCGCACGCTCGCCCTGCTCACGGGTCTCGGCCACGGTGCCGCGCTGCTGCGCACCGTGGTCCTGTCGGTGGTCGGCCTGCTGGTCTTCGGCCTCCTCTTCGCCTCGGCCGACGCGCTGTTCGCGGAGTGGGCGGGCGCGCTCGTGCCCGACGCTGACCTCGACTCCTTCGTGCTGCGCGCGTTCATCACGATCGCGGTCGGCGGCGTGGTGCTCGCGGCGGCGTACCTCGCCCTGAACCCGCCGCGCGTCGACCGCGCGCCGGGTGAGCCACGGCCGGTCGCGCACCGCTTCGAGTGGCTGGCGCCGGTGGTGGTCGTCGACCTGGTGTTCGCGGCGTTCCTCATCGCCCAGGCGGCGGTGATCTTCGGCGGCCACGACTACCTCGAGCGCACCACCGGGCTGACGTACGCCGACTACGTGCACCAGGGCTTCGGCCAGCTCACGATCGCGACGGCCCTCACCCTGCTGGTGGTGTGGTCGGCCGCTCGCAAGGCACCGCGGGCGACGTACGCCGACCGCGCCTGGTTGCGGGCGGCGCTCGGCGTGCTGTGCGCCCAGACCCTCGTCGTGGTGGCGTCCGCGCTCCACCGGATGCACGTCTACCAGGAGGCCTACGGCTTCACCGAGCTCCGGCTCCTGGTCGACGTCTTCGAGGGCTGGCTCGGCCTGCTCGTCCTGGCCGTCGCCGTCGCCGGCTGGCGGCTGCGGGCGACGTGGCTGCCACGCTTCGCGCTGATCTCCGGCGCCGTCGCGTTCCTCGGCGTCGTCGCGCTCAACCCGGAGGCGTGGGTGGCCGAGCGCAACCTCGACCGCTACGCGGAGACCGGCAAGATCGACACCGGCTACCTCAACGGGCTCTCCGACGACGCGGTCCCGGCGCTCGTCGACGCACCCGAGGAGATCCGCGACTGCCTGCTCGTGGGCCGCACCGAGGCCGACGAGGACTGGCTGGAATGGAACCTCGGCCGGGCCCTGGCCGCCGAGCACCTCGGCGTCGAGCCGTGGCCGGGCGAGGAGCTGGCCTGCCCGGCCCCGTCATAGGCTGCGGGCATGGCTGAGAAACCAGAGATCGACTTCGTCGACCCCACCCCGCCCACCGACCTCGTGGTCACCGACGTCACCGTCGGCGACGGCGCGGAGGCGACCGCCGGCAGCACTGTCTCGGTGCACTACGTCGGCGTCGCCCACTCGACGGGCGAGGAGTTCGACGCGTCCTACAACCGCGGCGCCCCGCTCAAGTTCCAGCTCGGCGTCGGCCAGGTCATCTCCGGCTGGGACCAGGGCGTGCAGGGCATGAAGGTCGGCGGCCGCCGCCAGCTCGTGATCCCGCCCCACCTGGGCTACGGCGACCGCGGCGCCGGCGGTGTCATCAAGGGCGGCGAGACCCTCATCTTCGTGGTGGACCTGCTCGGAGTCAGCTAGTCACCAGGGCAGGTCGTCGGGTACGTCGCCATGCGCGACCCGGGCGGCCTGCCCGGCCAGTTCCACCACGTCGCCCTCGCGGAGCTGGCGCCCCCGGCGGGTCTCGACCTCGCCGTTGACTCGGACCATCCCGGACTGGATGAGCGGCTTGGCCTCCGAGCCGGTCTCGATCAGGTTGGCGAGCTTGAGGAACTGACCCAGGCGGATCACGTCGTCGCTGATCGGGACGTCCACGGGCTCGGGCATGGCCCCAGCCTATTCAGTGGATCAGCACCGAGATCGCGTGGATGAGCACGCCGACGAGGCCGCCGACGATGGTGCCGTTGATCCGGATGAACTGGAGGTCGCGGCCGACGTGCAGCTCGATCCGGCGTGCGGCCTCCTTGCCGTCCCAGCGCTCGATCGTGTGCGTGATCACCGCGGTGACCTCGGCGCCGTAGCGGTCGACGGCGAAGACGGCCGCGTCCGCCGCGGCCTTGTCGAGCCGCGCCCGCAGCGCGGCGTCGGTCTGGAGCCGCGCGGTGGCGGCCTCGACCTCGACCATCAGCCGCCGGTGGACCGCCCCCTGCGGGTCGGAGAGCGACCCCTCGAGCGCGCGCCGCAGCGCGTTCCAGAGCGTGATCGCGGTGTTGATGACGGCGGGGTGGTCGAGGAGCCGCTCCTTGAGCCGCTCGGCCCGCTCCTGCGTCGGCCCGTTGGACAGCAGGTCGTCGGACAGCTTGTGCAGCATCGAGTCGAGCGCCTTGCGGGCGCGGTGGTGCGGGTCGACACGGATCTCGCCGACCCACCGCACCATCTCGATGTGCGCCTTGTTGATGACGTACTCGTTGACGCTCTGCGGCGCCCACCACGGCGCCCGCTCCCCCAGCACCTCGTGCACGGTCTCGGGGTTGGCGATCAGCCAGCCGTGCAGTTCCTCCAGCGTCAGGTCGACCAGGCCGTGGTGGAGGTCGTCGGCCAGCGCCTCGGCCAGCATCCCGCCCAGCAGCGGGGCGATCGGCTCCTCGCGGAAGCGGGGCACCAGCGCGTCGGTGACGAGGGAGGCGATGTGGTCCTCGCGCACCTTCCCGAGCGCGAGCGCGGCGATGTCGGCGACCTCGTCGACGACCCGCTGCGCGTTCGCGGGTACGGCGAGCCAGCCGGCGACCCGCGAGGAGATGCCGACCGCGTCGATGCGTTCGCGGATGATGTCCTCCTGGAGGAAGTTCTCGCCGACGAACTCCTCCAGGCCCCTGCCCAGGTCGTCCTTGCGCTTGGGGATCAGGGCCGTGTGCGGGATGGGCAGCCCCAGCGGGTGCTTGAACAGCGCCGTCACCGCGAACCAGTCCGCGATGGCGCCCACCATCGACGCCTCCGCGCCGGCGTTGACGAAGCCGAGCCACCCGTCGGTCCCGAGCGTCGCGACGTAGACCGCGGCGGCGAACAGCAGCAGCGACACCGCGACCGTGCGCATGCGCCGCAGGGCGCTGCGCCGTACGGCGTCGGCGGCGGTCTCCGTCGCCTGCATGAACCCGGTCATGTCCCCATCCTTGCCTAACGGCGGGCGCGTGCATGAGAGGATGCCCGCCATGTCCAGCGGCCGTACCGTCATCACGTTCGGGACGTTCGACGTCTTCCACGTCGGTCACCTGCGAGTGATCGAGCGTGCTGCCGAGCTCGGCGACCGGCTCGTCGTCGGCGTGTCCGCCGACGCCCTCAACGTCCGCAAGAAGGGCCGCGAGCCGGTGTTCAGCGAGGGCGAGCGGCTGGCCATCGTCGCCGCGCTCAAGCCCGTCGACGAGGTGTTCCTCGAGGAGAGCCTGGAGCTCAAGCGCGACTACATCGAGCGGTTCGCCGCCGACGTGCTCGTCATGGGAGATGACTGGAAAGGGCGTTTCGATGAGCTGTCGGACGCCTGCGAGGTGGTCTACTTGCCCCGCACCCCGGCGATCTCGACGACGGCGCTGATCGAGAAGATCTCGACCATCTCCTGACCAGCAGGTCCCCGGGCGGTCCCTTCCCCGACCCGCTTGGAGCTGTCATGCGCGCAATCGGCCGCGCCACCTCGGCCGCCGTCGCGCTGCTGGCGCTCCTCGTCGGTACGGCGGCCGCGCCCCCCGCGGGCGCCGAGCCACCGCGGCCGCGAGCCGACCACCGCGGCACGGGCGATCCCGCGGACGCCGTCAACGAGGCAGCGAGGATCCTGACGGCCGAGACCGAGGAGAGCGGCCCCGGTCACGGCGGCCACCACGCCGAGCTCACGCTCGCGATGCGCGACCTGTTCCTCGCGCGCCCCGAGCTCGGGTTCTTCGACTCCGTGCGCGCGGACCTGCTGCTCGCACGCCCCACGGACGGCGAGCGCGACACCGGCGGCGACGGCTACCAGGGCGAGTCCGACCGCCGGTGCGGCCGACGGATCTGCGTCCACTACGCCCGGCGCGGCGTCGACGCCCCCTCCGGCGACCGTTGGGTGGGCCGGACCCTGCGCACCCTGTCGGCCGTGTGGTCCTACGAGGTCGGCACCCTCGGCCTGCGCCCGCCGCCGTCCGACGGCCGCAAGGGCGGCGACGGCCGGTTCGACGTCTACCTCGCCGAGCTCGGCGCGCGCGGCCTGTTCGGCTACTGCACGCCCGAGCGGCGCGTGCCCGGCGAGCGGTTCGCCGCGTCGGGCTACTGCGTGCTCGACGACGACTTCTCGCGCGAGCAGTACGGCGCCGCACCGCGCGCGAGCCTGCGCGTGACCGCCGCGCACGAGTTCTTCCACGCGATCCAGTTCGGCTACGACTTCCGCGAGGACCCGTGGCTGCTCGAGTCGACCGCGACCTGGATCGAGGAGCGCTTCGCGGACCGCGCCGACGACAACCGCCGCTACCTGCGCTACGGCTCGGTCCGCCGGCCCGGCGCGTCGCTCGACCACTTCTCCAACAACAGCTACGCCCACTACGGCAACTGGGCGTTCTGGGAGTACCTCAGCACCCGGTTCGGCCCCGGCGTCGTGCCCCGGGTGTGGCGGCGCGCCGACGCCCGCGGCACCGCGCCCGACGACTACTCCGTCGAGGCGCTCGCGCGGGTGCTCCGCGACCACGGCGGGCTCCGCGACGTGCTGGCGTCGTACGCCGCCACGAACCTCGACCCGGCGACGCGCTACGCCGAGGGCGACCGCTGGCCGCACGCCGCCGTGGCGGCCCGGCTCAGGCTCGCGCCCGGCGACGACCGCACCCGCAGCCTCGAGATCGACCATCTCGCGGCGGCCCACGTCGTCGTACGGCCGACCCGGGACGCACCGCAACGGCGCGCCGTGCTGGAGATCTCCGTTGCGGGCCCGCCGCGGCGGACGGCTCCCGCTGCGCTGGTGACCGTACGGCGCCGCGACGGATCCGTCACCCGACACCCCATGACGCTCGGCCCGCGCGGCGACGGCCGCGTCCGGGTCCCGTTCGGCCGCGCGCGGGTGACGTCGGTGGTCGTCACCGCCGTCAACGCCTCGCGCCGCTACCGCTGCCAGCGGCACACGCTGTTCGCGTGCGCGGGCACGCCGGTCGACCAGGACCAGCGCTTCCGGATCAGCGCGCGCGTCAGTCGCTCGTAGCGAGAAAATGGACGGGTGGCGGAACCCCCCAGCCACCGCCACCCGTCCTCAGGCCGCATTTTCGACGGGACCCGAGTGATCGCCTGGCACGTGGCCTTGTCCCGATAACGATACTCCAGCGCGGAGGTTCCGGACCTTTCGGTGAACCTGTGTCGCGGAAGGAAAGAACCCGCGGATCAGGCGGGCTCAGCCCCAGCGCAGCGTGGCCGCCACGGGCTCCTCGAGCACGTCACGCGGGAGCACGGTGAGCCCGGCGTCGGTCATCGCGGCCGCGGCGACGAGCACCTGGTCGGCCGGCAACGGTCCGGCGCCCGCCGCGCTCTCGGGCAGCGTGAGGCCGGGGTGGTCGGCGGCGTCGATCGCCTTCTCGTGAGCGGTCGCGAGGTCGATCGCCAGCGTGTCCACGCCACCCTGGACGAACGCGTCGACCACCGGGTCGACGCCGAGCGCCGCACCCTCGCCGACGGCCTTTCCCCGGGCGAGCGTCTGGAGCAGGTCCTCGGTGTCGCGAGCCTCGTAGGCGTCGAGCACCCGCTGGACGTCGGCCCACAGGGCGTCCTCGTCGACGCCGGCGGCGCGCCCGCCGCTCTCGACGACCTCGACGTCGACCTGGGGCACCTCGCCGATGATCTCGACCAGGTCGGTCCGGGCCCGGACGTCACCGCAGACGATGACGACGCGCGGCTGATAGCTCGTCGCGAGCTCGCGCAGCTGACCGGCGACGAGCTCGGCGTTGGCCTGCCAGTTGTTCTCGGCGCGCTGCTGGTACTTCTTCTGCATCCAGTCGCCCTCGGGCAGCTTCCGGATGTCCATGGTCTCGCCGTCGACCGAGGTCGCCTCGGCGACCCCCCGGCCCCGCGCGACGTAGACCTCCAGGTCGGCGCCCGCGCGGTCGGCGCGGACCAGCACGAACGGGAACTCGCCGTCGACCATGCCGAGCCAGCCGGCGAGGTCGGGCAGCGGGCCGACGCTCACCCCCTCCGGCCACCAGGAGCTCCCGGCGCGCGCGTCGTCGAGCACCACGCCCTCCGGCGTGGCGACGATCGTGCGCCGCACCTCCCCGGGCAGGTGGGTCGGCTCGTGCAGGCGCTCGCCGATCTCGTCGATCACCGCCGGGGCGATGCCGTGCCGCTCGAGCTCGTGGCGGCTGGTCGTCCACCGCGCGTCGAGCTGCTGCCGGGCGTCCTCGGTCGCGCGACTCACGTCGAGGTGGACCGAGACGTAGGGACCGGGGCGATCGAGGACTGTCCTTACCTGGTCGAGCTGCATAACGGTGCCGTACCCGCGGGGGTTTGCCGCATACGGCAGGCTGGCCGCATGACGACGGCCCCCACCTACGAGCTCAACGACGGACGCCCGATCCCGGCCCTGGGGTTCGGCACCTACCCCCTCCGCGACGACGAGGCCGTTGTGGCCGTCGCGAGCGCGATCGACGCGGGCTACCGGCTGATCGACACCGCCGTGAACTACGGCAACGAGGAGGCGGTCGGCCGCGGGCTCCGGGAGTCGGGCGTCCCGCGCGACGAGCTGTTCGTCACCAGCAAGCTGCCGGGCCGCCACCACGCCTACGACGACGCGATCGCCTCGACCGAGGAGTCGCTCGAGCGGCTGGGGCTCGACTACCTCGACCTGCACCTCATCCACTGGCCCAACCCGAGCGTCGGCAAGTACGGCGAGGCGTGGCGCGCGCTGGTCGAGCTTCGCGAGCGCGGCCTGGTGCGCTCGGTGGGGGTCTCCAACTTCACCCGGGCGCACCTCGAGCGCATCATCGACGAGACCGGCGTGACGCCGGCGGTCAACCAGGTCGAGCTGCACCCCTACTTCCCGCAGCCGGAGATGCGCGCCGCCCACGAGGAGCTCGGGATCCGCACCGAGGCGTGGAGCCCGCTCGGCAAGCGGCAGGCGCCGTACGCCGAGCCGGTGGTGACCGCCGCGGCGGAGCGCCTCGGCGTCACGCCGGCGCAGGTGGTCCTGAGGTGGCACGTCGAGCTCGGGTCGATCGCGATCCCCAAGTCGGGCACGCCGTCACGGCAGCGCGAGAACCTCGACGTGTTCTCGTTCGAGCTGACCCAGGACGAGGTCGCCGCGATCGCCGCGCTCGGGCGGCCGGACGGGCGGCTGTTCGGGGGCGACCCCGACACCCACGAGGAGATGTAGGACGATCGCGCCGGTCAGTCGACGAGCGGGCGCAGGGTGACCGCGCCGGGACCGAACGACTCGACGGCGGAGTCGGCGCAGATCTCGCACTTGGTGCGCAGCGCGGTGGCGCCGGTGTCGGTCAGCGCGCCGGAGTAGGTGACCCGCCAGACCGCGGGCTCGGAGCAGGCGGTGCTCCCGGCCAGCTCGCGGTCCTCGATGCGGACGCCGTCGGCGTCCTCGACCAGGTAGGACTGGCAGGCGACGTTGACGCGCGCCGGCGCCGTCGTGGTCCTCGTCTCGAGGATCACGGCTGTGGGATCGCCGTGCCGTAGGTCCATGTCAGTCCACCTCGCCGCTCAGATACCCCGTCGGGGCGAGATCAATCCTTCGCTGATCACGTCGCGCCCGCATACCCCCGATCGGTCATTTACCCACCCTCCTTAGGGACTGCCCGGGGCGGACCGTCAGGCGCAGCCGTCGGGGTCGGCGGTGGCCTCGTCCGGGTCGACCTTCAGGCAGCTGGTGTCGACCGCCTCGAACGCGGAGGCGGGGATCGTCTTGAGGTCGTCGAGCAGCGCGCCGGGCCAGCTGCGGTTGCGCTCCCCCTGGAAGAACCAGGGGCTGCCGTTGTCGGCCAGGACCAGGCCGTAGGTCTGCAGGGCCTCGACCACCCTGCGCGCAGCCGCGCCCAGGTCGCTCGCGTCGTAGTCGGGGTCGAGCCGGAACCGGGCGCCCATGGGCGGCCAGGCGAGCGACTTCGTGCCGGCCTCGTGGCGAGCGGGCCAGAGGTAGTGCTCGGCCGTGACGTCGGTGGTGAACCGGATCGCGTGGTCGATGGTGTCGTTCTTGACCTCCGACCAGCGCAGCAGCCCGGGCAGGATCGGCAGGCCGGCCGCGTCGGCGGAGGTCCAGCCGTCGGGGCGCAGCGCGTTGGAGTCGAGGTCGAACACCGCGCCCGACCCGGCGTACCACCGGCCGTCCCTCTTCCGCGTCGCCCAGGTCTCGTAGAGCCGGCAGCGGCCGCGGTCGACGACGATGGCGTGGCGGTCGCCGCCGCCCTCGATCCGGGTGTCCCTGCCCAGCGGGTAGCGCACCCGGTCGCTCTCGTCGGCGTAGCGGAACCGGACCCGGACCTTGCGGTGGTCGCGGCCCACGACGGTGATCGGGATGCCGTAGCGGCGGCCGCCGAAGTCGGGGTGCAGGTCGACGTCGGTCGACATGTGCGAGAGCCAGTCGGCGCTGCGGTCGTGCACGGGGAGCGAGCTGACGTCGGCGTGCCACCAGTTGTCGTCGGGGAAGACGTCGCACCCCGCCAGCGGAGCGGACCGTACGGCCACCGCGTCCTCCGCGCCCTGACCGGGCGTCGTCGTCGCGGCGCACGCCACCGTAAGCCCGCAGCCGAGCAGGAGGCCGATCCCTCGTCGCACGCTGTCGACGATAAGCGGATCGGCTCAGGCGAACCAGCCGCTGGGCGTGAGCTCGGCGCCCATCCGCGGCACGTACTGGTCGAAGTAGATGCGCGCGATCAGCTCGCGCCGCGACCGCACCGCCGCCTTCTCGAAGACCGACTTCAGGTGGTCCTGGACCGTGTAGGCGGACAGGTGGAGCGACGCCGCGATCTCCTTGGTGTCGACGCCCTGGAGCACCAGCTGGGTCACGTCGCGCTCCCGCGGCGTGAGCCCGAACGCGGCGACGACCAGCGCGACGATCTCCGGCGGCCGGGCCTCCTCGATCGTCACCACGACCTCACCCTGGCGGTCGCCGAACGACGTCAGCGGGCCGGCGTGGATGACCAGCCACATGCCGCTCCGGGTCCGCACCCGGGAGCGCGGTGGGATCGTGGTCTCGCCGCGGGCGTAGCGGCGCGCGGCGCCGACCAGCGCCGAGACCGGGCTGAGCGCGTCGCAGTGGGTGTCGCCGAGGGACAGCTCGGCGAGCCGCTCCTCGGCGCCCAGGCTCATCTGGAGGATCTCGTCGTCGGCGCTCACGATGAGGACCGCCGGGCCGGAGGGTGAGGCGGGCGGCGCGGTCTCGGCGAGGCGCGACAGCATCCCGGTGCGCACGCCGCGGGCGAACGGGTTGGACAGGGACGCGAGGAACTCGACCTCGCCCTCGTCGAACGGCCGGTCGGCGGTGCCGCGGAAGAGCGCGATCGCGCCCCAGACCTGGCTACCGTCGCGGAACGCCATCCGCGCCTCGTCGCCGAAGCCGAAGCGCGGCTTCATGAACGTGCCCATCCGCCCGGACCGCTCGACCTCGCCGCTGGTGACGAGGTGGACGCCGGCCGCGGGAACGTCGGCCTGGGCGATCTCGCTGAACGCGGTGGGCTCCACGGTGCCGTACTCGATCAGCCCGAACTCGTGGTCGTGGCTGTCGGTGCCGGCCAGCGCGCCGTACTTGCGGGCGCTGGTGAGCAGGTGGGTGCTGGGGTCGTGGGTCGCGACGCACGCGCTCACCCACGGCACGGCGCGCGCCACCGACGCCACCGCCTCCTCCAGGAATTCGTCGAGATCGAGGCCCGCCCGAGCGACCACGTCGACGTCCTGCAGCACGCGCGCTGCGGTCAGTCCTCGGGTCATGCTGCCAGTGTCAGCCACCCCCTCGGTCTGCGCCATCCCAGATATCTGGGTGGTCTAGATGACCCAGACCCCCAGGGTCTGAAAGAACCCACGGATCCGGGATGGTCGGCGGACCCTGCGAGGCATGACGGTTGACGGCATGTACCCCCTGCTGCACTCCCCCGCGACCTACGGCCGCCCGCGGCTGCTCGTCGTGGCTGACGACGACGACCTGTCCGCGTTCGGCCCGGTGATCGCCGACGCGGGCCGGCACGGGCTGCGGACCTTCGTCCTGTGCCTCACCCGCGGACTGCCGCTGCCCGGCTCGGGCGCCACCCACGCGGTGCTGCCCTCCGCGCGCGAGCGCGAGCTCCGCGCGGCCGGCGCTCCGCTCGGCGCCTACCGGCTGGACGTCGTCGGCTACTGCGCCGCGCGCCACCTCACCGACGTCGTCACCGCTCACGTCGACCGGGTGCGGCCCGACGCCGCCGTCACGCGGACCGACGTCGTCCTCTCGGCGATCCGCGCCGCCGCCCACCGGCCCGCGGCGTCGTACCTCCTGACCCGGGCGGGCCTGACCGAACCCGACGGCCGACCCGTCGACGCCCCCTGGACGACCCGACCCACCCGCTACCCGAAGGAAGCCTCATGACCACTCCCCTCACCCGGCCCCTCGACGCGCTCCGCGACGCGTGTCCGGTCGTCCTCCCCGGCGACGAGACGTACGACGCCGCGCGCCTGCCGTGGAACGTGGCCGCCGACCTGCGGCCGGCCGCCGTCGCGCTGCCCACCAGCACCGAGGAGGTCGTCGCCGTCGTCCGGGCCGCCGCCGAGGCGGGCCTCCGGGTCGCGCCGCAGAGCACCGGCCACGGCGCGGCCGCGCTGGCCGAGCGCGACCTCTCCGACGTCCTGCTCGTCAAGCTCTCCGGCCTCACCGGCGTGACCGTCGACGCCGCGGCGCGCACCGCGCGGGTGCTCGGCGGCACCCTGTGGCAGGACGTGGTGGCCGCGGCCGCGCCGCACGGACTGACGGCGCTGCACGGGTCGGCCCCCGACGTCGCCGTCGCCGGCTACGTGCTGGGCGGCGGCCTGTCGTTCTACGGCCGGCAGCACGGCGTCGCGGCGAGCTCGGTGCGCGCGGTCGAGGTCGTGACCTCCAGCGGCCTGGTGCGGGCCTCCGCCGCGGAGAACCCGGACCTGTTCTGGGCCGTGCGCGGTGGCGGCGGCAACCTCGGCGTCGTCGTCGCGATCGAGCTCGACCTCCTGCCGGTCGCCGACGTCTACGCCGGCATGCTGCTGTGGGACCGCAGCCACGCGCCCGCGGTCACCCGGGCGTGGGTGGAGTGGTCGCGGAGCGCTCCCGAGTCGGCCTCCACGTCGCTGCGGGTGATGAGCTTCCCGCCGCTTCCGGAGCTGCCGCCGTTCCTGTCCGGCCGCGACCTGGTGATCATCGACGGGGCGGTCCTCGAGGACGACGCGACGGCGGAGGAAGTGCTCGCGCCGCTGCGCGCGCTCGCGCCGGAGATGGACACGTTCGCGCGGATCCCCGCAGCCGGCCTGCTCGCGGTGCACATGGACCCGCCCGCGCCGACGCCCGCCGTGGGCGACCACAGCGTGCTCGGTCCGCTCGACGACGACGCTGTCGACGCGTTCCTGGCCAGCGTCGGACCCGGCCTGATGTTCGCCGAGCTGCGCCACCTCGGCGGTGCCTTCGCCCGGCCCCCCGCGACCGGAGGCGCGTTGGCGAGCATCCCCGGCGACTACGCCCTGCTCTGCGTGGCCGTCGCTCCGACCCCGCAGGCCGCGGTCGCCGGCAAGGCCGCCGCGTTCGGCGTCGTGCGGGCGATGTCGCGGTGGTCGCGCACCAACCTGGTGCCGACCTTCACCGAGACCCGCAGCGACGCGAGCCGCTTCTACGACGGCGACGACTGGGCGCGGCTGGCCCGGATGCAGGACCCGCTGTTCGTGGCGAACCACGGGCTCTGACCCGGTCGCCGGTGGGACTCGGGTCCTACCGGTGCCGGGTGTACTCCACGACCTGCTGGAACGTCGGGCGGTTCTGCCAGTCGATCGGCCGTACGCCGACCAGGCCCGCCGTCGTGTGCACGATCGCGTCCTGCGCCTTGTCGTAGGTGAGCTCCGCGACCGACCCGACGCCCTGCTCGGCCAGCGCCGCGTCGACGGCACCGGCCAGGGAGGCCCGCAGCGCCGTACGGCACGAGGCGAGGGTGCCGCGGCCGCAGTAGTCGTGGCGGAACGGCGTGGCGACGTGCCGGCCGAGCCGGGCGTCGAGCTCCTTGACCACCCAGCCGTACCAGGGCGGGTCGAGCCAGGCCGAGCCGACGCCCTGGCGCGGGTGGTCGTCGAGCATCCGCGGGACCTCGTGGACCAACGACCCCAGGCCGCCGCGCATCACGTCGTAGCCGAGCGAGTCGTCGCCGTGCTCGTACCAGACGTCGAACAGCGCGATGGCCGCCTCGTGGGCGTAGTGGCCGTCGCGGTCCCGGTCGACGCGCGGCGCGCCGGCCTGCAGCCAGGCCCGCAGCAGCTCGGTGGCGGGCGCGAGCGCGGGCGACCGGCCGATCACGTCGAGCAGCGAGGGAAGCAGGTAGCGGGCGCGGCTGTCCTGCGTCGCCGCGCCGGACATGACCCCGACCACCCCCGCGGCGTCGACCTTCCGCGCCCCACGGATCGCACCCTCGATCCGCTCGCTCAGCGCCAGCGACCGGTGCACCGGTCCCCAGCCCCAGACGTTGTCGGGGGCCGACCACGAGCGCGCCTGCCGGTTGTTCCAGCTCACGAGGTAGCCCGACTCGGGGTTGACCTGGCGGGCGTGCCCACGGAAGCCGACCCACCCCTGCCAGTCGTAGGCCTTGTCGCCCCAGCGCGGGAAGTCGAACGCGACCCCGTCGGCGCGGACGGGCAGCAACGAGGAGGTGAAGTGCGCGATGTCGCGGCTGTCGGCGTAGAACCAGTTGAACGTGAAGTCGATCGCCGAGGCGGCTCGCATGAAGCTCTGCGCGTCGCGGACGTAGCCCGGGTCGTTGAACCGCGAGAAGCCGACCACCGAGTCGACCTCGTGGCCGTACGTCGACCGCTGCAGCACGAGCGCGACCGGCTCGCCGTCGACCGTCGTCCGCTCCTGGACGATGCCGTGGCGGGTGCGCCAGACATCGAACGTGTAGGTCTTCGGCAGCCCGGGCGCGGTGAGGTTGGGCACCGTGTGCTCCACGTGCTGGTCGTGGTCCATCTCGACGCAACGGCCGCCCACCCGGTAGCCGGTCGAGTGCACCGTGGGCGCGGAGCCGTCGGTGTTGCACAGCCGCTCGGCGACGGTGTCGACGAGGTCGTTGGAGGCGCTCGTGGCCGACCACGCGTAGTCCACGCCCCGGCCGAGCTGGATGACGAGGTTGGTGCCGGCGAACGAGACGCCACGCGCCTTCACGCCGGGCCCGACCAGCACCTGCTCGACCAGCAGTTGCGGGTTGTAGTAGCTGGTCTGCGGGCCGAACACGGCGAGCGGGTGGCCGGTGCGCGACTCCTCGGCCGTGACGAGCAGGGCGTTGGACATGGCCGCGTCGTGGTCGAGCATCAGCTCGATGGGCGGCAGCTCGGCGAGCTCGCCCTCCGGCAGGTCGCCGCGCGGCGCGCGCTCCCCAGGCCGCAGCTTCCGCGTGACCACGCGCGCGACGTGGCCGGACCCCGGGGCGGTGGGGCCGTCGACGTCGGGCAGCGCCACGCCGGGCCGGCCGGCCTCGACGGCCCGGCCGCCGCCGTACGAGAAGTCGACGGAGGCGGTGGTGGGGGCGCCGGCGTCGAGCTTGGTCCGCAGGTCGCGGTAGACGCCGTCGGCGACGCGGCGGCCGAACTTCGCGCGGAGCAGCTGGAGGAAGCGTGCGTTGCCGGCCTCGCCACCGCCGCCCTTGCCGAAGATGCCACCCACCAACGAGGCGACGTAGACCAGGTCGGCGCGGGTCCAGTCGGTCGGGAACTTCTGGAGGGCCGCGTACTCGACCGGGCACTCCACGCCGGTCGGCAGGCCGCCCGGGCACAGCGCGTCCTGGGCGTCGTTGATGCCCTCGAGGTAGGCGTCGACCCCGCGCAGCAGCCGTCGGCCCTCGGCGCCGTACCGCTCCACGACGGCGTGGACCTGGGCCTCGGCCTCCTCGGGCGTGTAGAACGCCGTGCGCAGCTGCTCCTGGTCCATCGCGACGTTGGCCGGCGTGTCGCCGACGAACTCGGCCATCCGCGCCGCTCCGGTGTGCCGGAGCACGTCCATGAGGAACATCCGGTCCTGGATCGCGGCGTACCCGGCGCCGTACATCGTGTCTTCGTAGGTGACGCCGCGGATGTAGGGAACCCCGAACTGGTCGCGCCGGATCGTGACGCCGTCGCGCGGCGTGTCCGTGCTGACGACGGTCTCGGGCGTGAAGCCGGCGCGCTTGTAGAGGTCGTCGAGGTCGGCGCGGGAGATGTCGCCGGGCCGCTGGGTGGTCAGCGCGTCGTACATCTCCAGCTGGTCGGCGTAGTTGTCGGGCGCGTTCTCGCCGTCGACCGCGGTCGTGCCGAGGCCGCCGATGACCTCGACCAGCTCGAGGAGCCCGATGTTGCCGTTGGAGCCCGGCGGGACGATGTTCCACACGGTCCCGTAGGGGTCGCGCGGCTCGGCGCGCAGGTCGGCGGGGCCCGCCCCCGCTCCCGCCGCGGGCGCGAGGAGAGCGAGCGACGCGGTGACGGCGATGAGCGCAGGTGTGCGGCGCACGGCGACCTCTGTTCCCGCCACCGACCGGCGCGAGTGGCGTCCGTCACACCAACGAGGCGGGCGGTGGCGGGGTTATCAGGCCGGGGGTGGCGCCTCGTTCGGGAACAGGAAGACCTCGCCGTCGCGCACCTCGACCCGGTGCGGCACGGTGTCGATGGTGGCGGGCAGACCGTCGACGGCGCCGGTGCGGAGGCAGAAGCGGCTGCCGTGGAGCGGGCACTCGACGTGGCCGTCCTCGACCCAGCCGTCGGCCAGGGAGGCGGTCTGGTGGGTGCAGGTGTCGTTGAGCGCCCACACGGTGCCGTCGTCCTCGCGCAGCAGGGCGATGTCGTCGTCGGTGCCGGTGACGTCGCGGTCGACGACGATCCCCTCGCCGGTCGGGATGTCGTCGACGGCGGCCACCCTGATTCCTTCGCTCACGGTGGCGAGCCTAGGTGAGCGGGTGGCCGCGTCCGCAGTCAGCCCCGCTTCTCCAGCGCGGCGGTCAGCAGGCCGACCAGGGCCTCGGTCTGCAGGTCGATGGCACCCTCGGCGTCCTCGCCGGCGCCGTCGAGCGCGCGGGCGGCGAGGCCGGCCTTGCGGTCGATGAGCTCGGCGATCCGGGTGTCGAGCGTCTGGGTCGCGATGACCCGCCACGCCGTCACCGGCTCGGTCTGCCCGATCCGGTGGACCCGGTCGATCGCCTGGGTCTGCTCCGCGTCGGTCCACGAGAGCTCGGCGAGCACGAGGTTGGACGCGACCTGGAGGTTGAGCCCGACGCCGGCGGCCGTCAGCGAGCACACCGCCACCTGCACCTCGGGGTCGTTGGTGAACGCGTCGATGTTCTGCTGGCGGACGGTCGAGGTCTGGTCGCCGCGGATCGAGCTGTAGCGGATGCCGCGGGACTCGAAGGTCTCCTCGGCGATGTCCATCACGTCGATGTGCTTGGCGAAGAAGACGACCTTGCCGACGTTGCGCGCCAGCTGCGCGGTGTAGTCGGCGGCCAGCCCGGCCTTGGCCTGGCCGATCCGGCGCAGCATCCCGAAGACGTTCTCGCCGGTCTTGTCGGACTGCTCCTCGCGCTCCCACACCGCGACCCGGCGCACCAGCTCGTGGTCGATGCCCTCGACGACGACACCGGAGGTGCGGGTCTCCAGGGCCTTGTCGTAGCGGGCGACCATCCGGCGGGCGAGCTCCTCCTCGGCCTTGCGGATGGAGCGGCCGGCCTCGCCCTCGAGCTCGACCGGGAGGTCGGCCACGCGACGGGCGGGGATGTCGGCGGCGACGTCGATCTTGCGACGCCGCACGATGCCCTGCTCGAGGACCGCCTGGCGGGCGCCGCGGAAGAAGCCGGGGTCGGTCGGCACCAGGCCGGTCTCCTCCAGCGCCTCCATCAGGTCGCCCAGCGGCTTCTTCTCGTCGATCCAGCCCAGGAACTGCCAGATCGCGCGGAAGTCCTCGATGTCGTTGATCAGCGGGGTGCCGGTGAGCGCCATCATCAGCGGCCGCGCGTAGCGGGACCGGATCCGGTCGGCGATCGCCAGCACGTTCTGCGACCGCTGGGAGGTCTTGTTCTTGATGTAGTGGGCCTCGTCGACGACCATCCCGCGGAACCCGTGCGTGCCGAGCCAGCCGAGGTGCCGGTCGAGGATCTCGTAGTTGACGACGAACACGTCGGCGAAGCCGTCGGCGTCGAGGCCGTCGCCGTGCAGGACGGTCGCGGTGCGGTTGGGCGTCCAGAGGTCGACCTCGCGCGCCCAGTTGGTCTTGACGACGTTGGGCACCGCGACGAGGAGCGGGTAGGCGTCGGCGGCCTCGGCGGCGAGCAACGCCTGCGCCGTCTTGCCCAGGCCGGGCTCGTCGGCGAGCAGGAACGTGCGGTGGCCCTCGCGGGCGGCGGTGATGACCTGCGCCTGGTGGAGCATCAGGTCGCGGCCGGCCGGCGACTTCAGCGTGGTGGGCTCGGGCAGCTCCATCGACGACGGGGCGCCCTTGTCGGCCTGCTCGAAGGAGCGGAAGAGCGGCTCGAGCAGCTCCCACCCGGCGAGGCGGCGCGGCTGGACGTTCTTGGGCGCGGCCGCGGAGAAGTCGGGCACGAGGAACGGGTTGGCGAGCTGGCGGGCGATCACCGACTGCGGCACCACCCGGCGCTGCGCGGCGCCGAGGTCGACGTCGGGCTCGGGCTCCGGCTCCTCCTCGACCTCGTAGCCGGCGCGCCGCAGCATGTCGCGCCGCAGCTCCTTCGCCGACTCGGAGATCTCCGCGTCCTCGGCGAGGAGCGTGAACAGCGTCGAGTCGCGGGCAGCGGTCTGGGCAAGGATCGTCGCGATGCCGTCGAGGCGCTTGAGCTCGTCGGCGCGCTTGGCGTCGCTCAGCTCCTCGTCCTCCTTGACCCGGTTGCGCTCCTCGCGGGCGAGCAGCGCGATCACCTGGTACTTGGTGCGGACGTCGGGCGCGGCCGAGCGCCGCTGGACGGCGGACTCGACCTCGCGGACCGCGCGGGCGAGGATCGGGATGATCCCCTCCTCGTCGCGGCGGGGTCGGTTGCCGGAGCGGGAGCGGCGCTGCTGCGAGCGTCCGCGCTGGCTGCTTCGAGCCACGAATGTCCTTCCTGGGCGGCGACCGTGGTGGCCGTCGCCGGGTACGTGCTGATCGCGACGACAGCCGACCTGCTGGTCGCCTGCGAGTCGCCGTGCGATCGTCCGCGTCTGCTCCGGGTCTCGCGCGCGATCGCGCTGCCACTGGGACGGCTCGGGGCGTCGGGCGGATCTGCTCTGCAGGATACCAGCCCTCGGCCCGGATCCGGCTACCAGTCGACCTCGTGGCACTGCCGGCTCGGGGCGCACTCGACCTGGAGGGTCGCGTGCTCGATGCGGTGCCGCTCCAGCAGCACCGCCTGGGCACCCGCCAGCACCGCCTCGTGGGTCGAGTCGTCGACCGCGACCAGGTGCGCGGTCGCGACGTTCATCCCGGACGTCAGCGTCCACACGTGGAGGTCGTGGACGCCGGCGACGCCCGCCACCGCCTCGAGGTCGCGGACGACCTCGTCGACGGCCATCCCCTCGGGGACGTGCTGGCCGAGGACCGCGAGCACCTGCCGCCCGAGCAGCACGGCCCGGACCGCCACGAACACCGCGATCGCGCCGGCCACGGCCGCGTCCCAGGTCCCGTCGCCGGTGACCGCGACGAGCACGCCGGCCGCGATCACGCCGACGCTGCCGGCGGCGTCGGCGACCACCTCGAGGTAGGCGCCGCGGACGTTCAGCGACTCGTCGGCGCCGGCCCGCAGGAGCACCAGGCAGACGGCGTTGACGACGAGCCCGAGCGCTCCGACGACCAGCAGCGCGGTCGACTGCACCTCCGGCTCGTCGCCAATGCGCGCCACGGCCTCCGCGGCGACGTACACCGCGACCCCGAGCATGATCAGCACCGTCAGCCCGGACGCGAAGACCTCGGCGCGGTAGGACCCGTAGGTGCGCCGCCCGCTCCGGTCGGGGCGGGTGGCGATCTTGGTGGCGACGAGGGCGGCGCCGAGCGCGACGACGTCGGCGGCCATGTGGCCGGCGTCGGACAGGAGCGCGAGCGAGCCCGAGAGGAGGCCGACGGCGAGCTCCACGACGAAGAACGAGGCGACCAGCCCGAAGGCGACCGCCAGCCGCCACCGGTGCCGCCCGGCGGCGTGCCCGTGCCCGTGTCCCGCTCCCACGCGACCGACCCTAGTCAGCCCGTCGTTACGCCCGCACGGCGTGTCCCGCCGCCCACGCGACGAGGTCGCGCGCCGGGCCCTGCGGCGGCTGGGGCCCGCCGCGCCACACGGCGTGCAGCCGGCGGGTCAGGTCGAGACCGCTCACCTGGACCCGGACCAGCCGGCCCGTCGCCAGGTCGTCGCGCACGGCGTGCGCGCCGAGCGCGGCGGGGCCGGCGCCGGCCGCGACCGCCGCGCGGACGGCGGCGGTGCTCGACAGCTCGAGGGCGGGCGGGGCGGTGTCCAGGTCCGCCAGTGCCTGCTCGAGGACCGTCCGCGTGCCCGACCCGGCCTCGCGCACGACCAGCGGCGTCGCCGCGAGCACGGCCGCGCTGACCGGGCGGCGGCCGCGGGTCGCCCAGGGATGCCCCGGCCCGACCACGACGACCAGCTCGTCGGTGCCGACCAGGCGCCGACGCAGGCCACCGGGCGCCGCGGGCCCCTCCACGAACCCCAGGTCGACGTCGCCGTCCGCGACGAGCGTCGCCACGCGCTCGCTGTTGGTCGCAGTCATCGTCACCTCGGTCGGCTCCTGCCCCCGCTGCTGCTGGGCCGACCGCAGCGCGACCACCCAGCCGGGCAGCAGGTGCTCGGCGATCGTCAGGCTCGCCGCGATGCTCAGGTGCGCCCGCTGGTCGGACCGCAGGGACGCGATGCCGGCGTCGAGCTGCTGGGCCGCCTCGAGGACCCGGTCGGCCCACTGCACGACCAGCTCACCGGTCTCGGTGAGCGCCGAGCCGCGCCGGGACCGGGTCAGCAGCGGCGCCCCGACGAGGGCCTCCATGGTGCGCACGCGCGACGACGCTGCCTGCTGGCTGATGCCCAGCTCCTCCGCCGCGGCGCTCAGGCTGCCCGCCCGCGCGACGGCCGCGAGCAGCTCCAGGGCGCGCAGCTCCGGCACGTGGGGACCCAACACAGGTCACAAGGCTACCTTGTGACAGCACAACCGCGACCTCGTTCCGCCGTACCGCGGCCGTCGACAGACTCGTCGACATGACTCTTCGCGTTGCGATCGTGGGCGGTGGCCCGGCCGGCATCTACGCCGCGGACATCCTCACCAAGTCCGAGACGGACGTGTCGGTGGACATCATCGAGCGGCTCCCCGCGCCGTACGGCCTGGTCCGCTACGGCGTCGCGCCGGACCACCCGCGCATCAAGGAGATCATCAAGGCGCTCGGCCGCGTGCTCGCCAAGCCCGAGGTGCGGTTCCTCGGCAACGTCGACTTCGGCGTCGACGTCAAGCTCGAGGACCTGCGCGAGTTCTACGACGCCGTCGTGGTCGCCACCGGCGCGAAGGCCGACCGCGAGCTCGGCATCCCCGGCGAGGAGCTGACGTACGGCGCCGCGGACTTCGTGTCGTGGTACGACGCGCACCCCGACGACCCGCAGGAGTGGCCGCTCGACGCGACCAGCGTGGCCGTGATCGGCGTGGGCAACGTCGCGCTCGACGTCGCCCGGGTGCTCGCCAAGACCGGCGAGGAGATGCTGACCACCGACATCCCCGACCACGTCTACGAGGGCCTGAAGGCCAAGACGATCACCGACGTGCACGTCTTCGCGCGCCGCGGCCCGGCGTACGCGAAGTTCTCGCCGCTGGAGCTGCGCGAGCTCAACCACTCCCCCAACGTCGAGGTGATCGTGCACCCCGAGGGCTTCGACGTCGACGAGCACGGCATGGAGCACATCGGCAAGCACAAGGCGCAGAAGATGGTGCTCGACACGCTCGCCAATTGGGTCGGCCGCGACCCCGTCGGCAAGCCGCACCGGATCCACCTGCACTTCGCCGAGGCGCCGGTCGAGGTGCTCGGCCGGGACGGCCGCGTGACGACCCTGCGCACCGAGCGCACCCACTCGCCGAACGCCGACGGCAACGTCGAGGGCACCGGCCAGCACACGTTCTGGGACGTGCAGGGCGTCTACCGGGCGGTCGGCTACCGCAGCACCGCGCTGCCGGGCCTCCCGTTCGACGAGCGCTCCGCGGTCGTCCCCAACGACGAGGGCCGGGTCCTCGACCTCGACGGCCGGCCGATCCCCGGCACCTACGTCACCGGCTGGATCAAGCGCGGCCCGGTCGGCCTCATCGGCCACACCAAGAGCGACGCCGCCCAGACCGTCGAGCACCTGCTCGCCGAGACGACGCCGACCGCCACCGCGCGGGAGCCCGAGGCGGTCGACGCCTACCTCGCCGAGCGCGGCGTCGACGTCGCGACGTTCGACCACTGGGAGCGCCTCGACCAGCACGAGATCGCCCTGGGCGAGGCGGCCGGCCGCACCCGGGTCAAGGTCGCGACCCGCGAGGAGATGCTCCGCGCGGGTCGCTGACCCGGGCCCGGCTCAGGCGGCGGTCGTCGCCGCCGCGTCCACGGTGGCCGGCGCGATCGCCGTGCCGAGGATCTCCCGCACGTCGGAGACGAGGTGCACGGTGACCGCGTCGAGCACCTCGGCGGGCACGTCGTCGAGGTCCGGCGCGTTGCGCTGCGGGAGGTAGACCTCCGTCAGCCCCGCCCGCTGGGCGGCGAGCAGCTTCTGCTTCACGCCGCCGATCGGCAGCACCCGGCCGGTCAGCGAGACCTCGCCGGTCATGCCGACCTCGCCCCGGACGGTGCGCCCGGTCAGCAGCGAGACGAGCGCGGTCGTCATCGTGACACCTGCCGACGGCCCGTCCTTGGGTACGGCGCCCGCGGGCACGTGCAGGTGGAGCGGCCGGTCGAGCAGCTCGGGAGCGATGCCGAGCTCGTCGGCGTGCGCCCGAACGTAGGAGAGCGCGATCTGCGCGGACTCCTTCATCACGTCGCCGAGCTGTCCGGTGATCGTCAGCCCACCCTTGTCGCCCGGGAGCGTCGACGCCTCGATGTAGAGCACGTCGCCGCCCATCCCGGTCACCGCGAGCCCGGAGGCGACGCCCGGGACCGACGTCCGCTCGTGCGCCTCCGGCGTGAACCGCGGCTTGCCCACGAGCTCCTTCAGTGCGGCCTCGTCGATGGTCGTCGGCAGCTCGCCGAGCGCGGCCTTGCGGAACGCCTTGGCCAGCAGTCGCTCGAGGACGCGCACGCCCGCCTCCCGGGTGTAGTTGGCCGCGAGCTCGCGGAGCGCGTCGTCGGTCACCACGACCTCCTCGGCCGTGACCGCGGCGCGCTCGAGCTGGCGCGGGACGAGGAAGTCGCGGGCGATCGCGACCTTCTCCTCCTCGGTGTAGCCGTCTATCGTGACCAGCTCCATCCGGTCCAGCAGCGCGCTCGGGATCGTCTCCAGGACGTTGGCCGTAGCGATGAACAGGACGTCGGACAGGTCGAGGTCGAGCTCGAGGTAGTGGTCGCGGAACGTGTGGTTCTGCGCCGGGTCGAGCACCTCGAGCAGCGCGGCCGCGGGATCGCCGCGGAAGTCGCTGCCGACCTTGTCGACCTCGTCGAGCAGCACGACCGGGTTCATCGTCCCGGCCTCCTTGATCGCCCGGACGATCCGGCCGGGGAGCGCGCCGACGTACGTCCGCCGGTGACCGCGGATCTCCGCCTCGTCGCGCACGCCGCCGAGCGCGACCCGGACGAACTTCCGCCCGAGCGCCCGCGCCACCGACTCGCCGAGCGAGGTCTTGCCGACGCCCGGAGGCCCGGCCAGCAGGATCACCGCGCCGGAGCCGCGGCCGCCGACGACGGACAGCCCGCGCTCCTCGCGCCGGGCGCGGACGCCGAGGAACTCGACGATCCGCTCCTTGACCTCGTCGAGGCCGTGGTGGTCGGCGTCGAGCACCGCGCGGGCGTCGGTCAGCGACGTGCGGTCGGCGGTGCGCTCGTTCCAGGGGAGGTCGAGCACGGTGTCGAGCCAGGTGCGGATCCAGCCGCCCTCGGGGCTCTGGTCGCTGCTGCGCTCCAGCTTGTCGACCTCGCGCAGCGCGGCCTCCCGCACCGCCTCCGGGAGGTCGGCGGCCTCGACGCGCGCCCGGTAGTCGCCTGGACTGCCGGTGCCCTCGCCATCTTCGTCTTCGCCGAGCTCCTTGCGGATCGCACGGAGCTGCTCGCGGAGCAGGTACTCGCGGTTGCGCTTCTCGACCGACTCGCGGACGTCCTCGCTGATCTTGTCGTTGACCTCGTTCTCGGCGAGGAAGTCGCGGGTCCACTCGACGAGCAGCTCGAGCCGCTGCTCGACGTCCGGCGTCTCGAGCAGCTCGCGCTTGCGGTCGTTGGACAGGTACGGCGCCCAGCCCGCGGTGTCGGCGAGGGCCGACGGGTCGTCGATGCCGTTGACGCCGTCGATGATCTGCCAGGCCTCCCGCTTCTGGAGGACGGCGACGACGAGCTTCTTGTAGTCGGCGGCGAGCTCGCGGACGCGGGCCGTCGGGGCCGGCGTCTCGACCGGCTCGACCTCGACCCACAGCGCGGCACCGGGGCCGGTCACGCCGCTGCCGATGCGGGCGCGCCCGCCGGTGCGCAGGAGTGCGGCGGGACCGCCGCCGCGGAACTTCCCGACCTTCTCCAGGGCGGCGACCACGCCGTACGACGCGTAGCGGTCGTCGAGCCGCGGCGCGACCAGGATCTCGTCGAGATCGGCGGCACGGGCGGCGTCGACGGCGGCCTGGGCGGTCTCGTCGAGCTCGATCGGCACCACCATCCCGGGGAGGAGGACGACGTCGTCGAGGAGAAGGAGGGGCAGGCGCCTCAAGGACATGATGGAAACCCTCTTTCGGAGTTGAGTGATGTGGACTCAACTCCGGGTGCGATCCGGGCGTTCCCGGCGCGGTTCCGCTGGGGGCGAACAGCCCGACCGGTGACCGGCGTCACCTGTCCAGGGCGGCGTTCTTTAGGGTAGCCTCACCTCAAGCAAGCCCATCCGGAACGGGAGTACGGCGTGATCGTCTGCCAGTGCCGCGTCGTCAGCGACAGAGCGGTCGATACCGCCGTCGCCGACGGTGCCCGCACGGTCGCCGCCGTCTGCCGCGCCACCGGCGCCGCCCAGGACTGCGGCTCGTGCATCTTCACGGTCAAGGCGCTGGTCTGCCAGCACCACGCGCGCGAGGACGCCGTGCTCGCCGCCGACGGCGCCGCCAGCTGATCGTCGGACGAACCGGGGCCTGAGTCTGGCCTTAGCCGGGGGTCGGGATGCGACCATCGGGTCCTCGGACCCCACTCCCGCGGAGGTAGACGGTGCAGCCTGTTAGCCCTCGGATCGTCGAGATGTTCAATGACGCGCTCACGTTCGAGCTCACCGTCACCAACACCTACTTCCTGCATGCGCGCATGCTCGACAACTGGGGCCTGCCCAAGCTGGGGAAGGTGTTCTACGAGCTGTCGATCGACGAGATGAAGGACGCCGACGACCTCATCAACCGGATCCTGATGTTCGACGGCCACCCCAACGTGCAGAAGCTCAACGCCATCACCGTGGGCGAGACCGCCGAGGAGATGCTGCGGCTGGCTCTGGAGAGCGAGAAGGCCGCCGTCGCGCAGTTCAACGCCTCGGCCAAGGAGTGCCACGAGCTCGGCGACCACGGCTCCGCCGCGGTGTTCGAGGAGATGGTCCGCGACGAGGAGAAGCACGCCGACTGGTTCGAGAGCCAGCTCGACGCGATCGAGCGCGTCGGCGCCGAGCAGTACCTCGCCCAGCAGATCACCGCGGGCGAGGCACCGTAGCCCCGGTCCCGACCTCGGTCACGAGGCGCGCTGCAGCTCCCAGCTCCACGTCGCCGTCCCCTCGGGCGCGTTCATCGGCACGTACGTCGCCGTACCCGACAGCTCGGTGACCGGGCCCTGCGGGAGCGCCTGGTCGTCGGCCTCGGCGGCGTTGGTGTTCATCGGGTTGTAGACGATGGTCTCCGGCTCCGCGTGGGGGCAGTCGATCACGACCTCGGCCGTGACGGTGGTGCGCCAGAGGCTGACCGAGTACTCGCCCTCCCAGTCGAAGTGCGCCATCTCCGCGCGGCCGTCGAGGGTCGCGGCGCCGTCGTACACACAGCCGGAGGCGCTGGTGCCGGACACGGTCCAGGCGATGTCGGCGTCGCCCAGCCAGTAGTAGCCGGCGGCCTGCTCGTCCATGTCGATCGTCGCCGACCAGGTCTCGGTCACGCCACCGGAGTGGACCAGGGTGCCGTCAGCCGTGCCGGTCCAGTCACCGGAGTCACCACGGCAGTTGATCTTGGTCTCGACGTCGGACTGGCACAGGTCGGGGTCCTCCGAGCTCGGCGCGGGGGTCCCGAGCGGGCCGCCGTCGCAGGTGTCGGTGCCGGCGCCGCCGGAGCAGGTGTCGGCACCCTCCTCGCCGAAGAGGCTGTCGTTGCCGTCGCCGCCGGTCAGGGCGTCGTCGCCCTCGCCGGCGCGCGCGGTGTCGGAACCGTCGCCCCCGTCGAGCTGGTCGTCCCACAGGCTCCCGGTCAGGACGTCGTCGTCGGCGCCGCCGTCGGCCATCGAGCCGACCTCGACGAGCGTGAGCCGGTCCTTGCCCGCGCCGCCGAACAGCGCGGTGTCCTTGGTCTCGCCGGTGGTCATGGTGTCGTTGCCGGTGCCGCCCTGGGCCCAGCCGCCGTCGCCGTCACCGAGGTCGACGGTGTCGTTGCCGGGGCCGGCGTCGACGTAGTCCCGGCTGCCCTGCCCGAGGATCTCGTCGTTGCCCGAGCCGCCGCGCACCGGCTTGGCCGGGCTGCCGTCCAGGCCGCCGCCGGCCTCGATCGTGTCGTTGCCGGCACCACCGTCGATGTCCGCGTCGCGGTTCCAGTGACCGTCGATGTAGTCATCGCCGTCGCCGCCGTGGAGCACGACGCCTGGCCAGCGCGACAGCAGGCGGTCGTCGTCGGCGCCGCCCTCGAGGACGACGCCCGCCTCGTTGCCGGTCAGGGTGTCGTCGCCGGTGCCGCCGTCGAGGCGGGCCTCGTCGCTGCCTCCGATGAGGGTGTCGTCGCCTGAGCCGCCCGAGACGACGTCGTCGTGCCCGGTGCTGCTGTCGAGCTCGTCGCCGCCGCTCTCGCCGAGGATCCGGTCGGCGCCGTTGCCGGCGTGGACCTCGTCGGCGCCGCCGCCCGCGCAGACCAGGTCGTCGCCGCCGCGCGCGGAGACGTTGTCGTTGCCGCCACCGGCCCAGATCACGTCGCGGCCGTTGGTCCCGGCCAGCGTGTCGGATCCGGAGGTGCCGACGATGGTCGCCTGCACCCCCTGGCAGCGGGGCGTCGCGGCGTGGGCGGCGGTGACGCCGACAAGAGCGGACGAGGTGAGGGCGGCGCCCAGGACGACGGAGCCGGTGACCGGCAGCATGATCTTCACGATGACTGGATACCTGCGCCCCACCGCCGGGATGCGGGAACGGCCCCCCAGTTCCTCCCTTCGGAGGAGGGATCTCCCACCTCCGGCGAGGGCCCCTCACCGCGCGCGTGGCAGAGTGCGCGCGTGGACGCTCTCCAGGACCGCTACTTCGCCGACCTCCCCTGCTTCGGGTGCGGGCCGGCGAACGAGAAGGGCCTCCGGCTGAAGTCGTACGACGAGGGCGACGGCACGGTCGTCGCGACCTTCACGCCGTGGCCGGAGCACGACAACGGCGCGGGCTTCCTCAACGGCGGCATCATCGCGACGGTGCTCGACTGCCACAGCGGCGCGGCGGTCACGCACAAGGCCTTCGCGCACGGCTGGGAGCCGTTGGGCGGAGCCCTGCTGCCCTTCGTGACGGCGGGCATCGACGTCCGCTACAAGCGCCCGGCTCCGCTGCGCGACAGCGTGTCGCTCGTCGCGACCATCTCCGCGGCCGACGAGTCGGCGATCACCGCCGAGGTGCGGCTCGAGCACGACGGCAAGGTCCGCGCCGAGGCGACGGCACTCTGGAAGCGCTGGCGGCCGCGGTGAGCGTGCGCTGGCGCGCGCCGGGGCGCGTCAACCTGATCGGCGAGCACACCGACTACAACGCCGGGCTCGCCCTCCCGTTCGCCCTCGCCCAGGGCTGCACCGCGACGGCGGCGACGGCCGACGGGTTCGCTGCGCGATCGGCCCAGCACGGGCACACCGTGGAGGTCGACAGCCTCGGCGAGCTGCCGGACGGCTGGGTCCGCTACGTCCTCGGCCCGGCGAAGGTGCTGCGCGACCGTGGCCACGACGTGCCGCCGGTCCGCGTGGAGATCGACAGCGACGTGCCCGTCGGGGCGGGTCTCTCCTCCTCGGCCGCAGTCGTGTGCTCGGTGACCGGCGCACTGTCCGACCTGCTGGGCCTCGACCTCGGCGCCGACGACCTGCTCGCCGTCTCCCGCGCGGCGGAGAACGACGTGGTCGGCGCACCGACGGGCGGCCTCGACCAGCTCGCCTCGCTCCGCAGCCGCGACGGGCACGTGCTGCTGTGCGACTTCGCCGACCTCTCGACCGAGCCGGTGCCGTTCGCACCCGCCGACCACGGGCTGCGGGTGCTGGTCGTCGACACCCGCGTCGAGCACGGCCACGTCGACGGCGAGTACGCGGCGCGGCGTACCTCCTGCGAGGAGGCGGCACGCCGCCTCGGGGTGGCCAGCCTCCGCGACGTCACGGACCCCGGCACGCTCGACCGGCTCGACGACGACGTGCTGCGCCGCCGCGCCCGCCACGTCGTGACCGAGAACGACCGCGTCCGCGCCGTGGTCGACCTCCTGCGGCGCGGCGACCTCGCGGCGACGGGCCCGCTGCTGTCGTCGTCGCACGCGTCGCTGCGCGACGACTTCGAGGTCACGGTGCCGGCGCTCGACCTCGCGGCCGAGACCCTCGTGGAGGCAGGCGCCGTCGGTGCGCGGATGACCGGCGGTGGGTTCGGCGGGTGCGTCATCGCGCTGGTGCCCGACGAGCGGGTCGCGGCGGCGACGTCGGCGGTGGAGGTCGCGTTCGCCGCGGCGGGGCTCGGGGCGCCGGTGGCCTTCACGGCGCACCCGTCGGCGGGCGCCCACCGCCTGTCCTAGGGCACCGCCTCGCGCTGGTACTCCCTCGATCCATCGAGATCCACGATCGATGGGATGAAAAGCATGTGTTGGACTCATCGATCGTTCCGGCGGACGCTGGAGCCATGACCACGAGCACCGTCCCCGCGACCACCGCCGTCACCGCGCTCGCACCTGCGGTGTGGGGCACGACCTACCTCGTCACCACCGAGCTGCTGCCGCCCGGCCATCCCCTCCTCGCAGGTCTGCTCCGCGCGCTCCCGGCCGGGCTGCTGGTGCTCGCCGTGCTGCGGGTGCTCCCCCGCGGCGAATGGTGGTGGCGCTCGCTCGTGCTCGGTGCCCTCAACATCGGCTTCTTCTTCCCGCTGCTGTTCGTCTCCGCGGAGCGGCTCCCCGGCGGGGTCGCCGCCACGCTCGGCGCGGTGCAGCCGATCGTCGTCGCTGTACTCGCCGTCGTGGTGCTCGGCGAGGCGCCCTCACGCTGGCGGATCGGCTGGGGCATGGCGGGCGCGGCCGGCGTCGGACTGGTGGTGCTCGGTCCCGACGCCGCGCTCGACCCCGTCGGCGTCCTCGCGGGCGTCGCCGGCGCGCTGTCGATGGCCCTGGGCGTGACGCTCACCAAGCGCTGGGGACGCCCCGAGGGCGTCAACCCGGTCGCGTTCGCCGGCTGGCAGCTGACCGGCGGCGGCCTGGTGCTGCTGCCACTCACGGCGCTGGTCGAGGGCGCTCCCCCGGCGATCGACGGCCAGGCGGCGGGCGGGTACCTCTGGCTCGGCGTCATCGGCGGGCTCGCGGCCTACGTGCTGTGGTTCCGCGGGATCGGCCGCCTCCCGGTCGCGTCCGTCGCGCTGCTCGGCCTGCTCTCGCCGCTCGTCGCCGCGGCGCTCGGCGCCGTCGTGCTCGGCGAGACGTTCGGCCCGCTCCAGGCGATCGGGTTCGGGCTCGCGCTCACCGCCCTGGTCGCCGGCCAGCTCACGCCGACGCGCCGTGTGGCCCCCACCGTGGCCGCACCTCGTTTGGCCCCTGGCCGATGATCGGGACATGAAGCGGATCGCGCCGACCGTCCTGAGCGTTCTCGCGCTCACCCTGCCTCTGGCCGGCGCGGTCCTGCCACCGCAGGCGTCGGCGGCGCGATCCGACCACGAGGTCACCGGCTGGATCCTGCCGTCGGCGGCCAACCGGCTGGTGCGGCAGAACGCCCACGGGCTGACCACCCTCGCGGTCGTCGGCGTCGGTCTTCGCCCCGACGGCGCAAGCACGGCGCCGGTCACCTCCGACATGCTCCGACTGGCTCGAGCAGGCCGCCGCAACGGGCTCCGCACCGAGCTGCTCGTGTCCAACTACAGCAACCGGCTCGGGGCCTTCGACCCGCGAGCGCTGCACCGCCTGCTCGACCGCCCCCGCCACATCCGTCGCGTCGCCGCTCGCCTGGCGGTCGCCGTACGGCAAGGACCGTGGGACGGCGTGAACGTCGACCTCGAGCGGGTGCGCGCCAGCGACGGCCCCGGCCTGGTGAGGTTCGTCGCCGCGTTGCAGCGCGCGATGCCCCCGCACCGCACCGTGTCGATCGACGTCAGCGCCTCCACCAGCATTCGTGCCTACCGCGAGCACGGCTACCGCCTCAGCGGCCTCGCCCGCCACGCCGACGTCGTCGACCTGATGGCCTACGACTACAGCGGGCCGACCTGGTCCGACCCGGGCCCGATCGGACCGCTTCCCTGGCAGCGAGCCGCGGTCCGCGCACTCCTGCGCAAGGTTCCTGCCGAGAAGGTCCAGCTCGGCGTCGCCGGCTACGGCTACACCTGGCCCGAGACGGGAACCGGGCGCTCGCTCAGTCCCCGCGCCGCGCGTCGCCTCGTCCGCGAGGACGGTGCCGAGGCCGAGTTCCGCCGCAAGGTGGGCGAATGGGCCGCGACGCTGTCCAACGGCACCGAGCTCCGGTGGTCCGACGGACGCTCCTACCGCCTGCGCGTGCAGCTCGCCCACCGGTTCGGGCTGCGCGGCACCGCGGTGTGGCGACTCGGCTCGGCCGATCCACTGCCGCGTCTGCGCTGACCATGCACCGGCCCCCATGGCATGCCGGTGCCCCCGCCGATGGTGGGGTTCGGCGGGGTGCGGGGCGTGGTGGCTACTCGTCGGGCGGGTCGGTCGAGTCCGTCGTCGAGGTGCCGGGGCAGGGTCGGGTGTCGAGGGCGTAGGTGCCGCCGGGGGTGACCAGCCACTGGTGCCCGGTGCGGCCGCGCCAGTGGTAGATGCCGGGGGCGAGGACCCGATACGCCCAGCCGGCCCGGTGTGTTTTCAAGCGGTGGTGTCCGCGGCAGACCGGAGCGAGGTTGCACGGGCAGGTCACGCCGCCCTTGGCGTGGGGGATCACGTGGTCCAGGTCGCAGGCCTCGGCGGGACGATTGCAGTGCGGGTACACGCAGGTCTGGTCGCGGAGCAGGACTTGGCGGGCTTGGCGTTCGGCGATCTCGTAGGCGCCGGTGGGTTCGTGGCCGGCGACGTCGAGGACGGGCCGGACGATGATGGTGCCCGCGGCAGCGCACCATTCGCGGATCTGCTCCGCGGTGACGGGGGTTGCCGGTGGTTGAGGTGCGAGGCCGCCCGCGGCCGAGCCTCGAAACCTCCGGCGCCTCAGCGGGATGGCGGGTCGGGGTGGTCGGCCTCGGCGTCGCGGCGTTGTACAGCGGAGCGGCGGGAGAGCGCTGGGAGCTGGTGCCACTCGTTGTTGATGAGGGCTTGTCGTTTGCGGCGGTTCCAGCCCTGGATCTGTTTCTCGAAGGCGTAGGCGTCGTCGATGCGGTCGAACCAGCCGCTCCACACCAACACCACTGGGCGTCGCGATCGCGTGTAGGCCGCGCCGAGGTCGTCGTCGTGGTGTGCTGCCATATCCGTGCGTCGAGATCGACGGTGCTGCCGGCGTAGTAGGTGCCGTCAGCGCACTCGAGCAGATAGGCCCAGGGCATCGACCTGTGGCCTCAGTAGGGGCCGGAGGTTTCGAGGCTCGGCCGCGGGCGGCCTCGCACCTCAACCACCGGCCCGTCGGCGAACCGAGCCAGATGCTGATCCACGAACCCCACCGCCTCCACACCGAGGTCGCGGGTGCAGTCGGCGATCCGCAGGCCCTTCCACACCGGCACGCGGCCGTCCAGGACACCGGCCCAGACCTGGGGGAGGCGGTGGGAGAGCTCCACGACCTGCCCGACGTAGTTGCGGACCGAGTCGATCCCGCGGGCGAGGATGGCGCCGAGCTCGAGGACGGCGAAGTCGGAGATCAACGGGGCACCCTCACCCGCCAGCGGCAGGCCGGTGTCCAGGCCGCGTTCGGTGAGGGTGGAGGCGTCCTCCGGGACTTCGACGGTGTGCTGCATGGCCCATTCGGCGATGTCGCGGACCTCGCCGAGCTGTTGGTCGGTGATGATCCTCCGGCGCTGCGCGATCCCTTTCAGCAGTTCGTCGGCGCGGGAGAGCGGGGCCTCGGTCAACGGCGCGTCGACCGTGCCGGCCGGGGGTGCGGCCGGGAGGTCGAAGAGGGGTGCCGTCCCGAGATCCATGACCCCTATTGAACTACCGGGGACCGACACAACCAGACGCCGGAAACCCGCCTGTGGATAGGGAATTCTCGATCACCGCCTGTGGACGGGAAGTGGGTCTCGATACGCCCTCGCCTAGCGGCTCGGGCTACTCGACCACCCTGAACACGGCTCCTCGACCACCCTGGATCGGTGGTTTCGAGGCTCGGCCGTGGCCGGCCTCGCACCTCAACCACCGACCGCCCGTTGCCGTCGTACCGTGACCACAGAACGACGACCGCAGACGGCCTGAAACCGACGCAGCAAAGCAACCAAGCACCGCGACCCAAGCGGCGAGCAACCACGTAAATCGGTAAGCCCTGACCAGAAGGGTCTCGTGACGGCCGTGGACGGCCTCCTCGACCACCGGGAGGGGTCTCGTGACGGCCGTGGCCGGCCTCCTCGACCACCGCGGAGGGTCACCGACGGAGCAGCCGCGCGATCTCCTCGAACCCCCGCCGCTCCGCATGGTCCAGGGCGGTCACGCCGTCCGCGTCCGGGATCGACCGGTCCGCGCCGGCGGAGAGCAGGATCCGGACCACCTCCTGGTGCGCAGGGCCGCCGTCGCCGAGGATCACCGCCTCGAGCAGCGCGGTCCAGCCGAGCCGGTTGACGTGATCGATGTCGATCGGCGTGCGCACCACCCGGCGGACGTAGTCGACGTGGCCGCGCTCGCTCGCCGGGATCACCGAGAGGCCGCCGAACCGGTTCTCGATCGTCAGGTCCGGCCCGGCGGGCAGCAGCGTCTCGAGCATCGCGACGCTGCCGGTCACGCCGGTGACCAGCCAGGGCGTGTCGTGCCGGTCGTCGAGGGCGTCGGGGTCGGCACCCAGGGCGACGAGCAGGCGGGCCACCTCGACCCGGTCGTACGTCGCAGCGAGTAGCAGTGGGGTCCGTCCGGCGGCGTCGCGCACCTCGATGTCGGCGCCGGCGCGAAGCGCAGCGGCCGCCCCGTCAGGGTCGCCCGTGCGCGCAGCCTCGAGCAGAGCCGCGTCCGCGTCGGCGGGTCGTCCGGTCGTCATCCTCGTCAGCACCCTCTCCAGTCCGGCGAATCCTCGCTCCCTCGCCATCTGGAGCGGCGTCAGCCGCTCCTCCACTGACGGCCGGTCGAGCTCGACGCCGCCGGCGGCCAGCACCCGCACCGTCGTCGCGTAGTCGGCGTCGTCCTCGCCGAGCCAGACCGCCTCGTGCACGGCTTGATAGCCGATGCGGTTGACGTGGTCGCGGTCGATCCCCGCCTGCAGCAGCTCGCCGACGACGAGCGCGTGCCCGCGCTCGGCCGCGCGGATCAGGCCGGTGCCGTTCCAGCTGTCCTTGTCGTCGATCCGCGCGCCGTTGGCGAGCGTGAGCCGCAGCAGGTCGAGGTAGCCCTCGCTGGTGGCGATCAGGTAGGCGGACTGCTGGGTCTCGTCCTTGGCGTTGACGTCGGCTCCCTGTGCGATCAGCCGTCGAGCGGTGGCGACGTCGTCGCCCCAGGCGGCGTCCCGGAGCCGCGCGTCGAGCTCGGCCTGGGTCGCCGTGTTGCGAGCCCGGCGCCCGCGGTCGACCTCCGTCCGCGACCGTTCGGTCCGCTCGGCCCGCGCGGTCGGCTCGCGCAGGTCGGCGGCCGACGGCGACGCGGACTCGTCCGGCGAGCCGCCAGACGTGGTGCCGGCGCAGGCGCTCACGGCGACCAGCACCGCCGCCGTGAGCACCGCGCCCGTCGTACGTCGGGTCATCGCGCGAACGGTGAGGTCACGACCTCGTAGGGCCCGGACGCGACCTGCTCGTCGAACTTGCTGTCGACGTAGAGCACCCGCCCGCGCAGCGCCTTCGCGGTCGTGAGCACCCGGTCGGGGTCGGTCGCCTGCTGGCGGACCAGCTCGGCGGTGCGGCCGTCGGCGGAGAGGCGCAGCGTCGCCAGCATCCGGGAGAAGTTCCGCACGACGGTGAGCGTGCCACCCCGGCGCACCAGGCCGTCGGCGTTGACCAGGTCGGCGCCTCGCGTCCTGACCTCGGTGACCGCGCCGCTGCGGGTGTCGAACCGCCACAGCTGCCCGGTGTTGCCCTGGGCGACCACGAACGCGGTCCGGTCAGCCGTGAGCACGATGCCACCGAGGTTGAAGCCGGTACGGCGCTCCACGGTGCCAGTCGCGTCAGCCCAGAGGGCCGCGTCCCAGCCGTCGCCGTCGTCGGCGACCCGGAAGACCTGCGGGTCGTTGGAGTTGGTGAAGTAGGCGGCACCGTCCGGACCGATCGCAACGTCGTTGAGGAAGACGTCGTTGCCCGGCGCGCGGAGCGCGGCGAGCAGGGAGCCGTCGGGCGCGTAGACCCACAGGTCCGGGCGGCCGGTGCCGATGCCGTTCGGGCCGCCAGCCACGTACACCCTGCCGGCGGCGTCGACCGTGATGCCGCGCGCGGTGAAGCGTCCGTCGGTGCCGTCGCCGGCGAGCCACTCCTCGGTGACCGCGTGACCGGCGCTGCCGCGGTGGATCTCACCGCCGGTCGTCTCGCTGACGTAGAACAGGCCGCGGCGCTGGTCGGCGCCGATGCCCTCGAACCGCGAGCCACCGGGGTCGCCGGTGAGCTGGTAGCTGCTCGGCCGCGGGTCCTGCGTGGCTGCGATCGACGGCGCGGCTCCGGCCAGCAGCAGGACGGCGGTCGCGGTCAGGACGGTGGTCTTGCGCATGTGGGTCTCTCCTCGGGTCTGGTGGGTCGCCACCAGCGTGCTCGCCCCGGCGCCGGCGTACGTCGGGCAGCCGGCCACGATCCGATAGCCAATCGGCTGATGCCGCGATCGGCCGGAGTCCCTACGCTGAACCGATCATGAGCGTGCAGAGCGACCGTCCCGGGCTCCGCGGGATCCTCGCCCCCGCCGCCCGGCTCGACGCGTGGCTGCAGCTGGTGCTCGCGGTGATGGTCGTGACGTGCGCGGCGCGCTACGTCGACCGGCACGGTCTCGACGCGGCCGGTGTCGCCGTCCTCGTCGGTGCTGCTTGCCTCCTGCTGATGTACGCCGCCCGCCCGGCGCTGGCCGGCCGGGCGTGGTGGCCGTCGGTGTGGGTCGGGCTGATCGTGTCGGTGTGGACCGCGCTCACCCTGGCGGCGCCGTCGTTCGCGTGGTGCGCGGTGCCCGTCGCGTTCGCCGTGCTCCAGGTCGTCCCGTTCGCCCTCGCGACCGCCACCGTCGTGGTCATGACGCTCGTGGTCGCCGGCGGGTGGCTGCGCATCACCGACTCCGTCGACCCCACGCTCGTCGTTGGCCCGGTGGGCATCGCCTTGGTTACGGTGGTCGCCTACCGCGCCCTCCAGCGCGAGGCCGAGGCGCGCCAGGCGCTGCTGGACGAGCTGACCGAGGCGCAGGCCGACCTGGCCGACCAGCAGCACCGCACCGGCGCCCTCGCCGAGCGGGCGCGCATCTCGCGCGAGATCCACGACTCGGTCGGCCAGGGCCTCTCGAGCATCAACCTCCTGCTCCAGGCGGCCGAGCAGTCCCTGCCCGCCGACCCGGTCACAGCGCGAGAGCACGTGACGACCGCGGCGACGACGGCTCGCGAGGGCCTCGACGAGGTGCGTCGCGTCGTCCGCGACCTCGCCCCCTCCGAGCTGGCCGGCGACGGCGGCACCGCGGCGCTCCCCGACGCTCTTCGGCGGTCGCTGGCCGTGCTCGGCCCCGACGTCGCTGCCGAGGTGCGCATCCACGGGGACCCGGCGCCGGTGCGTGCCGACGTCGCCTCGGCTCTGGTCCGTACGGCGCGGGGCGCGCTCGCGAACGTCCGTGAGCACGCCGAGGCGACCCGCGTCGTGGTGACGCTGACCTACCACCCGGACGAGGTGATGATCGACGTGCGCGACGACGGCCGCGGGTTCGACCCCGAGCAGACCGGCGCCGGCGGCCTGCGGGGACGCGGGTTGAGCGGCATCCGTGCTCGCGCCGCCGCGCTCGAGGGCCGCGCCGACGTGGAGAGCGTCCCGGGCGAGGGCACGACCGTCTCCGTCCGCTTCCCGATGGAGGCGGCCCGATGATCCGGATCCTCCTGGTCGACGACCACCCCGTGGTCCGGGCCGGGCTCCGCGCACTCGTCGACGGGCAGGACGACCTCTCTGTCGTCGGCGAGGCGGACGGCCTCGACACCGCCCTGACCGCGGTCCACGACCAGCGGCCGGACGTCGTGCTGATGGACCTCAGCCTCGGCGCCGATGCGGTCGGCGGAGCCGAGGTCACGTCCCGGCTGCGCGCGCTGCCGGAGCCGCCGGAGGTCCTGGTGCTGACGACCTACGACACCGAGGCCGACATCCTGCGGGCGCTCGACGCCGGCGCCCGGGGCTACCTGCTCAAGGACGCGCCGCCGACCGAGCTGTTCGCCGCGATCCGTGCCACCGCCCGGGGCGAGACGGTGCTCGCGCCCTCCGTCGCCGCGACCCTGGTGCGCCGTACCTCGCAGCCGGGCCCGACCGTCACCGAGCGCGAGGTGGAGGTGCTCGAGCTGCTCGCGCGGGGGCTCGGCAACCGCGAGATGGCGCGCGAGCTCTTCGTGTCGGAGGCGACGGTGAAGTCCCACCTGTCGCACATCTACGGCAAGCTCGGCGTCGACACCCGCGCCGGCGCCGTGGCGGCGGCGATCGAGCGGCGGATCATCAGGCCGTGACGGCGCCCGACTCCTCGCCGATGACGACCGGCCTCCCGGCCACGTAGCCGACGACGACTTGGATCGCGGCGAGGCCCGCGAGCAGGAGGCACGGCAGCGTCCACGACCCGGTGGCGTCGCTGAGCAGGCCGACGGTGAACGGGCCCGCCGCGGCACCGAGGTAACCGACGCTCTGCGCCATCCCGGAGAGCGCCGCGGTGTCGGTCGCGGTGCGGGTGCGCAGGGCGAACATCGTGAGCGACACCGGGAACACCGCGCCGCCGACACCCATCAGCACCGCCCACAGCCACGAGCCGGCCACGGGTGCGACGGCGAGGCCGACGAAGGAGGTCGCGACCATCGTGGAGAGCACGGCGATCAGGTGCCCCTGGGCACCGAGCCTGATCGCCAGCGACGGTGCGATGAAGTAGACGGGCACGCCCACGAGGATCGAGACGGAGAGGTGAAGCGCGGCCGAGGCGTCCGAGAACCCGGCGTCGGCGTAGATGCTCGGCAGCCAGCTCATCGCGACGTAGGCGAACACCGACTGGCTCCCGAACACGGCCGTCACCGCCCAGGCCACGGGGCTGCGCCAGAGATGACCGCCGCCACGCCGGCCCTGGGCGGCGTCCCGCACGCGGCACCACGGCAGCCACGCCACGAATGCCACCAGGGCGACCAGCGCCCACACGACGAGGCCGGCCTGCCAGCCCCCGCCGGCGTCCGCCGCAGGCACGGAGGCGGCGGCCGCGAACGCAGCGCCCAGCGACAGCACGGCGCTGTAGGCGCCCGTGACCTGGCCGACACGGGTCGGGAAGTGCTCCTTCACGACAGCGGGCAGCAGGACGTTGGCCACCGCGATCCCCGAGCAGGCGACGAACGTGCCCGCGACCAGCACGGCGGGGCCGTCGAGCACGCGCACGACCAGGCCGAGGCCGAGCAGCAGGAGGGCCACCGCCAGCCCGCGGTGCACGCCGACCCGCCTCGCGAGAGCCATCCCCGTCGCGCCGACGACGGCGAAGCAGAGCACCGGCAGCGACGTGAGCAGGGCACCGACTCCAGTGGGCAGCCCGTCGTCCTCCATCCGGTCCAGCAGTGCGCCGACGCTCGTGATGCCGAGCCGGAGGTTGAGGGCGATCAGCAGCACCGCGACGAGAAGCAGCGCTCCCCCGCCGCGCGCGCCGGAGGTCGCGACGCGAGGCCGGGGGTGATGGAGCTCGGCGGACATGAGCGCTAGTCTGCCAGACATCGGATGATTGGACGAAAGCCAAGGAGTCGCCCGTGCCCCTCTCCTCGACCACCCCGCGGTCGCTGGTCGACCAGGCGATCGACGGCATGCGCGAGCTGCTGGCGAGCGGCGAGTGGGCGGTGGGCACCCGGATCCCGCCCGAGCCGGAGCTCGCCCGCGCCCTCGACGTCAGCCGCAACACCGTGCGCGAGGCGGTCCGCGCGCTTGCCCACACCGGGGTCCTCCAGGTGCGGAGGGGCGACGGCACGTACGTCGCCGCGCCCAACGAGGTCGCCGCTCTGCTCCGGCAACAGGTCGGCCGGCGGGACCTCGGCCACGTGCTCGAGGTCCGGCACGCGATCGAGACGTACGCCGCGATGCTCGCCGCGGAGCGCCGTACCCGTGCCGACCTCACGGCGTTGCGACGGGCGCTGGCCGAGCGGACGCGGGCGGTGAAGCGGGGCGACGCGGCAGGGTTCGTCGCGGCCGACGTCGCGTTCCACCTCCGCGTGGTCGCGGCGGCCCACAACCCGCTGCTCGACGACCTGTACGGCGGGTTCGAGGAGAGCCTCCGGACGACGATCCTGCTGCCCGAGAGCGGCAGCGACGACCTCCACGACCAGCACTCCGACCTCCTCGCGGCGATCGAGGCCCAGGACCCGGAGGCGGCGACCAGGGCGTCGACCCGGCTGCTCGACGCCGTCGGTCACTGAGCGAGGTCTCTCGGCGCCTCAACGCGATCTCAACGCTCTGCCTCGACGCTCCTGTCTCGTCAACCAGACCTGAGACAGGAGACACCGATGCCCAACCCAGCGTCCGGAGCGCCGCGTCGACGTACGTCGATGCCGGCCCTCCTGCTGGTCGCGGCGATGGCGGCACTCATCGGGCTCGCCAGCAGCGCGACCGCCGCCCTCGTCGTCACTGGAAAGCAGATCAAGGACGACTCGATCACCACCCGGGACCTCCGGGACGGCGGCCTCAGTGGCGCCAACTTCCGAGACGAGAGCCTCACCCCGGACGACTTCGCCACCCTCGTCGAGGGTCCCCGCGGACCGCAGGGTGACCGGGGCCCGACCGGACCCGCCGGCACGGCCGGCCTGGTCTACGTCATCGAGCCCACGACCATCCCCAAGGAGGGCACGAAGGCATGGGTCGCCACCTGTCCCGACGGCACCCGGGTCCTCTCCGGAGGCGGCTCGAGCGGGAAGCTCGCGGTCCTGCCGGAGAGCGCACCCGCCGACGACGCCGGATCGGGCTGGGCCGTCGTCATGACGAGCTACGTCAAGGCCCCGATCACCGCTTACGCCTGGGCGCTCTGCGTCAAGGCCTGACCACGAACGACAAGGAAGAGGGCATGAGCAGGACCAAGAGAACCGAGAGAGCCGCGCGAGTCCGCTCGCTCGTCGCGAGCACGCCGCGCGCGGCACTGATCGCCGCAGTCGCCGGCGTCGCGCTCGGCGTCGCCGGAGGAGCCCACGCGGCCGACCTCATCACCGGCAAGCAGATCAAAGACGGCAGCGTCACCGGGCGCGACGTCCGGGACAACACCGTCGCCGGTTTCGACGTCGCCGACCTCAGCCTCGGCGCGGACGAGTTCGCCGGCGTGCTGATCGGACCGCCCGGTCCGCAGGGCGCGGCGGGACGGCCCGGCGACGACGGTCTCGGCGAGGTGTTCCCGCAGGTGGCGACCGAGGTCGTGGGCATCAACGCGACGAAGACCCTGGTCGTGGGCTGCGGCCCCGGTCAGGTGGCCATCGCCGGCG